>JBJKRZ010000060.1:0-3444 GCA_046704365.1 Acidimicrobiales bacterium | reverse complement strand
CGCCAGCAGGGTCCCGCCCGTCGGGGCGCCGGCCATGGCGAGCAGCGACAGGGCGGTGCCCAGGCACAGCACGACCGTGAGCCGGCGGCGCTCGAGGAGGTCGCCCAGGGGCAACAGCAGCAGCAGGCCCGCGGCGTAGCCCACCTGCGCCATGGTCACGATGAGGCCCGCCTCGCCGGCCCCCATGTGCAGCGAGCGCCCGATGTCGGCCAGCAGCGGCTGGGCGTAGTAGTTGTTGGCCACCGCCAACCCGGTGGCGAGCGCCATCACCCCCACCAGAGGCCGGCGCAGGCGCCCGCTGGCGTCGAGCAGCCCGTCGCCCCCCTCGGTCACGCCTCGGGCACCCGGCGCCCGCCTCCCCAGGTCAGCTCCCCAGCGCCCGGAGGCCCAGGCTGCGCAGGTGGGCCACGAACAGCTGCGGGTCCTGGAACATCCAGTCGTGGTCCACCGGGTGCCCGTCCGCCGAGCGCGCCACGGTGAAGGTGGCCCCCAGGCGCTGGGCGAATTCCCTCCCGTCGGAGCGCGGCAGGATCGAGTCCCGGTTGGCCCACAGCACATGCGCCGGGATGCCGGCCTCGGCCACGACCCCGATGGGGCCCGAGCGCTCGGAGCGGAACCCCCACCAGGCGGCCGCCACCATCTGGCGGGGGTGCGCCAGCCACTGGCTGGCGAAGCTGCGCGCCGCCGAGGCGGTGACCAGCCCGAGCAGCCCCCACGGGCGCCGCAGGGCCTCGTCGGCCAGGCCCCACTCCTCGGAGACGGCCAGGGTGTCGGAGAACACGAGCTCCACCACCCGATCGGGATAGGCGGCGGCGAAGCCCAGCTCGATCCCCCCGCCGAAGGAGTGCCCGATGAGGGTGACGCGCTCGAGGCCCAGGTCGTCCAAGGTGGCCACGAAGGCGTCGAGCACCCGCTCGTAGCGCCATCGGCCGTGGACGGCGAAGAGGTCGGGGACGACCACCCGGGCACCGGTGGCCAAGATGGCGGCCGTGGGCTCGTAGGTGACGGGTCGCATGCCGTAGCCGTGCAGCATCACGATGGGCGCCCCGGCGCCCATGTCGACGGGGACGCTCAGTCGCTCAGCGCCCTGGGCGGCATGGAGCGGGCGCCGCGCACCGAAGAGCCGCACCGGCTGCTAGGGCACGACCACGACGGTCCCGTCCGCCCCCTGCCGCAACGTGTCGCGGTACTGGTAGGTGCCCGTCTCCGAGAAGGTGTGGGACCACGTCCCGCTCTCCATGGTGGGACTGGAGAAGTCGGCGAAGGTGACGTTGGCCGGGACGGGCGTCTCCTGCCATTGCCACTGCACCGTCTCGCCCGTGTGGATCGTGACCCGCGACGGCTCGAAGCTGCCGTAGCGGAACGACACCGTCACCGTCGGGGTGGCCGAGGAGGAGGCGACCACATTGCTCTGGGCGGCCGGCACGTCGGGGCTGGAGCTGCAGGCGGCGAGCAGCAGGGCCGCCGCAGGGACGAGAAGGGCCAGAGCCCGAGGTGGCGGGGACATGGCGGCCATCATCCCCGGCGCCGAGCACCGTTGTCCATGTGGCCCCCTCCGCCGGCACCGCGGGTCTCGAGCCACCGGCGCAAGCCCGCCGCGTTGGAGTGCACGCCGTTCAGGGTCTCGAGCTTCTCCCGATGAACCGGGTCCACGCCTCCCAGGTCGGCCGAGAAGGCCTCCTCCAGGGCCGCCGCGATGTCACGGCCTTCGTGCCACGCCTTCTCGGCCACTGCCGCCCAGCGACGCAGCGTCTCGGAGGCCTCGGCCAGCACGGCGGCCGGTTCGGGGACGAGCCCGTAGTGGGCGAGGGCCAACCCGGCCGGAGCCCGCTCGGCGAAACGCTCGATGGAGTGCAGGGCCTGGTCCAGGTCGAAGTCCTGCGGCGGCGCGGCGGGGCGCAGCACCCCGGCGTCGGGCAGGCGCACGCCCACGGCGTCGCCGGCGAAGAGGATGCCGCTCTGGCTGTCGTGCAGGGCCAGGTGGTGCTTGGCGTGCCCGGGCGAGTCGACGGTGGTGAGCACCCGCCCCGGCCCCACCACCAGCTCCTCGCCGTCGGCAAGCACGTGGATGCGCTCGACCGGCGTGGGGTCGAGGCGGCCGTAGAGCGAGTCGAGCAGCGGCCCGTACACCCGCGCCGCCGAGTCCACCAGGCGCGTGGGGTCGGCCAGGTGCCGGGCGCCCTTCTCGTGCACGTACACGGTGGCGGAGGGAAAGGCGCGGGCGACGTCGCCCACGCCCCCGGCGTGGTCCAGATGGATGTGGGTGACAGCCACCCCGGCCAGTTCACCGGCGTCCACGCCCAGGGCGCCGAGCGCCTCGAGCAGGGCGGGGACCGAGCTCTGGCTGCCCGTCTCCACCAGCACCGGCGCCGGGCCGGTCACCAGGTAGCCGGCCGTGACCCGCTCCCAGCCGCCGAGAAGGGTGTCGATCTGGATCACCCCGGGGGCGATCTCCTGGGTCGAGCTCACTTGCCCAGCTCGATGACGACCTTCACGTCGTCGTCGTGGCGCTCGAAGGCCTGGTCCCAGTGCTCCACGGGCACCCGACGCGACACGAGGCCGTCCAGCCAGCTGTGCTCGGCCTTGGCCAGGGCGTCGGCCCCGGCCTGGTAGTGGCGGCGGTTGGCGGTGACCGAGCCCACCACCGACTCGTTCTCGAGGACCATGGAGCGGTTGAGCAGGCCGGCGTCCACGTCCAGGCTGCGCCCGCCCGAGGACACCCCGGTCAGGCACACCACGCCCCCCGGCGCCACGTGCTCCATGGCGTCGAAGACGAGAGCGCCCACCCCTGTGCACTCGATCACCACGTCGGGTGGGTCGTTGGCGGCCTGCACGGCGCCGGTGTGGTAGCTGGCACCGAGGGCCGCCACCAGCTCGGGCTTGGGGCCGCTCGTCACCCGGTCGATGACGTGGACCTCGAGGCCGCGCTGCACGCCCATCAGGGCGGCCAGCAGCCCGATGGGCCCGGCGCCGGTGACGAAGGCCCGCTTGGGCTGCCAGTGCGCCCGGTTGCCGATGCGCTCCACCTGCTCCCAGGCCTTGGCCACGACGCTCGCCGGCTCGAGCAGCACGCCCAGGGTGCCCAGCGACGGGTCCACCTTGACCAGGAAGTCGGGCTCGATGCGATAGCGCTCCGAGCAGTAGCCGTCACGCTCCTTGATGCCGCGCTCGGTGTACTGGCCGTTGCGGCAGAAATCCCATTCGCCCACGCCGCAGTTGAGGCACGGCACCGGGTCGGGGCGCCGCACGATGCCCACGACGAGGTCGCCGGCGGCCACCGGGGCGCCGGCCGGCGCCTCGGAGACCCTGCCCAGCGACTCGTGGCCCAGCACGAGGCGGTCGCGGCCCGGCGGGGCCCATCCGTAGGCGCCCGACACGATCTCGATGTCGGTCCCGCACACCCCCACGGCCAGCGTTTCCACCAGCACCGGACCGTCGGAGAGC
>JBJKRZ010000059.1:0-4075 GCA_046704365.1 Acidimicrobiales bacterium | reverse complement strand
GCTCAGCGTGGCGCCGAGCACCATGGCGGTGGCGGCCACGGCGGAGCCGGCGGCCACCGCAGCGCCCTTGGCGCCGGCCGTGGCGGTCTTGTGCAGCGCCCGCGAAGGCAGCCCGAGAAGTCGGCGTAGCGAGGCCAGCGAGAGCAACCCGCCCAGCCAGGCGCCCATGCGGCCCTCAGCGCCGGCCAGAAAGGCGAACTCGCGCTTCAATGCTTGCCGGGCGCGCCACAGCAGCGTCTCGACAGCGGTGATCCCCACGCCTTCGTGGTCGGCGATGCGTTGGTAGGACCAGCCCGACCCCTCGCGCAGGTGCAGGATGCGCTGGTGGCGGTCGGACAGTCGGGTGAACGCCTTGGCCACCATGGCGGAGTCGACGGCGGCCAGCATCAGCTCCTCACCACCGTCCTCGGTGCTGGCCACGTTGGACTGGTGGAACTCGGCCACCGGGGTGGAGCGGTTGCGCCGCCGCAGGACGTCGGTGCACAGGTGCGAGGCGATGACGCTCAGCCACGGGTAAAAGCGACGGTCGCCCCCGAAGGTGGGTAGCGCCCGCCAGGCGCGGGCGAAAGCCTCTTGCGCCACGTCCTCGGCCTCGTGGGTGTCGTGCAGCCGGCGCAGGCAGAACCGGTAGAGCCGGCGGTAGTAGCGCAAGTACAGATCGTCGAACGCGGCGCGGTCACCGGCTTGCGCCCTGGTGACGAGGACGCGGTCGCGTGCCAAGTCGACGTCGTCGTCGAGGGTTCCGGTCCCTCGAACTGCTCCTCCGGTGAGAAGCGTCGTCACCCCCCGCGCCCCCCTTCCTCCTCGAGGTCGGGACCCTGCCCGATCTTCCGCTCCCGCCGGGTGGACATCGCCAAAGATCTTTCCCGATCGCGCCGAGCCGCCCTGACTCCACCACTAAGAGTACTCACATGTGCGCGGAAGTCCACTGGCGTCTCGACCGAATGTCTGGCATCTCACTCTGCGTACCAATATTACTGCGCAGAGTGACTTAGAGGCAGGATGCCCCCGGGCGCAGCGGGTTCCCCGTGGGATGGGGAAACCCCGGTTTTACCAGGGACGACACCGGCGGGACCGGCGGGCCGGCGACCTGCGCCGGAGGGGGCCCCGTACGGCATCCATTCCACCGCAAGGTCACGCGCGCACTGCGGTTATGCCCCATGCCGACCAGGTGCGACCCCGGCGGATGTTTAGCAGGGTGCGCAAAAAGACACAGCTGGTGGGTTCCAACTCACACGGAGAGGATCGACAGGAATGGCTCGACTCTTTCGGACGCAAGTCCGTAAAAAGACGCTGAGGATCGCCCTCGGGGGCACCTCCCTCGGCGTGGCGGCCGCCATGACCCTGGCCTTCGCTGCCAGCGGCACGGCGTTCGCCGACACAGTGCTTCCCGGTGGTGTAGGGACGTACAACGTGAGCGCCAGCAGCGCCGGGCTGTACCTCGCCCTGGCCGGCACGCAGCTCACGGGCGGCACCGCCGCGGTGTCGGGGACCTACCAGCTGGCCAGCGCCGGTGGCACGCCCACCGAGACCGCCTCGGCCAAGGCGCAGGGCTTCCTGCTGTCCACGCAGATCACCGGTACCGGGCCCAGCGTGAGCGTGCCCACCGCCGCCGGCAAGACCACCGACAGCGGCACCGAGGGCAGCAATGGCGACGCGGCGGCCAACGGCGGCGTGGGCGGTTCCAACGCCGATGTGGGTGGACCGGCCACCCCGCCTGACTGCAACCAGGGCGGCGGCCAGGTGTCGAGCGGCGTGGGCGCCTTCGTGGGCCTCGGCTGCGGTTACGCCACGGCCAGCGTCGACCCCACCGCCGGCGCAGGCATGGCAGGCCCCCAAGCTCTGGGCGCCGCCAACATCGCCCAGGTGACGGTCAGCCTCGACGGCATCCTGAGCCAGGTCTACAGCAACGGCGCCAGCCAGCTGTGCAGCGGCCTGGGCAGCTTCCCGCAGCTGGGCACCTTGCTCGAGCAGAGCTGCAACCAGGTGCTCACCGGCCTGCCCAACCCGCCCACCGGCAAGCTGCCGCTCGTGAACCCCACCGTGCAGGTGGACGTGGGCAACGCCTACTCGCAGATCACCGGGACCACGAGCGGGGTCGAGGCCATCAGCCACTCGAACTCCGTCGACGTGTCGCTGTTCCCGGGCCTCAACTCGGGCGTGGAGCCCCTGCTGCGGGTGGAGATCCCGGCCGCTATCGCCGTGTCCTGTGAAGGCACCGTCTCGGGCGCCTACCCCTGCTCGGCTCCGTCCAACGCCTGCACGAGCAGCGACACCTCGACCGGGTGGACCAACTACTACGAGGCGTCGCTCATCCGGATCACCGGCACCCTGGTGGACGGCCTGCACACGCTGTCGGGCGGCTCGTTCCCTGACCCCCTCGAGATCCCCTCGTGCGGTCAGACCGCTTCGGGCATCAGCCAGCTCAACAGCTCACCGTTGAGCCAGCTGCTCACCCTGCAGCTGGCCTCGGGCACGGCGACGGGTAGCGGCGTGAAGGGATCGGGCCTCGAGCTCGAGCTGCTCCCCGGCCAGGCCCCTGGCGGCAACTCCGTCGTGAGCATCAACGGTGCCGGCATCGAGACCTCCGCCACCAACGCGAGCACCGCTGGCACCTCTCCGGCCGTGGCTTCCCAGACGTCGCCCTCGCCCCAGGTCCCCACGACTCCGAGCGTGGCCGCTGCCGTCTCGCCGACGGCGGTGCACACCGGCGAGTGGTGGGCGGGGTCGCTGCCCCTGCTGGCCATGCTGGCCGCCATCGGCGGCGGGCTCCTGGCCTGGCCGAGGCTGCGCCGGTTCCCCGTGGTGGCTCACCTCGTCGACCGAGCGAGCCACTGAGCGGGGCACGAGGCAGCGGGGGGTGAACCGTGTTGAGTTGGGTTCGGGTGATCGTCGGGATCGTCCTGGTATGGGGCGCTCTCGGGGTCCTCGGGTATCGGCTGGGGTGGCAGATCCACTCCAGCCGCGGGCAGGACGCCCTGCTGCGGTCGGCGAAGAATTCGCTCGGCCGCAGCGGGGGCTCCTGCTCGGAGAGCACGCCGTCGAGTGACGGTCAGCTCGCCGGCGTGCTCTCGATGCCCAAGCTCGGTGTGACGGCTCCTGTGGAACAGGGGACCGACGATGCCGAGCTCAACGTGGCCGTCGGCCACGCCGACTCGACACCCTTCCCCGGCACATCGGGTACCTCCGTTCTCCTGGCGCACGACGTGAGCTACTTCGCCAACATCGACCAGCTGAACCCCGGGGACACGATCGACTACCGCGTCGGTTGCGTGACCGATGTCTTCCACGTCACCGGCCACACGATCGTGAAGGCGGGTGCCCCCGTCCCACAGCTGTCCGGTGACGGGTTGGTGCTCGACACCTGTTGGCCCACCAACGCCTTGTGGTACACGCCCAACCGGTACCTGGTGGAGGCCGAGGAGGCCAGCGTGACCACGGCCAAGACGGGCGCCAACAACAAGGCCCCGCAGACGTGGCCCACCGGCTACACCTCGATGGCACCCCCGGCGCTCGTGGCACAGGGCCTCACCCTGAGCAACAACGAGGCCCCCATGGGGACCATGAAGATCAACGGCACGCCCGCCAGCGCCTGGGCCCAGTCACCTGCTCCCCTGGCCGTGGAGGCGGCCGGCCTGGCCGCCTACTTCGGCGGGCTCAAGGCCGCCGACCAGCACCGCAGCGACTGGTGGAACCTGCTGGCTCCCGGCGTGGCCATGCCCGCACCGCTTTCGGGCGCCTGGGTGTCGGGTCACGACTCGCCACTCGACGTCACCATCACCACTCAGGGGGACACGCCCACGGCGGTCACCTTGAGCACTGTCATCACGCTCTCGGGCGGACCTGCTCCAGGCAAGTACCAGGACACGGTCACCGAGGCCATCCACGGACTCATCGTCACCATCACGAATTGGGAGGTCAGTCATGGTTAGCGTCGTGCTCCACAACGCTTGCCTTCGCATGGAGCAAGAAGGCACCGGGGTCGACGACCTCGTGTCCCCCTCGGGCATCCACCGCTGGCTCGGCCGGGGCGGCCTCGCCCTGGGCGGAGCAGCCAGCCTGCTCGTGGGAGCCG
>JBJKRZ010000058.1:0-5549 GCA_046704365.1 Acidimicrobiales bacterium | reverse complement strand
CACGATGGACAGGTCCTTGACCGAAGCGGCCACGCCTCCCTCGGCCGTCCACTCGTCGACGTCGAGGCCGGCCATGTCGGCGAGCACGGTCAGCGCCGGCTGGTACTCCCCGAACAGGTGGTCCTTGCGGCGGTCGGGGTCGAACTCCGACAGCGCCTTGCCGAAGCGCATCTGCTCCAGGACCATGTGCGGGGAGGGGCGGCGGGAGAGGTCGCCGAATTCCTCGATCTCGATGAGGTCCACGCGGCGCTGCACGGACAGCAGCGCCAGCGGGAGGGTCTCGGTGATGAACCCGGGGTCGCTCCCCGTCGCCCACAGCGACGCGTTCCCCTTCCGGCAGGCCTCCCGCACCCGGGACCGCTGAGCCTCGCTCAACCGGGCGCCGCGAGCGACGAGGTCGGTACAGGTGGTCACCACGTTGGTGCCTCTCTCGAGCAGGGCCACGACGTCGGCCACGAGATCGTCCTGGCCGAGGCCCGCCCTCGTGGGCCCGCTGCCGGTGGCGCGCGGCATGTAGAGGCAGCAGTCGGCCCCCCGGTCGAGCACGGCGGCGCGGTCGGTCGTGGCCTTCACCCCCGTGTGAGGCTCCCCGCACAGCTCGCCAGCGTCGAGGCCGTCTTTGGAGGCGTCGTAGACGAGCACGCCGAGGAGCTCGAAGCGCGGATCGCGGATCACCTCGCGCAGCGCCCGCTGGCCCGTGTTCCCCGTGGCCCACTGGATCACGCCGTAGGGCGCCGAGGCCATGTTCCCACCCCCTTTCGAGCGCACGGGCGCCGAGCGGCACTGTAACCTGCCTCGCTGGTCCCAACGGCATCTCCTCCGCTGCCGATCGGCAGTCCACCGTGCAAAGCGTTTGCTTCGCCTGCGCTACTGCTCAGCAGAGCGCGCCAGGAGCCTCCCGACGGCTGATTCGAGCTCGGGGAGATCGCTCTCGACGGTAGCGGCCACGATGGCATGAGATGTGTCGAAATAGCGGTGCGCGAGCCGGTCACGCATGTGAGCGACCTCATTCCAGGGGATATCGGGTTCAGCGGCTTGCAGGTCTTCAGGTAGAGCGTTGACGGCTTCACCGATCTCGATCAGACGAACGCGGACGGCGTCGAAGACGAGTCCGTCACTGAGGGATCCCCTCTCCAGGTGGGAGCGGATTGCCCCGATGGCCGCCACGATGTCCTCGAGGCGCTGGCGATCGAAGCGCGTCAGAGCGGCACCGCCTCGGCGAGTACTGAACCAGCGACACCCGACTTGAGGTCGCTCGCCGGTACCAGATCCACTGGCGCGCCGATTACGAGCTCGAGTTCGCGCTGGGCTCTGGCGAGACCGATCAGGCCCACCCCGGGCGCGACGTCCACGAGGAGGTCCACGTCGCTGTCCTCGCTCTCCTCACCTCGGGCGACGCTGCCGAAGACCCGGAGGTTCACGAGCCCGTGGCTGGCGGCCACGCTCTTGACCTTGTTCCGGCGAGTCCACAGCCGCCTCCCGACGGGGCCTGCGAGCGGCGATCTTCGAGGGCGCACCTTCAGCTCGAGCACCAGGCCTGTCGCCGAGACGAGCCGGTCGAGCATCGCCAGCGAGGGTTGCCGAGCGGCGGATTCGTATGCGCTCACGACGCTCTGGGTGACTCCCGCTCGGCGCCCGAGCTCAGCTTGGGAGAGCCCTGTCTTGGTCCTCGCCTCGCGTAGGAGCGAAGCCGATCTCCTGTCGACCACACAGCGAGGATATCGTATTGTCGATTGTTAGCTGATTGTCGATAGACTCGGGCTGGCAGGCTGACTGGCCACGCGGCGGCTCAGCCCTCCTCGCCGGGATGGCGGTAGACCTGGCCGCCCTTCATGACGAAGCGGACGTCCTCGGTGACCCCGATGTCGGCCAGAGGGTCGCCGGGCACGGCGATGACGTCGGCCAGCAGCCCCTCCTCGAGGCGCCCCCGGTCGTGGCGGTCGATGAGCTCGGCCGCCACCGTGGTGGCGGCGCGCAGAGCCCCGAGCGGGGTCATGCCCCGCTCGACGAGGGCTACGAGCTCCTTGGCGTTCTGGGAGTGGGGAATGGCCGGGGCGTCGGTGCCGCAGGCGATCTTCACGCCCTTGGCGATGGCCTTGGAGATGGTCTGCTTGGCCAGCGGGAACACCTCGGCCGCCTTGGCCTGGAGCTCGGGGGCGGCGCGTGACACGTCCATGCCGTCGGCCAGGTACGTGGTCGGCACCAGGAACCGGCCCAGCTCGACCATGCGGTCGATGGTGTCGTCGCTCATGAGCGAGCCGTGCTCGATGCAGTCGATCCCCGCCTCCAGGGCGGCGCGTATGCCGTCGTCGCCGTGGGCGTGGGCAGCGACACGCAGGCCTGCCCGATGCGCCTCGTCCACGACCGTGCGCAGCTCCTCGTCCGAGTACTGCTGGGCGCCGGCGGCGCCCGTGTGCGACATGATCCCGCCCGAGGCGCACACCTTGATGAGCTCGGCCCCGTACTTGATCTGGTAGCGAACCGCCTTGCGCACCTCGGCCACCCCGTTGGCGATCCCCTCCTCGACGGTGAGGGGCAGCACGTGAGGCGCCATGGCCTGGAACATGGTGGGGTCGAGGTGCCCGCCCGTGGGGCTTATGGCATGGCCGGCGGGGACGACCCGGGGCCCCTCCACGTATCCCCGGTCGATCGCCTTCTTGAGGGCTACGTCGAGCAGGAGGCCCCCGGTCTGCACGAACAGGCCCAGGTTGCGCACCGTGGTGAAGCCGGCCCGCAGCGTCCGTCGGGCGTTCACCACCGCCCGCAGGGTGCGCAGGGCCGGGTCGTCCTGTACGGCGTTGAGGGGGCTGCGGTGGTCGGGGCCGCCCAAGAGCAGGTTGACCTCCATGTCCATGAGCCCGGGCAGAAGGGTCAGGTCGCCCAGCTCGATGCTGCGGGCGCCGGCGGGGATCGACGTGGGATGCACCTCGGCGATGCGGTCGCCCACCACGAGCAGGTCACCGGGTTCGAGGAGCTCGCCCTTTGCGACGTCGAGCATGCGGGCGCTGCGCAGGCGGACGGCCTCGGGCTGGCGTGGGCTGCTCATGGGTCGCTCCTCGGGGGCGTGGGCGGGCGGAGGTCTTTGGCCAGCGAGGCCTTGCGGAGCACGTTGGCGGCGAGGCGCATGTGGGCGGCGTCGACGAGCTTGCCGTGTCGTCCCATGGCGCCCACCCCCTCGGCCTCCGAGGCCCGGTAGGTCTTCATGGCGTCCTCGGCCTCGGCGATCTCCTGGGGGGTGGGCGAGAACACCTCGTTGGCGATGGCCACCTGGTCGGGGTGGATGGCCCACTTGCCGTCGAAGCCGAGCAGGCTGGCCGCCGTGGCGGCGCGCCGGTAGCCCTCGGGGTCCTGGTAGGCGGGATAGGGGGCGTCGATGGCGTCGATGCCCGCCGCCCGCGCCGCCGCCAGCACCTGGACCCGGGCGAAGTGCCAGAAGTCGCCCGGGTACTCGCCCAGCGGGTCGAAGTTCCCGTCCACCCGTGCCTTGAGCGACGCCGAGAGGTCGCCGGCGCCGAAGATGATCGCTTCGAGGCGGTCACTGGAGCGGGCGATGGCCGTGGCGTTGCCGAGGCCCTCGGCTTCCTCGATTAGCACCACGAGGCCGATGCGCCTGGTCATCTTCAGCTCGGCCTCGAGCTGTGTGAGCAGCACGTCGACCCACCACACGTCGCGTGCCCGGCGCGCCTTGGGCACGATGATCACGTCGAGGGCGTGGCCGGCCCCGGTCACGAGCTCGACGATGTCGCCGTGGCACCACGGCGTGTCGATGCCGTTGACGCGCACCGCTCGCACCGTGCGTCCCCAGTCGAGGCCGGTGAGCGCCCGCACGGCGATGGAGCGGGCCTCTTGCTTCATGACCGGGGCGCAGGCGTCCTCCAGGTCGAGGAACACGAGATCGGCACCGCAGGTCGCCGCCTTGGCGCACATCTTCTCGCTGCTGGCCGGCGTGGCCAGCTCCGAGCGCCGTGCCCGCGCCGGGGGGACGGGTGGCGCCATCAGACGACCCCCGACCGGCGCAGGGCGTCCAGCTCGGCGGCCCCGACGCCGAGGAGCTGGCCGAAGACCGCCTCGTTGTCGGCGCCCAGCGCCCGCCCCAGGTGCTCGACGCGCCCCGGGGTGTCGCTCAGGCGAACCACCGGCGCCTGAACGGTGACGGGCCCCAGGTCGGGATCGTCGACCGACTGGAAAGTGCCGCGCGCCCGGAGATGCTCGTCGGCCAGCAACTGGGCGGCGTCGTAGACGGGGGCCGCCGCCACCTCCGCCTCCTCGAAGGTCGCCATGGCCTCCTCCAGGCTGTGGCGGGCGATCCAGTCGGCCACCACCTTGTCCACCTCGAACGCCCTCGCCTGGCGCGTGACGGGGTCCACGTACTGCGGGTCGTCGGCCATGTCGGGACGCTCCACCGCCAGAAAGACGCGCCGGGCGATGGCGGGCGAGGCGCCCGACATGGCGAGCCACTTGCCGTCGGCCGTCTGGTAGGCGTTGCGCGGTGCGCTGGCGTCGAGCCGGTTGCCCACCCGGCCGGGAACGGCTCCCAGCTGGTCGTAGGTCAAGGTGGACGACTCGATGAGCCGGGCCAGGGGCTCGACCAGGTTCACGTCCACCAGCTGCCCCTCGCCCCCGTGCACGTCGCGGTGGTACAGAGCCATCAGCACGGCGTAGGTGGCGGCCAGGCCCGCCACGCCGTCGGCCAGCATGAACGGCGGCAGGGTGGGAGGGCCGTCGGGCTGGCCCGTCAGGTGGGCGAAGCCGCTCATGGCTTCGGCCAGCGTGCCGTAGCCGGGCCGGTCGCTCTTGGGCCCGCCGCCCCCGTAGCCGCTGATGTGGAGCATCACGAGCCGGGGATGGGCCCTGTGCACCGAGGGCCAGTCCAGCCCCCAGCGCTCCAGGGCGCTGGGCCTGTTGCCGAAGACGACGACGTCGCTCACCTCGAGGAGCCGGTGGAAGAGCTCCCGGCCCTTCTCCTGGCGGAGGTCCACGGTGACGCAGCGCTTGTTGCGGCTGATGCTCTTCCAGACGAGCCCCGTGCCGTCCTTGCGCTCGCCCCAGCTGCGCATGGGGTCGCCGGCGCCCGGCTGCTCCACCTTGACGACGTCGGCGCCGAACTCGGCGAAGGCGGTGGCCACGAGGGGCCCGGCGGCCAGCGTGGCCGTGTCCACCACCCGCAGTCCCGCCATGGGACCGGGGCCGGCGGCCCCGGTCGTCTCAGCCACGGACCGCCGCCTCCGGTCTCGGCAGGCCCAGGTTCTGGCGAAGCGTCGTCCCGCTGTAGCGCTCCCGGAACACGCCGCGGCGCTGGAGCTCGGGCACCACCAGGCGCACCACGTCCTCGTAGGCACCCGGGCTGTGGGTGGCGGCGATGGTGAAGCCGTCGCAGGCCTCGGCCTCCATCCACTGCTCCATCTGGTCGGCCACCTCGGCGCCGGTGCCCACGAAGCGCGGGCCTTGCAGGAGCGTGGCCCGGTGGCCGGCCAGGTCGGCGAGGGTCACGTGGTCGCCGATGTGGCGGCGCAGGTTCTGGACGAGCCCCCTGATCCCCGACACCGACT
>JBJKRZ010000057.1:0-25786 GCA_046704365.1 Acidimicrobiales bacterium | reverse complement strand
GAACTGTCCGAGGCGCAGAGCCGGGTGACCGCCTTGGCTGCTGCACCGGTTCCCGGAGCTTCCAGCGTGCCGGCGTCTTCCCCGGCGCCCCTACCTTCGCTGTCGCTCCCGGTGCTGAGCCCACCGCCGCCGGTGCATGCCACGACCGGCGCCTCAGGGGCGATCGTGCCCTGACGTGACGCCGACGGGGGTGTGTCGCAACGAGCTCACAGGCCGCGTTCAGGCCATGGGCAGCGAGATCAGGGTGAGGCTGTGGCACGAGGATGGGTCCCGCAACGTCCTCGAGGGCGTCATTGACGAGGCCCTGGCGGTATTCGCCACCGTCGAGGCGGCCTGCACCAGGTTCGACCCCTCCAGTCCGCTCATGCGGGCAAACGCCACCCCCGCACAAGCGCACCGCCTGCCACGGGAGTGCTTCGACGCCCTGCGCGAGGCGGCTTGGTTCCATCGCTCGACCGAGGGGCTCTTCGACCCTCGGGTACTGCGCGATCTGGTGGCCCTGGGCTACGACCGCTCGCTGCCTTTCGCCTCGATGGACGTGAACCTTGAACGAGGTCCTGCACCAGCGCGTCCGGCCATGGCCGAATGGAAGCCTCGGTTCGACGACGAGCGGAGCGAAGTGGTCCTCGGCGAGGTGCCGGTCGACCTGGGCGGCATCGGCAAGGGGCTCGCCGTCCGGTGGGCGAGCGCGGTGCTGCGCGCCGCCGGAGGCGGTCATCTGGTGGAGGCGGGCGGCGACTGTTACTGCGCCGGCTCGGCCCCCGACGGCGGTCCTTGGCGCATTGCGGTGGAAGACGCCTTCAACGATCCGCGGCCGCGTGCGGTGCTCGAGCTGCAAGACCTGGCCTGCGCCACCTCCTCCACCCGTCTGCGACGGTGGCACGTGGATGGTCGGGCCGTGCACCACCTGATCGACCCCCGTTCGGGATGCCCCGGCGGCCAGGGGCTGCGGGCGGTGACGGTGGTGTGCCCGGATCCGGCCGAAGCGGAGGTTTGGGCCAAGGCCCTCTTCCTCACCGGTGCGGGCGACATCGAGTCCGTGGCATCGGCGAGATCCCTGGCCGCCTTGTGGATCGGCGAGGCCGGCCAGCTGTCTCTCACCGAGCCCATGGCCCGACTGGTGTCGTGGGGGCCATCGTGACCGCCGGCACCCATCACCGGGTCCGTCCAACCGGCTCATCGGGCCCATCCAGTGAGAGCGGTGCTCGCCGCCCTCGGCCCCGCTCTTCGGCTGGCGTGCTCATCACCGCCTTCGCCGGAGGGTTCCTCGTCGTGTGGGCCTCGGCCCCCGCCCGTCACGACCCCATGCTGCCCTGGATCGTGGGGCGGGGCCTGGGCCTGGCTGCCTACCTGGCGCTCACCGCCCTGGTGCTCGTCGGTACGTGGTACAGCCACCCGTGGAGGCTGCGGCGCCCCGGCCTGCACCCTGCCGTGCAGCTGAGAGCGCATGCGGTGCTCGCCGCCGGGACGGTGCTGCTGGTGGCGGGGCACGTGCTCGCCCTCGTCCTCGACCGCTATGCCGGCGTCGGCGTGCAGGGCGCTCTCGTGCCGGGCAGCTCCCGGTACCGCCCCGCAGCGGTTGCTCTCGGGACGGTGGCGCTGTACCTGGGCCTGGCCACAGGACTCTCGGCCGCCCTGGCGGGCCGCCTCGTCACCCGGCATCGGTGGATCTTCGTGCACCGGTTCGCCGTTGTGGTCTTCGCTCTCACCTGGTTCCACGGTGTATTGGCCGGCAGCGACACCCCCGCACTGCGCGTCGTCTACGCCTCGAGCGGCGTGGCAGTGGTCGCTCTCACCGTCACCCGACTTCTCGCTCGCGTCCCCCGAGCGCGTCGCCCGGCGTCCGACGATGGGGGCCTGCCCGCCGTCAGCGGCTTGCCGCTGTGACCGGCATCGCCACCTCGACGCCTCCCCGAGCCGAGGGGGTGGAGGCGGCCGAGGGGTACGGCGGCACAGGTGCCCCCGGCACGAGGCTTCTGGCCGGCCCCCCACCCTGGCTGGGTGCTGAATCCCTGGACGACCATGTGTCGCGTCTCGGCTCGTTGGCTGCGGCGCGAAGCGGCACCGAGCTGATCGGGGCCGTGGAGCAAAGCGGTCTCGGCGGCCGAGGAGGGGCGGGCTTCCCCACCGCCCGAAAGATGCGTGCCGTGGCCGGCGGGAAGGGGCCGGCAGTGGTGGTCGTGAACGCGTCGGAGAGCGAACCGGCAAGCAACAAGGATCGTGTACTCATCCGCTTCCGACCCCATCTGGTCCTCGATGGCGCCGTGCTCGCCGCCGGAGCAGTAGGCGCAACCGACGTCGTGGTCCACACCCACAGAACGGACCACGCCGTCGTCGCGGCCCTGCGCGCTGCGATGGCCGAACGCGCCTCACGGGAGAACGACCCTGTGCCGGTGCACCTGTCGGTGGGGCCGAACCGCTTCGTGGCGGGGGAGTCCAGCGCCGTGATCGCCTTCGTCGAAGGGAAGCCGGCTCGGCCGCGGCCGGGGCGACGGGCCACGGCGTCAGGGGTGCACGGCCGGCCCACGCTGCTCAACAACGCCGAGACCGTCGCCCACATAGCCCTCATCGCCCGCTTCGGGGCGGGCTGGTTCCGCTCCGCCGGCTCGGCCACCGCCCCAGGCTCGTTCCTGGTCACGATGGCGGGAGAGGTGGCCCGTCCGGGCACGGTCTTCGAGGTGTGGGGACCGACGTCCATCGGCCAGCTGGTGGCTGCATCAGGTAGGGCCGGGCTTGCGGGTCACGGCTTTCCGGCAGCGGCGGACGGAGCGGCCCTGCTCGTAGGTGGCTACGGGGGTGCCTGGGTGGAGATGAACCGGGCATGGCCCTTGGCACTGTCAGGCGACGCCCTGGCGTGCGCCGGCGTGGCTCTGGGATGTGGCCTGCTCGGCGTCCTCTCACCCGGGCGGTGCGGGTTGGCCGAGACGGCCGGTCTCCTCGACTATCTGGCGGCCGAGAGTGCCGGGCAGTGTGGACCTTGCGCCTTCGGCCTCCCTGAGCTCGCCGCCGTGGCGGGCGTGCTCGCCCGGGGCCGGGCGCCGCGCTCGGTCGTGCGACGCCTGTTGCGGTGCGCGGCGACCGTCGTTGGGCGAGGCGGTTGTGCCCATCCTGACGGAGCGGTCCGGCTGCTCGAGTCCTCCCTGGAGGTCTTCGCCGCCGACGTGCGATACCACCTCCGCCACGGTCCCTGCCCCGGAGCGAGCAGGAGTGCCGTGTTCCCCGTGTCCCACAGCGCCGAGGGCTGGCGGTGACGGCACGGTTGGCGGTCGACCTGGCCCGCTGCCGCGGTCACGGCATGTGCATGCTCGTGTTCGCCGAACGCGTCGACCTCGACCCATGGGGCTTTCCCATCGTCGACCGCTCCGAGATCGGAACAAAGGAGCTTCTGCGTCGTGCCCGCCGGGCGGTCGCCGCCTGTCCTCGAGGCGCCCTCTCCTTGCAGAATTCCACCAGCGAGGACGGCCCGATCGGGGAGCGGTCCCAGGGCACCGGATGAGCCCAGTGCTCGCGTTGGGCGCCGCCGGTCGCCATGGCCGACCAAGGCCTCGACCGGGGAGGGGTAGCGCCAGGGCCCGAGAAGGCGTATACCGAGAAGCAGTGGACGATCTCGATCTGTCCGGTGCCGTCGACGAGGTGCTCGACCCTGTCTGGCCGAGGGAACGACGTCGGGCCCTCTTTCACATGGCCGGCTTGACCTTGGGCCGGGTGGGGGTCTTTCTCTTGGCTCTGTCGGCTCTGAGCCTGGTGACGGGCCTCGCCTTCGGGCTGGTGGTGCCCTGGACCTTCTACGCTTTCGTCGGGGGCCTGGCTCTCGTTTGTGCCAGGCCGGAGCCCGGGCAACGTAGTGCCCTTCGTCGGGGACCTGACGAGAGCCGGAGCTCCCGGCCCTCGACCGGGTGCTATCCGCCGACGCCCCTCGACTGACTGGCGCAGCTCGCCCGAGACGCGAAGGACCTACGACACGCGCTCGATACCGGCGCGCGAGATGGTGAACCCCTTGTGGCCGACGACGGTGCAGGTGATACCCACCTCCGTCGACAGGCACTGGAACGGGCCTGCTCCAGTCGCCCACCCGTAGGGGAGCACAGGCGTCCCCATGGCGGGATTGCCGAGGTTACAGGTGTCGCCCGAGCACGTCCGGTACGAGCCGCTGGCATCCATCGTGACGAGCCAGGGCGGGGAGAAGCTGACGCAACGGACGGAGTTGGTGGCGGTGACGTCGATGTTGCAGGCGAGGTTCATAGTAGGCGAGACGAAGGCGCCGTTGAGGGTAGCGCTCGTCAGCGGCGCTGCGACGACCAGAGTGAGGCGGGCCGTCGTGCGCACCAAGCGGCACGATGGCGGAGGGGCCTGGACCGTCACCTCGTCGGCGAACTGGTAGGTACCAGGTCGGGCGTAGGCGTGGACGTACGTGCTCACGTGGTCGGCCCGGGCCGTAACGCCACAGGCGACGTCTGCTGCTTTGACTCCAGAGGTGGCTCCGTCACCAAACAGCACAGCCTCGCTTCCAAGAGTTCCCGGTCCGCGGATTTGGACGCTGAAGGTGAGCGTGGTTCCGGCCACCCCCTGGTCGGGGCTGACCGTCGCTCTTGCCGTGTCCGAGCCGACCAGGGAGGTCGTCGATGTCGTCGACGACCCGGTGCCCTGGCGCCCCCCGGCACATGACGATGTCACCAGCGACATGAGGGCGAGCGCACCCGGTACCCACCACCTGGGACGCATGCTCTCACCGTGGCATCCCGAACTGCTCCCGGCCAGAGCCGTTGGTCAGCGATCTGGCCAGCGGCACGGTCCGGCTGACTTGCTAGGGCAACCACGACACTTTCCCCTTGAGCACGACATAGCCGATCAGGGCGCCGGCGTCGATCAGGCTGTGAGCCACAACTAGGCGGCCCAGACGGCCTTGGCGCTGGTAGAGACGCCCGAAGATCAGTCCCATGATCAGGTTGCCCACGAACCCACCGAATCCCTGGTACAGGTGGTAGGTGCCACGGAGGAGGGCGCTCGTGGCGAGGGACCGGTTCTCACGCCATCCGATCTGGCGCAGGCGGTGCAGGAGGTACCCGCAGACCACCACCTCCTCGAGGAGTCCGTACTGGATGGAAGCCAGCAACAGGACGGGGATCCTCCACCACGTCGCCGGAAGGTTGGTGGGCACCACCCTGAGGCTGAGCCCGCCGTAGAAGGAACCAATGTACAAAGCCAAACCGGCTCCGCCGATGACGGCAGCCAGCGCGGCTCCCCACCCAACCTCGCGCCCGGGCTCTTTGGTGTCGAACCCGATTGACTCGGCGGACTCGCCATTTCGGTACAGCAGGTAGATGACCAAGACAACGGGGACCAAGGCCACCACGATGCCGAGGACCTGATAGAGGAGGTCCAGGGTGGAGTTGCTCGTGACTGACGCGTTGATGACCGCCGTCTGTCGGCGTAGCGACTGCCCTGAAGCCACGTCGCGGGTCAGGTCGAGTAGGGCGTACAGGGCGGAAGCGCCCAGCGACAGTGCCAGGACGATCCAAACCTCGATGGCGAGGGTCCGCCGGTCCGGGATCACGCCCTTGGGCACCGATGCTGTTGCCACGAGGCGACGATAGCTGTCGAGCGTGAGGGATCGGCCCGCTAAAGCGCAAAGTGGAGCTGGCGTCGCGTCGATCTTGCCGGTGGTGACGAACCGCTGGCTGGGGTGGTTGGAGGAACGCCCCGCGTCCCGACTGCCAGTCCGACACAGACGACGGAGGAACGCGGGGCGTCGAAACTCGTCCACCTTCCCCGGGACTCCCGGTACGCTGATCGCCCATGAACCGCCGTGACGATCTCCGCAACGTGGCGATCGTTGCACACGTCGACCATGGGAAGACCACCCTGGTCGACGCCATGCTCCGGCAAACCGGCGCCTTCCGGGCTAATCAGAACGTGGTCGATCGCGTGCTCGACTCTGGCGACCTCGAACGAGAGAAGGGCATCACCATCCTGGCCAAGCACGTCGGCTTGCACCACGGAGCCACCAAGATCACCCTTGTCGACACCCCGGGGCACGCCGACTTCGGTGGGGAGGTGGAGCGGGCGTTGGCCATGGTCGACGGAGTGCTCCTCCTCGTGGACGCATCGGAGGGCCCGCTCCCCCAAACGCGCTTCGTCCTGCGCAAGACTCTCGAGTCCAGGCTCCCCGTGATCGTCGTGATCAACAAAGTGGACCGGCCCGATGCCAGGGTGGCGGAGGTGGTCCACGAGGTGGAGGAGCTCTTTCTCGACCTCGACGCCGACGAGGACCAGATTGGCTTCCCGGTGCTCTATGCCAGCGGCCGTCACGGATGGGCGGCGGCGGAGCCAGATGCCGCAGGCGCCGACCTCGCGATCCTGTTCGACACCATCGTCCAGTACGTCCCCGCACCGACGTTCGACCCCGAACACCCGCTGCAGGTGCTCGTGACCAACCTCGGTGCGTCGCCCTACGTGGGACGCCTGGCGATTTGCCGGGTTCACCACGGCTCGTTGCGCCGGGGCGACGCCGTGGCATTGTGCCGGCTCGACGGCTCGGTCCAGAAGGGGAAGGTCACCGAGCTCTTCTCCTCCGAGGGTCTCGAGCAGGTCGACGTCGACGTGAGCGGGCCGGGCGAGATCGTGGCGGTCGCCGGATTCGACTCGGTGACCATCGGAGAGACGTTGGCTGATCCCGAAGACCCGCGGCCCCTCCCTCCGATCTTCGTGGACGAACCCAGCTTGTCGATCACGATAGGCATCAACACATCGCCCTTGGCCGGTCAGGACGGGACCAAGCTGACGGCTCGACTGGTAAAGGGACGGCTCGATGCAGAGCTGGTGGGCAACGTGTCACTCCGGATGCTGCCCACGGACCGACCGGACACGTGGGAAGTCCAGGGCCGGGGCGAGCTGCAGTTGGCGGTACTCATCGAGACCATGCGCCGCGAGGGCTTCGAGTTGACCGTGGGCAAGCCTCAGGTCGTGACCCGGATGATCGACGGGAAGCTCCACGAGCCGATGGAGCGCCTCGCCGTCGACATCCCCGAGGAGTACCTCGGGGTGGTGACGCAGCTCCTGGCACTGCGACTCGGCTTGGTGCGCGAGTTGGTCAATCACGGCAGCGGGTGGGTGCGGATGGACTACCGGATCCCGGCCCGGGGCCTCGTAGGTTTCCGCACCGAATTCCTGGTTGCCACCCGGGGTACCGGGGTTTTGCACCACGTATTCGATGGGTGGGATCCGGTGCACGGGGAGCTGCGCGTTCGGCGGAACGGATCGATGGTTGCGGATCGTCGGGGAGTCACCACGACTTATGCACTGATGTCACTCGAGGATCGCGGGTCGCTTTTCGTCGGCCCGGGCGTCCTCGTATACGAGGGCATGATCGTGGGTGAGAACGCCAGGGTCGACGAGATGGACGTGAATCCCACGAAGGAGCGTAAGCTCACGAATTACCGCTCCTCTACGGCGGAGGAGCTGGTGCGTCTGACACCGCACTTGCGATTGTCGCTGGAGCAGGCGCTCGAGTTCATCAGCGACGACGAGTGCGTCGAGGTTACGCCCAAAGCTGTGAGACTCAGAAAGGTGGCGTTGGACCAGCAGACGCGAGCACGTCAGCGCGTGCGCCGACGTCGGGATACTCTCCCTGCCGGATCCGAGTGAGTCCTTCGGTCGGCGAGCGGGTGGATCGCGGCGAACCCAGCGAATCGGCGCGATGCACGGCAAATGGGCTCCGAGTGGCGTCCGACGCGATGAACGCGATCGCTTGCCTCTGTCAGTGGACGCTGAGGGACGAGTCGGTCAGCCAGTGCACACGATCGACGAAGGCATCTTCCTTGTGGTTCGAACGGAGAAGGTCGTCGAGAAGCTCGACGAAGGTGCCGATCGTCGACCAACCTCGGGGGAGGGCGCGGGATCATTCGCTGCTCAGTTCGCGCGTCCTTCGCAATAGCCTGCGCACGACAAATAGGAAAAGCCCAAGAGGCAGTAGGACGAGCCCGGTGATCCACATCACGAACGCTGTCTGTGCTTCCGAATCCATGTTGGACCGGTTGTGCCGTGCCTGCGATCTATCGACCACATTCCCGAGTATCTCACGCCTGTGAGCGGGAGGCTGATGGCTCCAGGCGTGCCTCACGAAGGCCTTCACGACCGGGATCCCTGGGACAGACCGTTACCGACCTCCCGGGCTCGAACGCCAGGCAACGGCCACCTCGGCTAGGAGGGACGTCTGAGCAACAATGGTTCGCGATTGCCCCACCCCATGGCGCCGAGCCACGTCGGTGACGCTGGCCCCGTCCTTGAGGACCTCGAGTACGGCCCTATGTCGTTGTTCCACGACCCCCAGCTCCACCAGCACGGCTTCCTCCCTCGTCGTGGACGTGATCGTCCACAGCGAAGGATGGTGGAGATAGAGAGCGGGCGACGGGAATCGAACCCGCGTTCTTAGCTTGGGAATCGCCTCCAGGCTGGTTCGGCGAACCCCAGTGAACCGGAGTGACAGGTCTGCGAGCTGACGAACAACAGAGGACGGGCCCGGACGCGCCATGAACGCGCAATGACGCCGGCGTCAATGCCCCGGCCTGGCTTTTGGCCCCGGCGGTGCTTCCTTCGGCTCTTCCCTCGACCCCGGGGGTAGTGTGGTACACAACATGAGTGGATATCACCGCCTCAGCGAGGCGCCATGGCCTCAACGAGGAAGCGATCCGGCACGCCGTCGCCAACGCGATTCAAGTGATCGAGACGGACGACGGCCTCCTTGTGATCGGCCCTGATCCTGCGGGACGAATGCTTGAGCTCTTCGCCAGGGCGACGGACGAGGGTGACCTCGTCGTATTTCACGCAATGCCGCTCCGCCCCGTGATCGCCAAGAGGTTCCTTCCATGAAAAAGCACCGTCAGCCAGCTCAGAAGCCGGACGAGTCCATCGCGGAGCGTCTCGCGCCGATGACCTGCTCGGACATCGACAAGATGAGCGTCAGCGAACTCGCCGAGCTCATGGACGTCTCCGAGGAAGAAGTTGCCGCCGAACCGGGGATATGGCGTGAGGCGGCGAAGGCGGCCACCGATGAGTTCGCGGAGCGAACGGTGGCGGCGATCGAATCCGGGCGGGCAAAGGTCATCACTGACCCGGCCGAGATCCGGCAACGACTCGGAGGGCGTCCCCGCGTGGGCGGCGAGACCGGCGAAGGGCCTTCTATCCAGGTTCGCGTGAGAGTGACGAACCGCACTCGGGAGGCTCTTGAGCACATCGCGGCTTCTCAAGGACGAACAATCTCAGAGGTGAGCCGCGAGGCGCTCGACGAGTACGTCGCCCACCATCTGAACTGATCGGCGCGGCGGTTCAGAGAGCCGGGTATCGAGTGCCCCCTGACCCTTACTCGGTGGGACGGGGACACCTTGATCCGCCGATACGTCGACATTCGGAGCTTACCGAGTGAGACGGCGGTGCCCTTGACCAGGACTTCGGATGAGATGAGAGCGGGCGACGGGAATCGAACCCGCGTTCTCAGCTTGGGAAGCTGATGTTCTGCCGCTGAACTACGCCCGCGAGCGGCGCTCACACTATCGTCCCCCCTCGTGATCCTCTCAGACAGGACGATCCGTGAGGAGCTGGACGCTAAGCGTATCGCCATCGTGGCCAGGCTGCCTGCCACCGTGTACCCGGGTATGAACACCGGCCGGATCGGCTTCCTCGAGATGACCACGCCCGCCGAGCCCTACAGCTCGGCCGGACTCGGCTCGAAGTACCAGGGCCAACGGGGACCGACCCCCTGCCGGTACTTCGAGAACTTCAAGACCTGAGCACAGAGCCGGGGAGGTCTGCTTGCTAGTCAGGATCGTGGTGGGTATGGCGTTGACGGCGGCTGCCTTCGCTGTCGCTGGTCGACGGTTCTTCTATCTCCTGAGGCTGGTGGCCAAGGGCCGATCCGACCCGGGCCGCTTCCGCAACGTCCCAGCCCGGCTGTGGGCCGAGCTGGTGGAGGTGGGTGGCCAGAAGAAGCTGTTCAAGAGAACGGTGCCCGGCATGGCCCATGCCTTCACCTTCTGGGGCTTCACCGTCCTGTTGGCCACCATCATCGAGGCTTACGGGGACCTGTTCGACAAGACCTTCTACTTGACGACCTCCCCGGCCCTGGGATTCTTCGAGGACTTCTTCGCCGTGGCCGTCCTGGCGGCTCTGGTGGCCTTCAGCGTCATCCGGGTGCGCAATGCCCCGTCCCGGCGTCAACGCGACTCGCGCTTCTACGGGTCGCACCTGGACGCCGCCTGGGTCACGCTGATCCTGATCGGCGGGGTCATGGTCACCCTTCTCGGCTATAGGGGGGCTCAGATCAGGACGAACGACTTCCCCTACGGCCACAGCTGGTGGCCGTTCGCCTCCCATCTCGTGTACGAGGCGTTCAAGGGAGTGAGTCCCGCAGCGGCGCTCAATGCCGAGAGCACCCTCATCCTGTTGAACGTGGCCCTCATCATGGGGTTCCTCATCTTCATCTCGTATTCCAAGCACCTACACATCTTCTTCGCCCCTCTCAACGTGGCCACGTCCCGTCGGCCCCGGGCGCTCGGGCCGCTCTACTACACCCCCGACATGGACATGGAGAACGTCTCCGAAGACACCGTATTCGGGGCGGGTCACGTCGAGAACTTCAGCTGGAAGCAGCTGCTCGACACCTTCACCTGTACCGAGTGCGGGCGATGCCAAGACGCCTGCCCGGCATGGAACACGGGTAAGCCCCTCAACCCCAAGTTCATCATCATGAACCTGCGAGACCGGCTCCTGGCTGACGGTCCTCTCCTGATGGGAGCAGCCGAGGCGCCCGCCGAGCGCCCCGGGCTCGTGGGCAGCACAATCGATCCTGACGCCCTGTGGTCGTGCCTCACCTGTGGGGCGTGCGTCGAGCAGTGTCCGGTGGACATCGAGCACGTCGACACCATCGTCGACATGCGCCGTTACCAGGTGCTCATGGAGTCGGAATTCCCCACCGAGGCGGGGCTCATGCTCCGCAACATCGAGAACCAGGGCGACCCCTGGGGCCTCGGCGCCGCCAAGCGCACCGAGTGGACCGAGGCTCTCGAGTTCGAGATCCCTGTGATCGAGGGCACCGTTCCCGACGACGTCGAGTACCTCTTCTGGGTGGGATGCGCCGGAGCTCTGGACGAACGTGCCCGCAAGGCCACCCAGGCCACTGCCCGCCTCCTGCACCGGGCCGGCCTCCGCTTCGCCATCCTGGGACCTCGCGAATCGTGTACGGGAGACCCGGCCCGCCGGTTGGGCAACGAGTACCTCTACCAGGAGATGGGCAAGGCCAACATCGCCACCTTGAACGAGGTGGGGGCGAAGAAGGTCGTGGCGTCGTGCCCCCACTGCTTCAACGCCCTGGCCCGCGAGTACCCGGACCTGGGCGGCAACTTCCAGGTGATCCACCACTCCCAGCTCCTCAGCCACCTGGTTGCCGAAGGCAAGCTCCGGCCCGGCGCCATGGACGCCACGGTCACCTATCACGACCCTTGCTACCTGGGACGCCACAACCGGGTCTTCGACGAGCCGCGCTCGGTGCTCGACGCCATCGAGGGCGTGAAGCAGATCGAGATGCACCGGTGCCGTGAACGCAGCTTCTGCTGCGGAGCCGGAGGGGCGCGCATGTGGATGGAGGAGACGATCGGCAAGCGCGTCAACATCGAGCGCACCGACGAAGCCCTCGGCACGGGTGCCGGGGTGGTGTCCACGGGCTGTCCCTACTGCCTCATCATGCTCGACGACGCTGTCAAAGCACGCCAGCGCGAGGACGAAGTGAAGGTCCTCGACCTGTCCCAGGTAGTGGAGCAGGCCCTCGGCTCCACCCAGCAGGTGGGTCAATCGGCTCCCACCGGCAGCTGAGCGGGGAGGGGCGTAGGCCCCTCAGTGCACCGCCTTGGCGTCGGCTTCCCGTATGCGCTGGGCCATGGCCGCCAGCAACTTGTGGGACAGCGTCGGCATCTCGTCGAGCAGGCCGTTGAAACGGCGTTGGTCGAGGACCAGCAGCACCATGTCGGACTCCGCTGTAACGGTGGCCGAACGAGGCTGGCGGTCCAAGAGCGACAGCTCGCCGAAGTAGTGGCCCGGCCCCAGGGAGGCCACTTTGCGGCCTCCCTGGCGCACCGTGGCCGTTCCCTCCACGATGAAGAAGAATTCCCGACCGACGGTGCCCTCCTCGACCAGCACCCGCCCGGCTGGAACGGTGATCTCCTCCACCTGCCGCCTGATGGTCCTGAGCTGGCTGGCCGAGCACGCCGAGAAGAGCCAGATGTCGCCCAGGTCGAGTTCACGTTGACGTGCCATGGCCGAAGGCTAGCCATGGTGTCCCACCGGTGCTGGGTTTGGGGGCGACTGACGGAAAGCCCCTCCCTCTTCCCGACCGGCGACCGGCGATGGGCGGGCGGCGATGGACGGGCGGCAATGGGCGGGCGGTAGAATCGGGCGATGCCCGTCGCTTCCTCCGGAGCCCCGGAGGACGAGCCTCCCGTCGACCTGAGCCTCTGGCAGCGCACGCTCCTGCGCCTGCCCCGTCTGGGCGCCGGCGGCCAAAGTCCGCCGCTGCGCGAGCGCCTGGAGAAGGCCTTCCTCAAGCCCGTGGACGAAAAGAGCGGGCCGGCGCCCAAGCGGCCCTCGCGGCCCTCGCTCCAAGAGCTGGAGGCGGCCAAGCTCTCTGACGACCAGGAGCGCCTGATCGGCCTGTCGCTCGCACCCCTGGCAGCGCTCATCGCCCTCGTGCTCACGGCCCACCAGCTGTCGAACAACCCGCCGGCCACCCTGGCGGGCGGCCGGCCCAACCCGCTGCACGTGAGCGTGGCGCTGGCCCACGAGCTCGAGCTGGTCCTGATGGGGCTGGCGCTGGCGATCCTCGTGACTTCGCTCATGCGCAAGCGCTTGTACACGGGAATCGCCACCGCCCTCTACGGGCTGGCTGTCTTCAACCTCCACTGGTGGGGCTTCGGCTTCCCCTTCGTGCTGGTGGGCGCCTGGTTCATCGTTCGGGCCTACCGCGCCCAGCAGGCCTACAAGCTGGCCACCAGCGGGGACGGGGCCGGCCCCGCTGGACGGGCGAAGGCCACCAACAAGCGCTACACGCCGCCCACGGCCTCGCCGAGGCGATCAGGCCGCACGAGGCGCAGAGACGAGCGCGACGCCGGCTGATTCCGCCGGCGCTTCTTCGTCATCCGCAGAGCCATAGCGCCCGACACGACCACGAGCATCCCGAGGAGCGTGCCGGGAAGGACGAAGACCTTGGCCGAGGGGTGCTCGGTGGCGACCACGCTGGGAGCCTCCAGCAGCGAGGGATGGCCGGGGACGCTGAGCATGGCGATCTGAGCCCCGGGGGTGAGAAGAACATCGCCGGGGATGCCTTCGGTGTATCGGTGCCCGTCCAGCTCGAAGCTGCCCCAGCAGGCGTAGCCCACAGTATTCGTTCCGCTCCCACCGAGTAGCCCCCGGCACGCGCCCACGGTCACCTGCACGGGAACGCCTGCGTCGCGCAGCCGGCTGATGGCGGCGTTGTGCCGGGCACCGGCCACGAACAGCAGGGCTGAGCTCACGGCCAGGCCCACGATGGCCAACACCAAGAGGACGCGGGCGAACACCCGGGTGTCGACGTCGACCGTTGCACCGCGCAGGGCGGAAAGCGGTCGGGGCGAAGTGCGAGAAGGACCGGTGTCGCTGGGGATCTGCAGATGCTAGCGCCCGCTCCCTTGCTCGGAGCAGGGAGTTCTTGGCCCACGGCATCTGTTCACAATGCGGTAACACTGGCGTGACGGGCTGGAAATCCTGACCGGCCATCCTTGGCGGTGCCAGGGCGGAGGAGATGGTCGCGACCTTGGCATACGCGGCGACGGATCGGTCCGGGATGGATGCCGGGCGGTCCACGCCAGGACGCAGGAGAGGAGTGCTCGAGTCGTGCATCTGCTAGCCGGAGCCGTACCCGTTCCCTATCCCAGCTGGCTGAACACCGGCGACAACACGTGGCAGATCGTGGCGGCCACGTTCGTCGGCCTCATGAGCCTTCCGGGTTTGGCCGTGCTCTACGCCTCGATCGTCCAGAAGAAGTGGGCGGTGAACGTACTCGCCATGATGTTCGCCGGCTTCTCGCTGGTGCTCGTGGTGTGGGTGCTGTGGGCCTACAAGATGGGCTTCGGCTCAACGTCCCTTGGAGGGGGGGTGAAGCTCGTACACGGGGTGGTCACACAGACGCAGACAAGTGGCGTCGGCTGGGTGAAGCACTTCTTCGACAACATGGTCGGCAAGCCGGGCCAGATCACCAACGCCTTCAACGAGCAGGGCCAGGCTGCCTCGGCGGGCAACACCGCCATCCCCTTCCACTTCCCGACCACCTCCTTGGCCTACTTCCAGTTCGTCTTCGCCGCCATCACCCCCCTGCTGTTCATGGGCAGCGTGCTGGGGAGGATCAAGTTCAGCGCCTGGTGCCTGCTGGTGCCGCTGTGGTCGACCTTCGTGTACGCCATCGACGCCTTCCTGCTGTGGGGCGGCGGGTACTTCGCCCAGGAGGGAGCCCTGGACTTCTCCGGTGGCTTCGTGATCCACATGTCGGCCGGCGTCTCCGGATTCGTGGCTGCCTGGGTGCTGGGACCCCGGCTGCGAAGAGACCGCCAGCACGCCTTGCCCAACAACCTGGTCATGGCAGCGGTCGGGGCCGGGATCCTGTGGCTGGGCTGGAACGGCTTCAACGGTGGCGACCCCTACTACGCCGGGGTGGACGCAGCCAGCGCTGTCGTCAACACCAACCTCGCCACCGCCGTCGGTGTCCTCACATGGATGGGCATGGACGCCTGGTTCACCAAGGCCCGCAAGCCCACCTTCTTGGGCGGGGTGAACGGGATGATCTGCGGCCTGGTCGGCATCACCCCGTGCGCAGGCTGGGTCAACGGCTGGGGCGCTATCGCCGTGGGCGCCATCTGTGCCGGGATCGTATGGGTCGCCTGGAACTACCTGTCCAAGGTCCGGCCCTTCAGCAAGGTCGACGACGCCCTGGGGGTCGTCTACACCCACGGCATCGCCGGCCTCATGGGCGGGCTGCTGCTCGGGATCTTCGCCGACCCCAACATGCTCGAGACCGGCTGTGGCACGCTGAACTCGGCGGGCCAGGTGGTGAACACCTCGGCTGCCGCCTACGCATCCTCCAGCAGCTCCTGCACCCCGTTCTCAGCGGGTGGCCTCATGTACACCGGCTCCTTCCACCAGCTGTGGGAGCAGTTCCGGTCCGCCATCTTCGTCATATGCTGGTCGGCGGTTGTCACATTCATCATCATGCAGGTCGTCCGCTTCGTCCTGCGGGGCCTGCGCTACAAGGACGACGTGCTCGAGGTGGGCGACCTGGCCATCCACGACGAGGAAGCGTTCCCCGAGGACCGCTTCGCCGAGAGGGTGAACGGGGGTGGCCCGGGTGCCTTCGAGCTGGCCGGGATCGGGGCCGGGGGCTCGCCACCCAGTCGTGGCGGCGCTACCGAGTCGGAACCCCGTTAGTCGGCCGAGCACAGGAAACGGAGACGACGTCACATGAAGCTGATAGTGGCAGTGCTCAAGCCCTTCAAGCTCGACGAAGTGAAGGAGGCGCTCAAGACCATGGGGGTCCAGGGCATGACCCTGACCGAGGCCCAAGGCTTCGGGCGCCAACGAGGGCACACCGAGGTGTACCGGGGTGCGGAGTACGAGGTCGATTTCGTCCCCAAGCTCCGAGTGGAGATCCTCGTCGACGACACCGAAGCCGACGAGGTGGTGGAGACCATCGTGCGCACCGCCGCCACGGGCAAGATCGGTGACGGGAAGGTGTGGGTGGTGCCCGTGGAGTCGGTGGTGCGGGTTCGCACCGGCGAGCGGGGCAAGGACGCCTTGTAGCGACAGATGCTCATAGGCCAGGCGCCGCCGTGCGCCGGGTCCGCGGTCCTCAGCCGGCTCCCACGTCGGCCTGACGGGCCACGGCCTCGGCGGCGGCGGCCACGGCCTCGGGGTCCCCGAGGAAGCGGTCGTCGACCACCTCGAGGCGCCCGTCCATGCGGAAGTGCCAGGGGATCCCGGTGGGGATCTCGAGCCTGACGATGTCGTCGTCGGAGATGCCCTTCAGGTACTTCACCGCCGCCCGGATGGAATTGCCGTGGGCCACCACCAGGACCGAGCCGAACCGATGCAGGTCGGGGGCGATGGCGTCCTCCCAGTAGGGGATCATGCGCCGCACCACGTCGGACAGGGACTCGGTGCGGGGCAGCGCAGAGACCGGTAGGCCCTCGTAGCGCGGGTCTGTCGACGGGTTGGCCGGGTCGCCCCCCTCGAAGGCGGGCGGAGGTTCGTCGTAGCTGCGCCGCCAGCGCCGTACCTGGTCCTCGCCGAAGGCGGCCGAGGTCTGCGCTTTGTTCTTCCCGGTCAGCGCCCCGTAGTGGCGCTCGTTGAGCCGCCAGTGGCGCCGGACGGGCAGCCAGCTGAGCCCCATCTCGTCCAAGGTGAGGTTGGCGGTGCGCACGGCCCGGGTGAGCACCGAGGTGTGGACCACCCCGGGCCGCCCGAGATCCCCGCGCTCGAGCGCCTGGCCCAGTTGGCGGCCGGCGGTCCGGGCCTCCTCCTCGCCCAGCGGGCTCAGGTCCACGTCCGTCCAGCCCGTGAACCGGTTCTCGGCGTTCCAGGTGGACTGGCCGTGGCGGAGGAAGACCAGGTCAGGCACAAAAAGGAGCCTAGCCGCCGCGTCCAGCCGAGGGTTGATACTATAACACTCAAGTTTCGCTATACTGCTTGTGTCAAGAAATCCTGAACCGGCCTCCGCAGGGGTGGCCGGGCCCAAGTCCCAGATTCGGAGGCACAGACCCATGCCCAAGGCCGTCGGCATCGACCTCGGCACCACCAACTCCGTCGTGAGCGTCCTCGAGGCGGGCGACCCGGTGGTCATCCCCAACGCCGAGGGGTCCCGCACAACTCCCTCGGTGGTCGGCTTCTCCAAGACCGGCGAGGTGCTGGTCGGCGAGGTGGCCAAGCGCCAGGCCATCACCAACCCCGATCGCACCATCCGCTCCGTGAAGCGCCAGATGGGCACCAGCTGGAGCATCGAGATCGACGGGAAGGGCTACAGCGCCCAGGAGATCTCCGCCCGCATCCTGCAGAAGCTCAAGCGCGACGCCGAGGCCTACCTGGGCGACAGCGTCAACCAGGCCGTCATCACTGTTCCGGCCTACTTCGACGACGCCCAGCGCACGGCCACCAAGGAGGCCGGCCAGATCGCCGGCCTCGAGGTGCTCCGGATCATCAACGAGCCCACGGCGGCCGCTCTCGCCTACGGCCTGGACAAGGAGAACAAGGAGCAGACCGTCCTGGTCTTCGACCTGGGCGGCGGCACCTTCGACGTGTCCATCCTCGAGATCGGCGAAGGTGTCTTCGAGGTCAAGTCCACTTCGGGCAACACGCACCTCGGTGGTGACGACTGGGACCAGCGCGTCATGGACTGGCTGGTCACCGACTTCAAGAACACCGAGGGTGTCGACCTCTCCAACGACAAGATGGCCGTGCAGCGCCTGAAGGAGGCCGCTGAGAAGGCCAAGATCGAGCTCTCCTCCGTGCAGGAGACGACGATCAACCTGCCCTTCGTCACCGCCACCTCCGAAGGGCCCAAGCACCTGGACATGAAGCTCACGCGCGCCAAGTTCAACGAGCTCACCCACGACCTGGTGGACGCCTGCCGCGGCCCCTTCGAGCAGGCCATCGGCGACGCCGGGCTGTCCAAGTCGGACATCGACCACGTGGTGCTGGTGGGAGGGTCGACGCGCATGCCCGCCATCCAGGAGCTGGTGCAACAGCTCACGGGTAAGGAGCCCCACAAGGGCGTCAACCCCGACGAGGTGGTGGCCGTGGGGGCCGCCATCCAGGCCGGCGTGCTCAAGGGCGAGGTGAAGGACGTCCTTCTCCTGGACGTGACCCCTCTGTCTCTGGGCATCGAGACCAAAGGTGGCGTCATGCACAGGCTCATCGAACGCAATACCACCATTCCCACCAAGCGCTCCGAGGTCTTCACCACCGCCGAGGACAGCCAACCCTCGGTGGAGATCCACGTTCTCCAGGGCGAGCGCGAGATGGCCATGTACAACAAGACCCTGGGGAAGTTCCAGCTTGTCGACCTGCCTCCCGCTCCCCGCGGGATACCGCAGATCGAGGTCACCTTCGATATCGACGCCAACGGCATCGTGCACGTCTCCGCCCGTGACACGGCCACCGGCAAGGAACAGTCGATGACCATCACGGGCCAGTCGTCGCTGGCCAAGGAGGACATCGAGCGCATGGTGCGCGACGCCGAGGCGCACGCCGAGGACGACCGCAGGCGCCGGGAGGAGGCCGAGGTCCGCAACAACGCCGACACCCTCGTGTACCAGACGGACAAGCTGCTGCGTGAGCAGGGCGAGAAGTTCGAGGGCGACGAGAAGGAGAAGGTCGAAGGGGCCCTCAAGGACCTGCGCGAAGCCCTGTCGGGCTCCGACGTCGAGCGCATCAAGTCCGCCACCGAGGCGCTGGTCAACGCCAGCCACGGGTTCACCCAGCGCCTCTACGAGCAGGCCTCGGCGTCCTCGGCGGCCACGGGAACCGCCGGCCCCGCTGACGGACCCGGCGGTGGGCCGTCGGAGGACGAAGTGGTCGACGCCGAGATCGTCGACGAGCCCGGGGCATGACGGCCGAGCGGCGCCGGCAGGACGCAACCGACCACAGGGCCCCGGGCGACGGTGCCCCCGCCGAAGCGGAACCGGTCGAAGCGGAACCGGTCGAAGCGGAACCGGTCGAGGCTGAACTGGTCGAAGCTGAGCCGGGCGAGGTTGAGCCGGGCGAGGTTGAGCCGGACGAGGCGGAGCTGGTCGAGCGCGGCATCCTGGCGGCCGAGGACGCCATGCGGCGCGAGCGCGACGAGTACCTCGACATGCTCCGGCGCGTCCAAGCCGATTTCGAGAATTACAAGAAGCGCATGGTGCGCCAGCAGACGGACCTGCTGGAGCGGGCGGCCGAGGGTCTCGTCCAGCGCCTGCTCCCGGTGCTCGACGCCTTCGACCTGGCACGGGCCTACCTCGAGGTGGAGGGTTCTCCCGAAGCCAAGGCGCTCCTGCAGGCGGCGGGGTTGCTGTCCGACACGTTGGGCAAAGAGGGCCTCGAGCGCCTGGACGACGCCGGCGCCGAGTTCGACCCCACCCGCCACGAAGCGGTGGAGCACCAGCCGGCGGACAGCGGCGACGGCGAGGGCGTAGCTGCCCCCGACGCCGGTCCGATGGTGAGCCAGGTGCTGCGGCCCGGCTACCGCTACAAGGGCAAGGTGATCCGCCCTGCCATGGTGAAGGTGCGTGGTTGATGGCAGCTCAGCGCGAGTGGCTCGAGAAGGACTACTACGCCGTGCTCGGGGTGTCGGCCACGGCCACCGACAAGGAGATCACCCGCGCTTATCGGAAGCTGGCCAAGCAGTACCACCCCGACGCCAACCCGGGCTCCGAGGACCGGTTCAAGGAGATCTCCGCCGCCTACGACGTGCTCGGTGACGAGGCCAAGCGCAAGGAGTACGACGAGATCCGCCGGCTGGGAGCAGCGGGCGTGGGCGGCTTCGGAGGCTTCCCCGGCGGCTTCGGCGGCGGGGGACAGAGCATCCGCATCGAGGACCTGGGCGACCTGGGCGACCTCTTGGGCGGCCTGGGCGGGGTCTTCGGCGGCGGCCGGCGCCAGCGCGCCGGCGGGCCCCGGCGAGGGGCGGACGTGGAGGCGGAGCTGCACCTGTCGTTCGAGGACGCCGTGCGCGGGGTCACCACCTCGGTGAACGTGCGTGGCGAGGGCCGGTGCCCGACCTGCTCGGGGAGCGGTGCCGCCCCGGGCTCGACGCCGGTGGTGTGCCCGCGCTGTGGCGGGAAGGGCTTCCTCGACGAGCCTCAGGGGCTCTTCTCTTTGAGCCGGGTGTGCCCCGAATGTGCCGGACGGGGCACCAAGATCGAGAAGCCCTGCCGTACCTGCAAGGGGAGCGGCGTCACCGTGCAGTCCAGAGAGGTCAAGGTGCGCATCCCGCCGGGCGTGGAGGACGGGCAGCGCATCCGGGTCAAGGGTCGCGGCGAGTCCGGCCGAGCCAACGGGCCCCCGGGCGACCTTTTCGTCACCGTGCACGTGGGCAGCCATCGTCTTTTCGGCCGCCGGGGCCGAAACCTCACCATCGCCGTCCCCGTCACCTATCCCGAGGCGGCACTGGGCACGACCGTGACTGTGCCCACCCTCGACGGGCAGGTGAGCCTGCGCGTCCCCGCCGGCACCGGCCCGGGCAAGACCTTCCGGGTGAAGGGCCGCGGCGTGCCCGGCCACGCAAGAATCGGACCCGGCGACCTGCTCGTGACCGTGGACGTCACCGTGCCCGCCAAGCTGACCGACGAGCAGCGCGCCGCCGTCGAGCACCTGGCCGAACTGTCCGACGAGCAGCCACGCGCTCATCTGGGGGTGAGCTGACATGAACGAGGAGAAGCCCACGTCGCCGGGCGCCCTGCGGGGGGTGTACGTGATCTCGGTGGCCGCCGAGCTGGCGGGGATGCACCCGCAGACACTGCGGTTCTACGAGCGCAAGGGACTGGTGGAGCCGCGCCGGACCATGGGTGGGAACCGGCGGTACTCCGAAGCCGACATCGCCCGGCTGCGGCGCGTCGCCTCGCTCACCGCCTCGGGGCTCAACCTCGAGGGCGCCAAGCGCATCCTCGAGCTCGAGGCGGAGCTCGATGCTCTGCGAGCCGAGTTGGAGCGCGTGCGCTCCGAAGCCCGCGAGGTCCTCGAGCGCACCCACCGCCAGTACCGGCGCGACCTCGTGCCCCTGCGCCAGGCCACGGTGCTGTGGCGGAGACGACAGCCGACGGCGAACTGACAGAAACGAACGGACATGCCCCTCGACCCCAACCGCTTCACGCTCAAGACCCAAGAGGCCGTGGGCGAGGCCACCGAGCTGGCGCGCGCCGCCAGCAACCCCGAGGTCGTGCCCGACCACCTGCTCTCGGCGCTGCTCGGCCAGCCCGAGGGCCTGGCCCTGCCCCTGCTGGCCCGGGCCGGGGTGGACGTCACCCACCTGCGCAACGCCGTGGCCGAACGCCTGGCCGCCCTGCCCAAGGCCTACGGCGGCGCACCGGTCGCCATGAGCCGGGCCGCCCACGACCTGCTCGAGGCCGCCGACACGCTGCGCCGGGACATGGGCGACGAGTACCTGTCGGTGGAGCACCTCCTGCTCTCTATGGCCGACCCCCTGGGCGTGAGCAGGGACCAGCTACTCGACGCCCTGCGCCAGGTGCGCGGCAGCCACCGGGTCACCTCCCAGAACCCCGAGGAGCAGTACCAGGCCCTGGAGCGCTACGGACGCGACCTCACCGACCTGGCCCGCCAGGGCAAGCTCGACCCCGTCATCGGGCGCGACGACGAGATCAGGCGAGTCGTCCAGGTGCTGTCGCGGCGCACCAAGAACAACCCGGTGCTCATCGGCGAGCCCGGCGTGGGCAAGACGGCCATCGTCGAGGGCCTGGCCCGGCGCATCGTGGAGGGCGACGTGCCCGAAAGCCTGCGCGACAAGCGGGTCGTGGCCCTGGACCTGTCGGCCATGGTGGCCGGGGCCAAGTACCGCGGCGAGTTCGAGGAACGGCTCAAGGCCGTCTTGAAGGAGATCACCGACAGCGAGGGCGAGGTCGTCACCTTCATCGACGAGCTGCACACCATCGTGGGCGCCGGCGCCGCCGAGGGGGCCATGGACGCCGGCAACATGATCAAACCCATGCTGGCGCGCGGCGAGCTGCGCCTCATCGGCGCCACCACCCTGGACGAGTACCGCAAGCACATCGAGCGCGATGCCGCCCTTGAGCGCCGCTTCGCTCCCGTGTACGTGGGCCAGCCCTCGGTGGAGGACACCGTGGCCATCCTGCGGGGCCTGAAGGAGCGCTACGAGATCCACCACGGCGTGCGCATCCAGGACGCTGCGCTGGTGTCGGCAGCGGTGCTGTCGGACCGCTACGTCACGGGGCGCTTCTTGCCCGACAAGGCCATCGACCTGATCGACGAGGCCGCCAGCCGGCTGCGCATCGAGATCGACTCCATGCCCACCGAGATCGACGTCGTCACCCGCCGCATGCGCCAGCTCGAGATCGAGCGGGTGGCGCTGGCCAAGGAGACTGATCCCGCCTCGGCCGAGCGCCTGGCCCGGCTCGAAGAGGAGCTGGCCAACTCGACCGAGCAGGCGGACGCCATGACGGCGCGCTGGCAGCGGGAGAAGGACCGCATCGCCGAGATCCGCTCGCTCAAGGAAGAGCTGGAGTCGGCCAGGGAGCAGGCCGAGCGCCACGCCCGCGAGGGCGACCTGGCGCGCGCCTCGGAGGTCCGCTACGGGCTCGTCCCCGAGCTCGAGCGCAAGGTGGACGACGCCACCAAGGCCCTGGCCGAGCTGCAGGGCGACGGCGCCATGTTGAAAGAGGAGGTCGACGCCGAGGACGTGGCCGAGGTGGTGAGCCGCTGGACGGGCATCCCCGTGAGCCGTCTCATGGAAGCCGAGCTCCAGAAGCTGGTGCGCATGGAGGACGCCCTCGGCCTCCGGGTGGTGGGCCAGGACGACGCCGTGCGGGCGGTGGCCAACGCCATCCGCCGCAGCCGGGCCGGTTTGTCGGACCCCAACCGTCCCATCGGCTCGTTCCTGTTCCTCGGCCCCACTGGCGTCGGCAAGACCGAGTTGGCCCGGGCCCTGGCCGAGTTCCTCTTCGACGACGACCGGGCCATGGTGCGCATCGACATGGGCGAGTACCAGGAGAAGCACACCGTGTCGCGCCTGGTCGGAGCCCCTCCCGGCTACGTCGGTTACGAGGAGGGCGGCCAGCTCACCGAGGCCGTCCGGCGCCGGCCCTACTCGGTGGTGCTGCTCGACGAGCTCGAGAAGGCCCATCCTGACGTGTTCAACATCCTGCTGCAGGTGCTCGAGGACGGACGACTCACCGACGGCCAGGGGCGCACGGTGGACTTCACCAACACCGTGCTCATCATGACCTCCAACCTGGCCGGGGACCCGGCGCAGTTCTTCAAGCCCGAGTTCTTCAACCGCATCGACGAGGTGGTTCGTTTCCGGGCCCTCGACCGCGACGACCTGCGCCGCATCGTGGACATCGGCCTCGAGCGCCTGGCGGCCCGCCTGGCCGAGCGCCGGCTCGCCCTGGAGGTGTCCGCCGCCGCCCGCGACTGGCTGGCCGTGGCCGGCTACGACCCGAGCTACGGGGCCCGGCCGCTGCGGCGGGTCGTCCAGCGGGAGGTGGAGGACCCCCTTGCGCTGGCGCTACTCGAGGGACGCTACGGCGAGGGTGACAAGGTGGAGGTGGACGTCGCCCCCGGCGGCGAGAAGCTCGCCCTGGGCTGAGGGCTACACTCTGGCGTACACCCGGGCAGTTCATGACAGGAGACGCGCGTGCCCGCAACGGTGGTCGTCGGGACCCAGTGGGGCGACGAGGGCAAGGGCAAGCTCACCGACCTGATCGCCAAGGACATGCACGTGGTGGTCCGCTACCAGGGCGGGCACAACGCCGGGCACACCGTGGTGGTGGACGGGAACTCCTTCGCCCTGCAGCTGGTGCCCTCGGGAGTGCTCTATCCCCACATCACACCGGTGATCGGCAACGGCGTGGTGGTGGACCCCGGGGTGCTCCTCGCCGAGCTCGATGCCCTGGCCGGTGCGGGGGTGGACGTGAGCCAGGTGGTGGTGAGCGGCAACGCTCATCTGATCATGCCCTACCACCAGGAGCTCGACCGGGTCACCGAGCGCTTCTTGGGCAAGAACTCGCTGGGCACCACCCGCCGGGGGATCGGCCCCGCCTACGCCGACAAGGCGGCTCGGGTGGGCCTGCGGGTCCAGGACCTCCTCGACGCCAAGATCTTCCGCCAGAAGCTGGAGGTGGTGCTCAAGGAGAAGAACGCCGTGCTGGCCAAGGTGTACAACCGCCTGCCCATGGACGTCGAGACGATCTGCGAGCGCTACCTGGGTCAGTACGCCGAGCGGATCGCCCCCATGGTGGGCGACACGGTGAGCCTGGTGCACGAGGCGCTGGAGGCGGGGCGCAACGTCCTGCTCGAAGGCGCCCAAGCCACCTTCTTGGATCTCGACCACGGGACCTACCCCTTCGTCACCTCTTCCAACCCGGTGGCGGGAGGTGCCTGCACGGGCAGCGGGGTGGGGCCGAGACAGATCGGGTCGGTCATCGGCATCGCCAAGGCCTATGTCACCCGCGTAGGTGCCGGCCCCTTCCCCACCGAATGCCGGGACGAGGTGGGCGACGTGCTCGTGGAGCGGGGACACGAGTACGGCACCAACACGGGCCGGCGCCGGCGCACGGGGTGGTTCGACGCCGTGATGCTGCGCCAAGCGGTGAGGCTCAACTCCCTGTCGGAGGTGGCCATCACCAAGCTCGACGTGCTCGACACCTTCGACACCGTCAAGGTGTGCGTGGCATACGAGCACGACGGCGTTCGTTACGAGCTGCCCCCCTACCACCAGTCGGTGCTGCACCAGGTGGTCCCCGTCTTCGAGGAGATGCCCGGATGGCGCACCGACCTGTCAGGCGTCACCTCGTTGGGCGAGCTTCCCGGCGCCGCCAAGGACTACGTGTCGTTTCTGGCCGGGCAGATCGGCGTGCCCATCAAGCTCGTGGGCGTGGGCCCCGGCCGCGAGCAGTTCGTGCGGTTCGCGGCATGAGGTTGTGCCGCACGGGGGTGCGCCCATGAAGGTGTGCGTGGTGGGCTCCGGCGGGCGCGAGCACGCCCTGGCCCTCGCCCTGGCGCGCAGTGCCGAGGTCGTGGTGAGCCCGGGGAGCCCCGACATGGCGGGCACCTCCCCCGAGGGGTTCACGATCTCGGTGACCGACGCCCCGCCCGAAGTGCTCGACGCCGGTCTGGTGGTGATCGGCCCCGAGGCGCCCCTCGTGGAGGGCCTGGCCGACCGCCTGCGGGCCGACGGGCGACTGGTGCTCGGGCCCGGCGCCGACGGGGCGCGCCTCGAGGGGTCCAAGGCCTTCATGAAGGCGCTCCTGGCCGAAGCCGGCGTGCCCACGGCCCGCTACGGCACCTTCGACGAGGCGGCCGACGCCAAGGCCTTCTTGCGCCAGCTACCCGGGCCCTGGGTGGTGAAGACCGACGGCCTGGCCGCCGGCAAGGGTGTGCTCGTCACCGACTCGCTGGCCGAGGCAGAGGCCGACGTGGAGGCCAAGCTGTCGGGGAGGGCCTTCGGCGACGCCGGGCGCACCGTCGTGGTGGAGGAGGGCCTCCAGGGCGTCGAGTGCTCGCTGCTCGCCCTGTGCGACGGGCGCCGGGTGGTGCCCCTCCCCGTCGCCCAGGACTTCAAGCGCCTGGAGGACGGCGACGAAGGCCCCAACACCGGCGGCATGGGGGCGTACTCGCCGGTGCCCGTGGCGGGCCACAAAGTGGTGGACCGCGTCGTGGACGAGGCGGTGGAGCCGCTCGTGGCTCTTCTGCGCCGGCGGGGCATCGACTACCGCGGGGTGCTCTACGCCGGGCTCATGCTCACCGCCGAGGGCCCCAAGGTGCTCGAGTACAACGTGCGATTCGGTGACCCCGAGGCCCAGGTGGTGCTGCCCCGCATCGACGACGACCTGGCCGGGCTCCTGGCCGAGGCGGCCTCGGGCCGCTTGCGCAGCGACCCCCGCCCCGCCCCCGTCGCCGCCGTGTGCGTGGTGCTGGCCGCCCCCGGCTACCCCGCCCCGGGTCGGCGCGGGGAGGTCATCGAGGGGGTGGAGCGCGCCGGGGAGGTGCC
>JBJKRZ010000056.1:0-9483 GCA_046704365.1 Acidimicrobiales bacterium | reverse complement strand
CGCCTCCTCCTGCGCGATCCCACAAAGCCGCGGTGAGCGCGGACGGTTCTTGGTGCGACGGGCTGGACCTGAACGGCGCATAACGCGCGGACCGCCGGTGATATCGGGCGGGCGCGAGATGTGCCGGTCCTGATCGGGCAACAATCGCGAGCTCCGAGGCCACTCGAGCTAGAACCTCGCCCGATATCAGCGGTCAAAGGCGACACATAATGACGGCCCCGAAACACCCTTCTGACAAAGCCCTGAACCGCGCCAGACCGACGGTTAGCGCGTCAGCGACTTGCGAGCGTAACGCCGGTTCCCGCTCGTAATCGACGTAGCTACCCCGCGACAGAATGCCGCGCCCCATAACGGTCAGGACGCTTTGGCGATTTGGGCAACTCGTTGGTGTGAAAGGCCTAGGAGGTCGGCCACGTCGCGGTAACTGACGCCCGCACCGGTGAGTTCTTTGACAGCACGATCTCGGAGAGAACGGTCCGCTTCAGCATGAGCCATGGCAGCTCTGGCTTGCTTGACTGTGTCGGCAAGATCCCCGAGGCGGAGATCCCAGTCGATCTCCAAGCGGTCCGGCTCGAGCTCGAACCAGAGTGCCACCATCTCGATACCGTGGCGCTTTGCTTCGGACAGCGATCGACCGAATGTATGTGCACCGGTTTGGCCGGGGACGTTCACCAGCCATGCAGTTTGCTCCTCCGGATCACGCCGGATCGTGACCTTGATGCGCTTCACTCCCACCACCTCTCTCCGAGACACGGGGTTAGTGCTGACTTGATGTCGACCCAGGTCCCTGGAGCAAGGTCCCTGGAATGCATAGGGATGACCGTCCGGCACTTTCCGCACTGGACGATGACGTGCGAGCCACGCTGGCGGAGAACGACGCAGTTGAATCTGCGGCCGGTCAGCAGCTTGAGCAGGGCCCGGCTTGTCACCTGCCTACTTTACTAGACAGATCGGCCCTCGACAACAGGCCGGCGGGTAACCGGACGCCGTAAGCGACGCCGGTCAAGACGCGCCCGAATGTCTTTTCGGGGCGCCCAACCCTCACTGGGGCCGAGCCGCTGGATCCGCTCCGATCGACGGCTCGGGCGGGCTGAACCACCCAACCGGGCGCAACATATTGGCAGGAGGTGCATCCGAGATGAGCATCGAGCGATGCTCACGGCCGCTGGGTTCGTCTTGCGTCCGCTTGATACGACCGTTCGTGACATTCTGATGTGGGGTCACACACGAAGCGGGCCATTAACGGAGACGATGGGCTGAAGCGCGAGCCGGAGAGGGCGCTCAACGGAGCAGAGGCTGAGAAGCAGCGTGCGCGTCATCGAGATGGAGTCCACCGGAAGAATGCAACGGCGCAGATGGCCCCGCCGAAAGCCCATGCTGCGGTCACGATCAACCTCTCGGCTTGCAAGGCGCTCCCAGGATCGGACTTGAAGCATGCGTGGAGTGCTTCGGCAATAGCCCGCATCGGCATGGCTCTCGTCACCTCGACGAGCCAGGTCGGCCCGCCTTGGTCTGGGAAGAAGATTCCTGACACCAAGGCCAAGGGGATGTAGGTGGCATTGGCCACAGCGACGGCAGACGCCGCACTGCGGATGATTGCAGTCACGGCGAGCCCGAGAGCGGCGAAACAAGCCACGCCTGCCATGACAGTCAGCGCGAAGGCGGGAAGGTGAGCGAGTGGAAGGCCGATTCCGAACAGGCCTCGAGCGGCAGCCAGGAAGACGATCGTCAGGCTCACGCCGGCGATCAGGCTTGACCCTACCTGGCCGACGACAAATGCCCACGCCGGCAAGGGGGTGGCTCGGAGACGCTTGAGGACCCCCGATTCGCGCTGTTCCGTCACGTCAACAGCCAGATTGTTGTAGATCGCGGTCGCGAGGCCGAAGGTCAGGAGACCGGGTACCTGCCAGTCGATGACGCGCATCCCTGAGTACGTGGCGTGACGATCGAGCTCACCGATAAGTACCAGGAGCACCACGGGCATGAGGAACGAGAAAAAGGCCCGCTGGCGACTCCGCCAGAAGCTGCGCTGCTCGAGGACGATCCTGGCCAAAGCGAGGCGGCCGGTCCTCAGGGGCAAAGCGACCGCGGGGTTCGAGGCAACAGTGTTCACGAGGCCTCCTCTGTCAGGTGTGCTCCCACAAGCCGGAGGTAAATGTCCTCGAGCGAGGGCGGGTTCACAGAGAGTGCAGCGAGCTTGAGACCTTGGGCCCGTGCCCAGGACAGCAACGCCTGCAACTGCTCCTCGGGTTCTCGGGTCGAGATGGTGATCTGGTCACCTTCACGCTCCGACGACGCACTAGGGGCGAGTGGGATCCCGGTGGCTTTCCCTGCGGGCAGGTCGAAACTGATGCGAGTGGGCGCCACGTCGCGGTCGGCCAGGTGCTGGGGGGAATCACAGGCGATGACCCGGCCGCCTACGACCACTGCTATTCGGTCGGCCAACTGCTGGGCCTCGTCGAGGTAATGCGTCGTGAGCACGATGGTCTTTCCCCGTGCAGCCAGATTGCCGATGACGTTCCACGAACGCCGACGGACAGCCGGGTCGAAGCCCGTCGTCGGCTCGTCGAGGAACACGAGCTCGGGATCACCGGCCAAGGCCAGGGCGAGATCCACCCGGCGCTGCTGGCCACCCGAGAGGTTGCGGATGAGCTGGCCGGCGTCCTCTTCGAGCTCGACGAGCGAGAGCAGCGTCCGCCGTGACAACGGGGCTCGGTAGTAGCTGCGGTAGGCATCGACAAGCTCGGCGACCTTGAGCTCGCCAGGCAGGGCGCACTGCTGGAGCACGATGCCGAGGCGTTGGCGCAACGCGGTGGGTTGGCCTTCGGGGTCGACGCCAAGGACGCGGACCGTGCCGCTGGTTCGGGGCCGGAATCCCTCGAGGATCTCGACCGTGGTGGTCTTGCCGGCACCGTTCGGTCCCAGCAAGCAGAACACCTCGCCGGCAGAAACGCACAGGTCGATTCCCCGCACGGCCTCCCTGGCGCCGTAGCTCTTGCGTAACACCTCGACCTCGATCGCAGGGCGGCCGCCGGAACGTGACATCACCGTCCAGAGAATGACATATCTGTCTGATTACTGTCAAGAGCGTCTACTCCTGTGGTAGAGTAGCTGGGTGCCGGTGGAGAGGCTCACCCCCGAGCGGCGCCGCCAGCGGACCCGCGAAACGCTCCTTGACGCTGCCGAAGAGATCTTCGTGCGTCGCGGTGTGCCCGGGGCGTCGATGGAGGAGATCGCGGCGGAGGCGGGTTTCAGCCGAGCTGCCGTCTACACACATTTCCGATCCAAGGATGAGCTGCTTCTCGCCGTCATGGACCGGTTCATCACTCGCCAAATCCAGCAGCTCGGTGGGCTTGTCGGGGGTCATGACCCGGTGACAGCTGCCGTCGACGCCGCCGAAGTCTTTCGCAAGAGCGCGTCCTCCGAGCTTGTCCCCCTGGAACTCGAGCTGAGAATGAACGCGCTTCGCCATCCAGACCTTCGGGGGCGCATGGTCGAGGCCGACCGGCGCGCGAGCGGGGACACCGCCTCGCTCATCGAGAGCATGACCGGCGGCAAGGGCAACTTACGTATCCCAGCTCGGGACCTCGCCGACCTCGGTCGCGCGGCGGTCATCGGGCTGCTCCTGTACGCCGCGGTCGATGAGGACCTCCGCGAGCGCTACGAGGGACTCATTGAGACCCTGTTCGTGCTTATGACCGACGCCCTCGTAGAGACGAAGCCCTGAATCGACACTGCCGGATCGACAGAAGCCTCCGAGCTTGAGGGCTCGCTGATCGGAATGTATCGTCAGAAGGTTCTATCTGTAGCGATTCTGGTGCTACGTGAAATCCCTGTAGTCACGCCAGACGGATCTGGGGCGCTTCAGACGGCGCATATCAGCCGTCTGACCCGGTCGTCTCCTCGTCGCTCCCAGCGGTCCAACGAAGTATCTGAAACAGGCGCCGGAGGTGTGGCTACCCGGCTTCTTTCCCACTGAAGTTGACCTGAACCACGCGGGTGGTGCGTTGCTGCCTGGCCGCAGCCAATCGGTCACCAAACGACGACGCGATAGCTTCGTCGAGCTCCGGGAACAGGTGCCCGTAGCGGTCCAACGCCACGTTGATCGAAGAGTGTCCCATGCGCGCTTGAATCGCCTTCGGGTGGGCCCCCTTGGCGATGGCGAGGGCGACGCTGCTGTGGCGCAGGTCGTGGAACCGGCACACCAGGCCGACCTGGCGCTGGGCCGGCGTGAATTGGTTGCTCCAGAAGCTCGACGAGATGATCGGGCCGCCGACCTTGTTCGTGAACACGAGGCCGTCGGGGTTGCTCCCCGAGAAGCGTTCCACGTGCTCGGCGAGGACCTCGGTCGTCACCGGCGAGATGGTGATCGACCGGATGGCGCGGGCGTCTTTGGCTCCTTGCGCAGCCACTCCCCCGCTGCGAGGCGCACGAGCTGCTCGGTGACCCCCACTTTCGCGTGTCTGAGGTCGAGCTTGGCCTGGCGGAGCCCGACCAGCTCGCTCCATCGCATCCCGGAGTCCACGGCGAGGTAGACGAGGGCCTGGTACCGCTGCAGGTGCGCCTCGGCCAGGTCGACTGCTTGCTCCTAGGTGAGAAAGACCATCTCTCGCTTCGGCACCCGCGGCGGCGCCACCCGGTCGCACGGGTTCGCGAGGATGCGCTCTTTCTCGACAGCCACCTGGAGCATCCGGCGCAATAGGCGGTAGTGGCGGTGGACCGAGCTCGGCGCCAGGCCGGAGGCGACCTCGTCGTTCAGCCAGTTCTCGATCTCGTCCGCCGGCAGCCGTTCGAGTCGATACGAACCGAAGCGAGGCAGGACGTAGCGCTCCAGGTCCCGTCGGTAGGTCTCCTGTGTCGTCGGTGACAGCCGCCGGGCGAGTGAGAGGAATTCCTGTGCCCAGGAGCCAAGATCGGTCTCGGCGCCGCGCGGATCGATCCACCGGCCGCGCTCCATCTCGACCTGGACCTCGCGCAGGAACCGCTCGGCATCTGCCTTGCGGGTGAAGGTCTCGCTTCGTTGTTGTCCCAGCGGATCGCGATAGCGGGCGCGGTAGCGACCACTTCGCTTTTCGATGAAGCCCATCTCCTGGCCTCCGGCTCGGGGCCCCCTGGGAGCGCTGTGGGAGCGCCCGGGAAGCGGTTTGGGAGCGGACCAGGGAAAACGTGGGAGCACGCAGACACACAGAAGCGCACCCGGTTGAACGGAACTTCTGCTGCTCTGAGCAGGCATGTTACCTGCTCACCTGCTGGAGGCGGCGGGGAGAATCGAACTCCCGTACGGGGCTTTGCAGGCCCCTGCCTAAACCACTCGGCCACGCCGCCGGGCGTCGACGGAGCCTAGCCGCCGGCGCTCCGCTCTCCGAGACGGCAGCGTTGCGCGAGGCGGAGCGCTGCCGTGCCGAGGCCGATTCGGGACTTTCGTCCGTCCTCTCAGAAAGCTGGAAGGTGGTTGAATCTCCCACATGCGGGTCGCCGTCATCGCCCCACCGTGGACGCCGATCCCGCCACCGCTCTATGGAGGAATCGAGCTCGTCGTCGACGAGCTCGCGCGCGGGCTGGTGGCAGCTGGGCACGAGGTGACCCTCTTCGCCACCGGCGACTCGACGTGCCCGGTCCCGACACGGTGGACGCTCGAGCACGCCGAGGGCATGCGCATCGGGATGGCCGTCCCCGAGCTCCGCCACGTGCTCCACTCCTATGCCGAAATATCCTCGCAGTACGACATCGTCCACGACCACACCGTGGTGGGGCCGTTCCACTCCGAACGCTATCCGGCCGTGCCGGTGGTGACGACGATCCATGGTCCGTTCAACGACGAGTTGACGGACCTGTACATGGCGATCGCCGAGCGCGTCCCCATCATCTGAATCTCGAGGGCCCAGCACGCGGCGGCGCCGCAGGTGCCCATCGCCGGGGTGATCCATCACGGCATCGACGCCGAGAAGTTTCCCGTGGGAGACGGCTCCGGGGACGACGAGGGCGATTACCTGCTCTTCCTCGGGCGCATGGCACCCGACAAAGGCGCCCACCGTGCCATCGAGATCGGCCGCAAAGCGGGTATGCGCGTCCTGTTGGCAGCCAAGATGCGCGAGACATGGGAAAGGGCGTACTACGACGAGCAGGTGGCGCCACTGCTCGGTGCCGATGCCGTGTACCTGGGCGAGGTCTCCCACGAGCGGAAGCTGGAGCTGTTGGCGGGCGCCAAGGGCCTACTGTTCCCCATCCGCTGGAACGAGCCCTTCGGCATGGTGATGCTCGAGGCCTTCGCCTGTGGGACACCCGTGCTCGCCTTCCCGGAGGGAGCCGCCCCGGAGGTGGTCGAAGACGGCAAGACGGGATTTCTCTGCGAGGACGAGCAGGCCATGGTGGAGGCAGTGGAGCACCTGGAGTCCATTCGGCGCCAGGACTGCCGGGCCGCCGCCGAGGGTTACTTCGCCACCTCTCGCATGGTGTCCGACCACGTCGCCCTCTTCGAGCGGGTGTTGGCCGCCCGTCGCTGAGACGAGCTGCTCAGCTCCTGTTCCTGGTCAAGACGTGGACCAGGCGCACGACCACGGCGACGAGGACCACCAGCACCGCCACCTTGAAGGCGAACAGCGCCAGCCCCAGCACGGCATGAACGAGCCAGAGGACCACGAGCACCCCGCCGACGACCCCTGCCCCGACGAGGGCCTTGTCCACGACCGAGAGCTTTCCGCTTCCTCTTTGCTCGATCGACTTGGCCATGGGCGCTCCCTTCCCTGGCTCCAGCGTAGGTCCCCCCCGGTCCCGAGATGAATCGGGGACAGCCCCGAATCTCCTGGCTGACGGCGCACGGACCTCAGGGATCGCCCCCAGGGCTCCCGGGCCCGACGAGGACGCCCGGGTTGCAGATGGCCGCCGGGTCGAGGGTGGCCTTGGCGGCCGCCAGGGCCCGGGCGAAGAGGTCCGGCCGTTGGCGGTCGTAGAAGCGGCGGTGATCGCGGCCCACGGCGTGGTGGTGGGTGATGGTCCCGCCCCCGGCCAGCACCGCTTCGGATGCCGCCTCCTTGACCGTCTCCCATTGCTCGAGCTCGGCCCCCCACGAGGCCGGGGCCACCACCGTGTAATACGGCGCCACCCCGTCGCCATAGGCATGGGTGAAGCGGCAGGTGACGAACCCCTTGGCGCCGGCAACCTCCTCGAGCGCAGCGCGCACTGATGCCGTCACCGCCTCGTGCAGGGAGGCGAACCGATCCCACGTGCAGGCCGTCTCGAAGGTCTCGCACATGACGCCCCTGCGCACCAGGGCGTCACGGACATAGGGACCCCGCAAGAACGACGACCGCCAGGCGTCTGCTGCACCCCCTTCGCCGGCCCTGACGGGCTCAGCCGACTCGCCCACGTGCCACGTGGGCTCGTCCACGGCCCCGCCCCAATCCCGCACCAGTTCGCTGGCCCGAGCGGCCCAGGCTCCCAAGGGATGGTCGGCCGACTCGAAGCCGACCACGAGCACAGCGCCAGAGCCGTCGCCGGCACCGTTCACGAGCGCCTCGGTGGGATCCAGGAGGCGGCAGTTGCTGGGCGCCAGCCCCGACTGGGCCAGGGCGCGCACGGCCTGCACACCGCCGGCGAAGTCGCTGAAGGTCACCGGGCCCCCCGCCCGCCAGCGCGGCCGGGGCCGGAGCTTCATCCACGCCTCGGTGATCACGCCGAGAGTGCCCTCGGAGCCGATGAACAGGCGGTCGGGTGACGGGCCGGCACCGGAGGCCGGCAAGCGGCGCGTCTCCACGACACCGGCCGGGGTCACCACCCGCAGCGACTCCACGAGGTCGTCGATGTGGGTGGGGCCGGTGGCGAAGTGGCCGCCGGCACGCGTGGCGATCCATCCACCGAGCGACGAGCACTCGAAGCTCTGCGGGAAGTGGCGCAAGGTGAGGCCATGGGGGCGCAGCTGGTCCTCCAGAGCGGGACCGAGCACGCCGCACTGGATGCGGGCCGCCTGGGAGACGTCGTCGACCTCGAGCACCCGGTCGAGGGCGCTCACGTCGACAGTCACCGAGCCGCTGTAGCCCTCGCCCACCTCGGGCTCGACACCCCCGACCACGCTCGAGCCTCCGCCGTAGGCGATGGCGGCGGCCCGGCGTTCGGCGCACCAGTCGAGGAGGACGAGCACCTCGGCTTCCGAGCGGGGCCGGGCCACGAGGTCGGGCGGATGATCGATGCGGCCGTGCAGTGCCCGCACGACGTCCCGGTAGGACTTGCCGTAGGCATGAGAGGCACGTTCCAACACGTCGGCCGACACGAATTCGGCCAGCGCCGTCGGTGGGGCGAGGCGCGGTGAGGGAAGGTCGAGCTCGGCCACCTCGGGTACCCGGCGACTTCGGCCCTCTATTCCGAAGCTCCGAGCGAGCGTGGCGCCCAAAGCCTCCTCTTCGGCCTCGGAGAGGCCTGCTCCCTCGTACCCCCACCCCCACCATCGCCGCTCGGGCACGACCCGTGTCTAGCTGCTGCGGGCTGGCGATGCGGCCGGTGCTAGCGTCGCTCGTGTCGTTCCGCGACGACCGCCACCAGCTGCTGGCAGACATGCGCATGCACGGCGACGATTTCTGCCGTGCCCTGGCCGCAGCCGCCGACCGGTGGCTCGGTGGCCTCCTGGAGCAGGCTTCAGCGGGCGACGAGAGCCAGGTGGCTCTGCTGGCCGTGGGTGGCTACGGCCGGGGCGAGCTGTGCCCCTACAGCGACCTCGACGTCGTGCTGGTGCACCAAGGGCGACGCGACGTCACCGCCCTGGCCGACGCCGTGTGGTACCCGGTTTGGGACGAAGGGGTCCGGCTCGATCATTCGGTGAGGCGTCCGGCCGAGGTCCTGGCCGTGGCCGCCGGTGACCTGCGCGCCCAGCTCGGCCTCCTCGACGGGCGGCTCGTGGCGGGAGACGCCGCCGTGGTGGCACCACTCCTGGCCGATGCCCTGGCCATGTGGCGGCGGCGCGCCGGGCGGCAGCTGCCCGTGCTGGCCGATCAGGTGGACGCCAGGCGCGCCGAGCACGGCGACGTGGCCTTCCTGCTCGAGCCCGACCTCAAGGAGGCCCACGGCGGGCTACGGGACATACACGCCGTGCACGCCGCGGCCCGAGCCGTACCCGCCCTGGCCGACGAAGTCGACCTGTCGGCCCTCGACGAGGCCCGCCGAATCCTCACGGCGGCGCGCGTGGAGCTGCACCGCGTGACCGGCCGGGCCACCGACCGCCTGCTGCTGCAGGAGCAGGATGCCGTGGCTCAGGCGCTCGGCTGCGCCGACGCCGACACCTTGATGGCCCAGGTGGCCGAGGCCGGACGTGCCGTGGCCTGGGTGACCGAGGACGTGTGGCGTCGCCGCAACTCCTGGGGCGGCCGGCGGCGTGCGGGCAGGAGTCTGTGGGGGTGGCGGGTCGCCTCTGGGTCGCGGGCGGGACCGGAGATCGTCGAGCCTGGCGTCGCCGTCGAGGGGGACGGGAGCGCGCCGAGCTCGGTGGTCCTGGCG
>JBJKRZ010000055.1:0-3930 GCA_046704365.1 Acidimicrobiales bacterium | reverse complement strand
GTTTGCGGACAGCGTGTTAGAGGGGGGCCACCCCCCCCCCCGCCTGCCCCACCCCCACACCCCCCCCCCCGCCCCCCGCCGGGGCCGCCGGCCCCCCCCCCAGGCCCAGGGTGGGCCGGTAGCCGGCTCCCGCCAGCAGGCGGGCCAGGGTGGGCAGCGAGGGCTGGCGACGGCCCCCCTCGACCTCGACGATCACGGTCCGCGGCACCCCCGAACGACGGGCGAGCTCCGCTTGGCTCAGCCCCTTGGCGCTGCGGGCGGTGCGCAGGGCCCGGCCGGCCAGGCCAGCCACGGTGTCGTCGTGTTCCCCCTGGCCGCGGTGCACGGCGCCAAAGTGTAGCGGATCAGCGACATCCGCCCTCCGGGGATGGCCCTCAGCGAGGTGTGATCACGCGCAGACGGACCGTGGCTTCGAGCCCCTCGAGCTCCTTCACGAGGTCGTCGGTGGCTTCGTCGGAGATGTCGGTGATCACGTAGCCCACCGTCCCCCGGGTGCCGAGCAGCTGGCTCTCCACGTTGAGCCCGTGGCGGGCGACGATGGAGTTGACGTCGGCCAGCACCCCCGGCACGTTGCGGTGGAGATAGCTCAGGCGCACGGTGCCGGTCGCCTCGGAGAGGTCGAGCGAGGGCATGTTCACGCTCAGGGCCGTGGACCCCTGCGAGACGTAGCGCACCAGCTTGCCGGCCACGAAGTTGCCGATGTCCTGTTGGGCCTCCTCGGTGGAGCCGCCCACATGCGGGGTGAGGATCACGTTGGGCAAACCCTGTAGCTCCGAGACGAAGGGCTCGGCGCTGCTGCCGGGCTCCTGGGGGAAGACGTCGACGGCCGCCCCGGCCAGGTGCCCGGACGCCAGATGGGCCCGCAGGGCGCCGTGGTCGACCACAAAGCCCCGGCTCAGGTTGAGGAACAGGCTCCCCGGGCGCATGCGCGCCAGCTCCGCCTCGCCGAAGAGCTGGCGGTTGGTCGGGCGCCCGTCCACGTGCAAGGTGACGATGTCCACGGACTCGAGCAGCTCTGCCAGCGAGCCGCAGGGGCGGGCGTTGCCCAGCGCCAGCTTGTCGGCCGTGTCGTAGAACCACACGCTCATGCCCAGGCTCTCGGCCAGCACCGACAGCTGGCTGCCGATGTTGCCGTAGCCCACGATGCCGAGCCTCCGGCCCCTGATCTCGTGACTGCCGGCGGCCGACTTGTCCCACCTGCCGGCGTGCATGGCGTTGCTCTTGTCGGTCAGCCGACGGGTGAGGGCGATCATCTCGGCGATGGCCAGCTCCACCACGCTGCGGGTGTTGGAGAACGGGGCGTTGAAGACCGCCAGCCCGCGTGTCGTGGCTTCCTCGAGGTCGATCTGGTTGGTGCCGATGCAGAAGGCCCCTACCGCCAGCAGCCGGGGGGCGGCCTCGAGCACGCGGGCCGTGAGCTGTGTGCGCGAGCGGATGCCCACCAGCTCCACGTCGGCGAGCGCCCGGCACAACTCGGCCTCGTCCATGGCGTGGCTGGTGCGCTGCACCTCGACGCCGGCCGCCTCGAGCACCGACGCGGCGTCGGCATGGATGTTCTCCACGAGCAGCGCCCGCCATGGGCGCTGTGGCTCGTGGGGCTGTGGCTCGTGGGGCTGTGGCACGCCGATGTCGCTCACGGTCTCTTTCGCTCTCGGATCTCGGGCGGTGCTGGACACCACCGGGTCAGCCGGGCAGCAGCACGCCCGGGTTCAGGATGCCGGCCGGGTCGAGAGCGTCCTTCACCGCACGCATGGACCGCAGCTCGGCCCGGCTGCGCGACAGGCCCAGCCAGCGGACCTTGGCCCTGCCCACGCCGTGCTCGGCGCTGATGCTGCCACCGTAGCGGGCGACCAGCTCCAGCACGGCCTCGTCCACGGTGTCGTCGTCGGGCGCCGGTCCCACCACGTTCACGTGGAGGTTCCCGTCACCGAGGTGTCCCCACAGCACCACGGTGGCGCCCGGGCTGCGCGCCTCGACCACGGCGCGCAGCGACTGCTCGAAGTCGGCCAGCACGCCCAGGGGAAGGGTCACGTCCAGCTTGTGGGGCACCCCCAGGCTGGCGGTGGCCTCGCTGTGGCGCTCCCGGTAGGCCCACAGGCGCCCGGCGCCGGCGTCGTCCTCGGCCACGGCTGTGTCCTCGTCGGCCACGTCCGCCTCGGCCAGCGCCGCGCCCAGCTGCTCGAGGGCGCCGACTTGGGCCCCGATCTCCACGAGCAGGTACACCGGGCTGGCCCGGCGCAGGGGAGGGTCCATCCCGCCGTGGCGGCTCACCAGCTCGAGGCCCTCGGCGTAGAGCACCTCGGCGGCCTGGAGCCCCGGGGCCCGGTGCCGCAACTGCGAGGTGAGGGCCACGGCGGCTGCGGTGGACGGCAGGCCGAGCAGGGCCACGGCCCGCTCGGGCTGGGCGGCCACCAGGCGCAGGCGCACGGCGCACAGCACCCCCAGGGTCCCCTCGCTGCCCACCATGAGCTGGGTCAGGTCGTAGCCGGTGTTGTCCTTCTCCAGCCCGCCCAGGTGCGACAGCACGGTGCCGTCGGCCAGGACGACCTCGCTGCCCACCACCTGCTGGCGCATGGAGCCGTAGCGCACCACGTGGTGCCCTCCGGCGTTTGTGGCCACCATCCCGCCCACGGTGGCCGAGTCCCGGGCGGCGATGTCCACGGCGAAAGCCAGTCCCGCCGCGCTGGCGGCGGCCTGCACGGCGGCCAGGGTGGCCCCCGCCCCGGCGGTGAGCTGTTGGGACAAGGTGTCCACGGGTCCCACCTCCGCCAGGCGCAGCATGCTCAACACCAGGGGCACGGGCGCAGCGGGCACCGGCGCAGCGGCCGCCGGCGGCACGGAGCCGCCCACCAGGCCGGTGTTGCCGCCCTGGACGACGACGGGCACCCCGTCGGCCGAGCAGACTCGCAGGACGAGAGAGGTCTCCTCGGTGCTCCCCGGACGCACCACCATGGTGGCCTCGCCCGAGAACCGTCCCGTCCAGTCGGTGGAGTAGCTGCGAACCACGTCCGGATCGCTGAGCACGTGTGTGGGGCCCACGACAGCGCGCAGGCGTGCCGCCAGCGAGTCACGCACCTCCTGTGACGAGGCGCGCACCTCATGTGTCGGGCCGTCCACTGCCGGCACCGGGGTGGGGGAGCGGTCTTCGGGAGAGGGGCGGGTGCTGCTCAGCGGTTCTTGACCAGGTCCTTCCAAGGCGTGGTGCGGTCATTGTTCGGCTCCTTGGGGAGCCCGAGCACGCGCTCGCCGAGGATGTTGTGCTGGATCTCGTCGGTGCCCCCGTAGATGGAGGGACCCTGGGCGAACAGCGCCTGCTCCGTCACCGCCGCCAGGAGCGGCTTGCCCGTGATCTCGTCCAGGCGGGCGCGCTCCTCGGGGCTGTAGGCGTGCAGGGTCCCGTAGGGACCGATGATGCGCAGGCCCAGGTCGCGTGACAGGCGCAGGATCTTGCTCATCGACAGCTTGGCCATGTTGCCCAGGCCGGGGATGTCGCCCCCCGAGGCGCGCAGGGCCTTCTGGCGCTGCATCATGTAGGCGGCGATCTGGTTGAGCGTGTGCAGGCGCACGAGGTCCTGGCGGACGGTGGGGTCGTCGATGGCTCCGTTGGCCTGGGCCAGCTCGACGAGCGTCCGCTGTGAGGACAGGAACAGGCCCCCTTCGCCTCCCCGCCGGCGCCCGCCCTGGCGCACGACGTCGCCGACGCGACGCTCGAGGTCGCCCGCCACCGTGCCCGGGGTGGCCACACCGCCGGCCTCCGACCCGCCCCCGGCGCCCAGCCCCGCTCGCTCGAAGGCGAGGGTGGTGTTGGCGACCGCCCAGCCGTTGTTGAGCCCTCCGATGACGGCGTCGGCGGGCACCCGGGCGTCGGTGATGAACACCTCGATGAACAGCGCCCGGCCCGTCATCTCCTTGAGCGGCCGGACCTCGATC
>JBJKRZ010000054.1:0-3848 GCA_046704365.1 Acidimicrobiales bacterium | reverse complement strand
TCGGACGCCTGGGATGGCAGGAGACGACGGTGGCTGGCGAGGGCCCGGTGGACCACCTCCTGCCGGGGCTGGCCATGGACGCCGCCACGCCGCCTTCGGCGCTCGAGCTCTCGGCGGCCCTCGAGCGGGCGGTGCTGGTGGTGGTGGAGAACCTGTGCTCGCTTCCGCTCAACCCGGGCGCCTGTGGCGTGCTGTCCGAGGTGCTCAGAGGCCGGCCCGCCCTGCTCCACCACCACGACCTGCCCTGGCAACGTCCCCGCTTCGCCCACTGTCCACCGCCTGCCGACGACCCGTGGTGGGTGCACGTCACGGTCAACGACCTGAGCCGGGCCCAGCTGGCCGAGCGCGGCATCGCCGCCGTCGTGGTGCGCAACGCCTTCGACACCGATGCCCGCCCCGGCGACCGTCGCGGGGTGCGACGGGCCCTCGGGTTGGGCGACGACGAGCTCGTCGTCCTGCAGCCCACCCGGGCCATCGAGCGCAAGAACGTGGGCGCAGGCATCGCCCTCGCCGAAGCCCTCGGTGCCACCTACTGGCTGCTCGGGCCCGCCGAGGAGGGCTACGGACCGCAGCTCGAGCGCCTGCTGGCGGGCGCCTCGGTGCGCACCGTCCACGGCCCGGCCCCCGGCTTCGGGGCCGGCGCGCCGGCGGACGCCTACGCCGGCGCCGACGTGGTGGCGTTGCCTTCCAGGTGGGAGGGCTTCGGCAACCCGTCGCTCGAGTCGGCCGTTCACCGCCGGCCTCTCGCCGTGGGCCGCTACCCGGTGGCTGGCGAGCTGGCGGCTTTCGGCTTCCGCTGGTTCGACGCCGAGGACCCCGCGGCGCTGCGGGAATTTCTCTCCAGCCCCGACGCGGCGCTGATCGAGCACAACCTCGACGTGGCGCGGCGCCACTTCTCCTTGGCCGATCTCCCCGACCGACTCGAGCCGCTGGTGAGCGCCGCCATGGGGTGCCGGCCCGTCCCCGCTGTTGTCGGCCCCGGTCAGGCGGGCCGCGCGCGCGACCACCGGTAGGCTCCTGGCGTGGCCGTGCGAGGGTCGATCACCGGCGCCGAGGCGCCCAAGCGCCTGCCTGCCGACGTCCGGCGCCAGCAGTTGCTCGAGGTGGCCCTGCGGCTGTTCGCGGCGGGCGGCTTCGAGGCCACGACGATGGACGAGATCGCCGAGGCGGCCGGTGTGACCAAACCGCTGCTCTACCAACACTTCGCCTCCAAGCGGGCGCTGTACGTGGAGCTGTGCGACGGTGTGGCCCGCTCCCTGCTGGAGGCGATCGGCAAGGCGGTGGCGGGTGCCGACGGTCCCCGTCAACAGGTCGAAGGCGGTTTCGCCGCCTACTTCCACCTCGTGGTGTCCCAGGCGGAGTCCTTCACCTTGCTGTTCGGTAGCGACGTGCCAGACGACCCCGAGCTCTCGCGAGCCGTGCGCCACGTCGAGGACATGCTGGCCGAGGCCGTCGGCGTGCTCATCGACGCCGGGCTCGAGGAGGAGCACCGGAGGCTGCTGGCCTACGCCGTCGTGGGGATGGCCGAAGGCGCAAGCCGCTACTTCCTCGGCGTGCACCAGCGCCCGGGCCGGCCCCTGGACGAAGCCGACGCCTCCGCCGCTGCCAGGCACCTTGCCAACTTGGCCTGGGCAGGCCTGCGCTCGGTCCACCGGGACTGACTCCCGACCGCCGCCCGGCCAGCGAGCCGAGACGCCGGCTACGGCGGGGTGGCCGGGTCGCCGCCACCAAGAAGGGGTGCCAGGCGCGCCACGAGACGGCGCAGCTGCTCGGCGCAGGCGCGGTAGTCGTCGTCGGTGCCGCCGGCCGGGTCGGCGACGTCGCCTTGGGCTCGAGGCGCCACCTCGGAAAGGCCCATCGACGCCACCCGCTCGGCCAGTGGGCGGCCGTCGGAGGGCAGGTGCTCGGCCAACCACGTGATGGTGGCGGTGCGCTCGGCGGCGGCGGGATGGCGACGGCGCACGTATTCGACGTGCTCGCCAGCCATGGCCACCACGAGCTCGGCCTCTTCCACGTGGTCCTCGGTCAGCTGACGGCTCCGGTGCTGCGGCGGCTCCACCCCCACGGCCCGGAGCGCCTGGCGGGTGCGCACGCTCATGGGCTGGTGCTCGAGGGCGTGCGTCCCCGCCGTGGCCACCCGGACGGGCATCGCCGAAGCCTCGAGCATGGCTCCCGCCATGACCGAGCGCGCCGCGTTGCCGGTGCACAGTACGACGACGAGAGGTGCCTGGCCCGTGTTCTGCGACACAGCCGCACATGATGGCCGCTCAGGGCGCCCTGCGGTGGTGCCGGGCCCTCGTGTGCGGGCCCGCTCGGCGGGCGTCCCCGGGCATACCATCCCGGCCGTGGCCTACGACGAGAACCTCGCCGATCGCATCCGTGAGCTGCTCGCCGGCGAGCGAGCCGTGCAGGAGAAGAAGATGTTCGGCGGGCTCGCCTTCCTCCTCGGAGGGCACATGGCCGTGGCCGCCAGCAGCCAGGGCGGGGTGCTGGTACGGGTCGACCCCGAGGACTCCGACCGCCTGGTGGACACGACCCCCGCCCGTCCCATGGTGATGCGCGGCCGCCCCGTGAGCGGGTGGCTGCGCCTGGCGGCAGCCGACGTCAGAACCAAACGCCAGCTCGAGAAGTGGGTGACGATCGGCGCCCGCTACGCCCGCTCGCTGCCCGCCGACAAGGTGACCAGGCGGCGCTGAGCACCCAGGGGTCGAAGCTCACCTGTTCCCGGGTCATCTCGGTGAGGCTCCGTAAAGGAAACCGATGCGGCGCCCCGAGAGCAGCTCCGGCCGGATGCGCACCAGGTGGTCCCGCGGCCCCGGGGCCCAGGGCTCGAGGGCCAGACGGCGGCGGAGGAGCACGGCCTCCTCGCCGTCCACCTCGACGGCCACCCCGACGGCCAGCACGCTCCATCCCTGGTGGTACTCGAAATCGGCGGAGTCGATCTGGAAGGCGACCGGCACGCCGCGCAGCGCAGCGGTCAGCTTGGTCCCCTCCCCCGAGAGGAAGTAGATGTCGCCTCCCTCCATGGCGTAGTTGACGGGGAAGATGGCAGGAAGGGCGCCGATGGTCACACCCACTCTCCCGATGGAAGCCGTTTCGAGGAGCCACAGGCATTCTCCCTGGCTGAGCAGCTCGAAGCTCCGGTAATCGCCGTTCTCCGTCGCCAGGGCCATGGCCTCCCCTTGCCGCCTCCGCCTGATGCCACCCAGGATCACCGCTCGGAGCCGGTACGAATAGGGGCGGAAGGCCCTGGCTGCTCGTGCTTCGAGCGGGCGGCGGGCCCGGGGTGCGCTCGTCGGTGCACGGCGGCACACCCTTGGGTAGTGTCGCCCACGAGCGAGGTTTGAGCGCGGGAGGACTCGTAGTGGGCGACGACGTTCTCACAACGACAGGTGGACGGCCCGAGGCCCCCGGACACCGCCGCCCGGTGCTCCGACGGCGCAGCCGCTCGGTGCTTCGAGGGCGCTGCGGCTCGGTGCTCCGAGGGCGCAGCCGGTGCGTGGGCGCGTTGGCCGTGGTGATCGCCGCCGCCGTCGTGCCCTTCGCCCCCACAGCTCGAGCGGCGATCCCGCATGCCTCGACGGCGCCCGGAGGCGGGTACTGGATGGTCGCTGGCGACGGCGGTGTCTTCGCCTTCGGGCCGGGGGCGGCCTACTACGGGTCGATGGGGGGCAAGGCGCTCACCGCGCCCATCGTCGGCATGGCCGGCGCCCCGGGCGGGGACGGCTACTACCTGGTGGCCGCCGACGGCGGATAGAACGTCTGCGTGACGGGCTCGGCCAACTAGACGTCTAAGGGGCACAACCAGCACCCCGACCACATCAACCTCAATCTAATACACAACTGAG
>JBJKRZ010000053.1:0-4314 GCA_046704365.1 Acidimicrobiales bacterium | reverse complement strand
CCCCTGGAGCATGCCCACCACGGCGACGATCCCCCCCGCCGGGTGCAGCTCGGCCAGGGCGCCGGCCAGGGCCAGGGCCCCGGCCACGTTGTGGGCGCCGTCGAGGACGACGAGCGGCGCCCGCTCCATCACCTCGAGGCGCCCCGGCACGCGCACGGCAGCGAGGGCGGCGCCCACCACCTCCTCCTCGAGCGGGGCGCCGAAGAAGGCCTCGGCGCAGGCCAGGGCCAAAGCGGCGTTCTCGCCCTGGTGGGCGCCGTGCAGCGGCAGGTAGACGTCGTCGTAGCGCGCCGCCGGGGTGCGCAGGTCGACAAGGCGCCCTCCCACCGCCATCTGGTTGGCGTCGCAGGCGAAGTCCTCCTGGCGCCGCCACACGGCGCGGGCGCCCACCTGCCCGGCGGCGTCGAGGAACACCTGGGCCAGCTCGGCGTCGGTCTCCCCCAGCACGAGGTGGCTGCCCGGCTTCACGATCCCCGCCTTCTCCCCGGCGATGTCGAGGAGCGTGGGCCCGAGCACCTCCACGTGGTCGTAGCTCACGTTGGTCACCGCCACCACGTCGCCGTCGGCCACGTTGGTGGCGTCCCATCGCCCTCCCAGGCCGACTTCCACCACCGCCACGTCCACGGGGCTGTCGGCGAAGAACCGGAAGGCGGCGGCCGTGAGCAGCTCGAAGCGGCTGGGACGGGCGCTCATCATGGGCTCGAGCAGCGCCAGAGCCCGGAGCACCTCGGCCAGCTCCTCGTCGTCGATGGGCTCGCCGCCTCGGGCCAGGCGCTCGTTCACGCGCGCCAAATTGGGGCTGGTGTAGGTGCCCACCGTCAATCCCTTGGCGGAGAGCAGCTCGCCGACCATGCGCGCCGTCGAGCCTTTGCCGTTGGTGCCCGTCAGGTGGACGACGGGTGCCGCTCGCTGGGGGTCGCCCAGCAGCCGGCACAGCTCCTCGATGCGCTCCAGGGTGGGAGCGCGCAGACGCGTGGGCATGGCCTGCTCGTAGTCGGTGTGACTGTCGAGCCAGCCGAGCAGCTCCTCCAGCGAGGCGCCGGCCCCGGGGGGGCGCTCCAGGGACACCGAGGGCAGCGAGGTCAGGAGGCGGCCCGGCGAGGCCTGGCCGCCTTGGCCGGCTCGCCCTGGGGCACGAGCGTGGGGTGCACCCGATCGAGGACCACCGAGCGGTCCACCACGCAGCGCCCGACGTCGGTGCGACTGGGCAGGTCGTACATGACGTCGAGCAGGACCTCCTCCAAGATGGCCCGCAGGCCCCTCGCCCCGGTGCCCCGCAGCAGCGCCTGCTCGGCCACCGCCTCCAGGGCGTCCTCGGCCAGCTCGAGCTCGACCCCGTCGAGCTCGAAGACCCGGTGGTACTGCTTCACCAGCGCGTTCTTGGGCTCGACCAAGATGCGGATGAGCGCCTCCTTGTCGAGGCTGGACACCGTGCCCACCACGGGCAGGCGCCCGATGAACTCGGGGATGAGCCCGAACTTCATGAGGTCTTCGGGCAGCACGTGACGCAGGACCTCGTCGTCGATGGCGTCGGAGTTGCGCCGCACCTCGGCGCGGAATCCGATGCCCTTGCGGCCGATGCGGCTCTCGATGATCTTGTCCAGTCCGGCGAAGGCGCCGCCGCAGATGAACAGGATGTTGGTGGTGTCGATCTGGATGAACTCCTGGTGCGGGTGCTTGCGCCCGCCCTGGGGAGGCACCGAGGCGGTGGTGCCCTCGAGGATCTTGAGGAGCGCCTGCTGCACGCCCTCGCCCGAGACGTCACGGGTGATGGAGGGGTTCTCGCTCTTGCGGGCGATCTTGTCGATCTCGTCGATGTAGATGATGCCCGTCTCGGCGCGCTTCACGTCGTAGTCGGCGGCCTGGATGAGCTTCAACAGGATGTTCTCCACGTCCTCGCCCACATATCCGGCTTCCGTCAGAGCCGTGGCGTCGGCGATGGCGAAGGGGACGTTGAGCATGCGCGCCAACGTCTGGGCCAACAGCGTCTTGCCGCACCCGGTGGGACCCAACAAGAGGATGTTGGACTTGGCCAGCTCCACGTCGGAGGACTGAGGGGGGCCCGCCTGTACCCGCTTGTAGTGGTTGTACACGGCCACGGAGAGGATCTTCTTCGCCGTCTCCTGCCCGATGACGTAGTCGTTCAAGAAGTCGAAGATCTCCCTGGGCTTGGGCAGCTCCTCGAAGGACAGCTCGGTGGTCTCAGCCAGCTCCTCGGCGATGATGTCGTTGCACAGGTCGATGCACTCGTCGCAGATGTAGACGCCTGGTCCGGCGATGAGTTTCTTGACCTGCTTCTGCGACTTGCCGCAGAAGCTGCACTTGACCAGGTCGCCCCCGTCGCCGAACTTCGCCACCGTCTCCCCCTTGCGCTTTTTCGGGACCCTGAGCCTACGCCGCGCCGACGGCTTCGGCGGCCATGGCAGCGTCACGGGAGGTGATGACCTCGTCGATCAGCCCGTAGCCCACAGCCTCCTCGGCCGTCATGACGAAGTCCCGGTCGGTGTCACGGGCGATCTTGTCCACCACCTGGCCGGTGTCGGCGGCCAGCATCTCGTTGAGCAGGTCCCGCATCCGGATGATCTCCTTGGCCTGGATCTCGATGTCGCTGGCCTGGCCGGCTGCCCCGCCCCAGGGCTGGTGCAGGAGGACCCGGGCGTGGGGAAGGGCGAAGCGCTTGCCCCGGGCCCCGGCCGCCAGCAGCACGGCGGCGGCCGATGCCGCCTGGCCGAAGCAGAAGGTGGACACCTCGGGCTTGATGAACTTCATGGTGTCGTAGATGGCGAACAGCGCCGTGATGTCCCCGCCGGGCGAGTTGACGTACAGGTGGATGTCCTTGTCGAGGTCCTCGCCCTCGAGGAACAGCATCTGAGCGCACACCAGGTTGGCGATGGTGTCGTCGATGGGCGTGCCCAGGATGATGATGCGCTCCTTGAGCAGGCGCGAATAGAGGTCGTAGCCGCGCTCACCACGGCTGGTCTGCTCGATGACGGTGGGGACGAGGTACCCCTGGGCGCTGAGGCGACCGCTCACGACTCGTCCTCGTGGCCGGCTGACGACTGGACTTCCACGTCACTGCTCCCTCGTTCACCGGCGGCATCTTCGCCGCTCGGCTCGTCACGCAACTCGTCGCGCGAGACGGGGTTGCCGTCCTCGTCGACAAGCTCGACGTGCTCGAGCAGCCAAGCGAGCGCCTTGGCCTTTCTCCGGTCCGAGCGTACCGCGCTCAGCCTGCCTGCGTGCTCGAGCCGGCGACGCAACTGGGCGGGCGTGGACCGCAGCTCCTGCGCCATTTCGGCGATGGCCTGGTCGAGCTCGGCGTCGTCGACCTCCACCTCCTCGGCGTCGGCCAGGGCCCGCAGCGCCAGGTCGGCGCGCACGGCCTGCGCCGCCTCAGCACGGATCTCCTCCAGCAGCGCCGCTTCGTCGCGGCCCGAGGCGGCCAGGAACTGCTCGAGGGACATCTTGCGCGCCTCCAGGCGGTGCCCGAGGTCGTGCAGCCGCTCCTGGAGCTCGGCCTCCACCAGGGACCCGGGCGGCTCGTCCGCCACGAGCTCGACCAAAGCAGCAAGCGCCCGCTCCCGCAGGGCCAGCTGGCTCTGCATCCTGCGCACTCGTCCCAGGCGCACGCCGACGTCCTGGCGCAAGGCGTCAAGGGTGTCGAACTCCGAGGCCTCCGACGCCCACTCGTCGGTGGCGGCGGGAAGCACCTTGCGCTTGACCTCTTTCACCAACACGCGCACGAGTGCGTCGACGGTGGAGACGGACGCCTCGGGTGCGCCGGTGTCCGGTGGTGCGGGCAGCGGGGCGTCGAACTCGAGGATGTCGCCGGCCTTGGCAACTCGCAGCTGCTAGTCGAGGCCGGCCACCTCCGCCCCGCTCCCCACCTCCTAGACCTAGTCCTCCACGTCGATGTCCTCGGCACCGGGGCGCCGACCGTGCAGGTCGATGGTGACGTAGTCGCCGTCGGCCGCCGGCCTGCCCACCACCTCGAGCTCGCCGCTCTGCTCGCGCAAGCGGTCGATGTGCGCGTCCACGTCCTCGTCGCTCACCTCGGGACTCGGAACCGTCACCACCAATCCGGCGTAGCCGGCCACCGACACGGTGGGCCGCACCTCGACCACGGCGTCGAAGGTGAGCGGACCGCCGTCGTCACCCGAGGTGAGGTCGAACTCGGGAGTCGAGATGGGATCGAGATCGGTGTCGGCCACCGCCTGGGCGTACAGATCGGGAAGAACGTCTGTGATGGCCTGGCGCCGCAACGCCTCGGGCCCACCGAGACGGGCCTCGAGCAGCCGGCGCGGCACATGGCCG
>JBJKRZ010000052.1:0-22437 GCA_046704365.1 Acidimicrobiales bacterium | reverse complement strand
CCCCTGTGACGCGCCGGCGCGGCCGGCAGGCGGGCGCGTCTAGGCGGGGCGACGGCGGGCGGCCAAGCCGGCGAGGAGCTCCCGGGTGCGCTTGGAGGAGGCGATGAGCTCCTCGCGCCCCTCACCGACGGGGACGACGCGCACCGACACGTCGCTCACCCCGGCGTCGGCGAAGGCCTGCAGGCGCCTTTCGATGTCCTCGTCGGTGCCGGCGGCCAGGATGTCCCCCACCGCCCGGGCGTCGCCGTGCTCGAGGAGCTTCTGGTAGTTGGGCGACGTCTCGGCCTCGGCCAGGATGCGGTTGGTGCGCTCCACGGCCAGGGGGACCTCCTCGGGGCGGCACAGGCACACGGGCACCCCGGCCACCACCCTGGGCATGGGCCGTCCCGCCTGGGCCGCCGCCTTCTCCAGGGCAGGCACCACGTGGCCGGCCACGGCGCGCTCGTCGGCCATCCACAACACGGTGCCCGCTGTGCGCGCCCCGCACAGCTCGAGCATGCGCGGTCCGAGGGCGGCGATGAGCACGGGCGTGGGGGCGACGTCGGTCACGTCCAAGGGCTGGTGCACCCGGAACAGGGCGTTGTCGACCTCGACGGTGCCCGGACCGGCCAGCGCCTGGTCGAGCACGTCCAGATAGGCGGCCATGGTCTGCACGGGCCGCTCGTAGGCCAGGCCCATCATCTCCTCGATGATCCAGTGGTGCGAGACGCCGAGGCCGAGGGCGAAGCGGCCCTGGCACACCGCCTGGACCGACAGTGCCTGGTGGGCCAGCGCCACGGGGTGGCGGGGCTGCACGGGCACCACGGCGGTGCCGATCTCGATGCGCGACGTGACGTCGCCGATGAGGGCAGCGGCGGTGAGGGCGTCGAACTCGTCGGGCACCTGTGGGACCCACAGCGTGTCGAGCCCGGCCTCCTCGGCCCAGCGGGCATCGGCGCGCATGCGCTCCACCTTGGTGCCGTAGCGGCCCCGCTCGGGGCCGACCATGAGCCCGATGCGCATCATGGCGAGGTGAGCCCGGGCATCACCCGGCGAGCGAAAGCCTCCACCTGGGCCTCCCCCGAGCCCGGCCAGCCGCACACCACGTAGCCGTAGCCGGCTTCCTGGAACTTGGCGCCGTGCTTGGCGGCGGTGTCGAGGTCGTCGATGGCCATGGAGCCGGCCCGCACGATGTGCGACGGGTCCCGTCCCGCTCCGGCGGCGAGCTCGTCGACGCGGGCGTTGGCCTCGCTCAGGTGCTTGGGCGAGCCCCACGCATGCCACACATCCGCGTAGCGCGCCACCAGCGGCAGCGTGCGCCTGGGCCCGTTCCCGCCGATCCAGATGGGCGGGTGGGGGCGCTGCACGGGGAGCGGCCGCATCTGGGCCTCTCGCAGCGACACCTGCTTGCCGTCGTAGGAGACCTTCTCGCCCGTGAAGAGCCGGGTGAGGATCTCGAGGGAGTCCTCGAGCAGCTCGAAACGCGCCGCGGTGGCCGGGAAGGCGATGCCCAGCTCGCTGTGCTCCTCCTCGAACCACGCCGCCCCCACCGCCAGCTCCAGACGGCCGTGGGAGGCGTGGTCGACGGTGTTGGCCTGCATGGCCAGCACGGAGGGGTGGCGATAGGTCATGCCGGTCACAAGCAGCCCCAGGCGGATGCGCGACGTCACCCCCGACAGGGCGGCCAGGGTGGTCATCCCCTCGAAGGTCTCGCCGGGGCCTTCGCCGTACATGGGCTTGAAGTGGTCGAAGCCCCACACGCCGTCGAAGCCGAGGTCCTCCGCCAGCCGGACGCGCCGGACCAGCTCGTCCCACGACATCCGCTGCTGGGCCACGTCGAGCCCCAGTCGCATCGTTCTGTCTCCCTCTATCGGTCGCTATCGGTCGGCGGCGGTGAACTCGAGATGGAGCCGGGTGAGGCCGCGCAGGATGTAGGTGGGGACGTAGCTGTAGCGCCGGGCGCCGGGCGGGCCGTGGGCCTCCTCCGAGAGGGCGATGTCGGCCATGCGGTCCAGCAGCTTCTCGAGGCTCACCCGTCCCTCGGTGCGGGCCAGTGGCGCCCCGGGACAGACGTGGACGCCGTGACCGAAGGCGACGTGGTGCCGGGCGTTGTCCCGGTCGGGGTCGAAGCGCTCGGGGTGCTCGAACTTGCGGGGATCGCGGTTCGCCGCGGCGTTGAGCACCATGACGGTCGTCCCCGCCGGGATGTCCACCCCGCCCACGGTGGTGGCGCGGCGCGCCAGGCGGAAGTCCCCTTTCACCGGTCCTTCGAAGCGCAGCATCTCCTCGACGAAGTTGGGGATGCGCTGGCGCTCGGCCCGCAGGCGCTGCTGGAGCTCGGGGTGGTCGCCCAGGTACTGCAGGGCGGCGGCCAGGAGCCGCACGGTGGTCTCCTGGCCGGCGGCGAAGATGTTGGCCGCCACGCGCACGACGTCGATCACCTCGGGGACCGTCCCGTCCCGAAAGGTGGCCGTGGCCAGGCCGGAGAGCACGTCGCCCGTCGGATGGCGCCGGCGCTGCTCCACGTACATCGACAACTGCCGGTAGAGGAACTCGAGGGGGTGCTGGGCCAGGGTGTCGTCGCCGGTGCTGCCCAGCCCCGTGGTGCGGCTCAGGTTCTTGCGGAACAGCTCGTGGTCCTCGGCGGGCACCCCCAGGAGGTCGGCGATCACGAGCATGGCGAAGGGGCTGGCGTACTCCGAGACGAACTCGCACGAGCCGCGACCTATGAATTCCTCGATCTGGCGGTCGGCGTGGTCCCACATGAACGCCTCGTTCTCCTTGAGGCGCCCCGGCGTGAGGAGCTTCATGAGCAGGCCGCGGTGGTCGGTGTGCTTGGGCGGGTCGAAAGTGATGACCTGGTCGCTCATGGGCAGCTCGTGGCGGTGGCGCTCGATGAGCTCGCTCACGTCGTCGCCCTCCAGGGGGACGGGGAAGCCCGGGAAGGGTCCCGTCACCGAGTTGCACGACGAGAAGAGCTGGGGGTCGTGGTACACGGCCAGGGCCTCGTCGTAGCCGGTCACCATGACGACCCCGTGATGGGGCTCGCGCCGCACCGGGCACCGCTCCCGCATGAAGTCGTAGTACGGGTAGGGGTCGCCGACCAGGGTCTGGTCGCGGAAGAAGTCGACGGCGTCGAAGTCGCCGTCCATCACAGCTCGAGATCCACCACGGGCATCTCGAGCGGGTGCACGTTGACCCGCTCCATGGCCGGGAGCAGGCGCTCCCAGGCCAGGCCGGCCAGGAACCCGTCGATGAGGCGGTGGTAGTTGGAGATGTGGCCCTCGTTCTTCTCCGACAGCCGCATGTAGCCGAACCCCCTCGAGTGCAGGCCCTTCTGCTGGCGCGGGACGTTGGAGAAGTCCTGGGCGGGGATGGGCGGCCAGCGCCCGTCGTCGTGGGCCCACACCTCGGGCGGGGCCGGCCGGGGGCGCCCGGAGCCCTCGGGGAAGCGGGTGAGCGACCAGATTTCCATGAGCGTCTCCTCGGGCCCGAGGGGACGGAAGCGATAGGCCGAGGCGCTCGAGTACATGGGGAGCACGAGGTAGTGCGGGAAGCAGTAAGCCATGGGCTCGTTCATACCCTGGTCCTCCAGGACGTTCAGATCGGGCATGTCGTGGCCCAGGGCACGATGTCGCCGTGTCACCTCGTCGTTCAAGGTGCGGTTCCAGCGTTCCATGGCCGCCCCCGCCTCGGCGGGCAGCTCCAGCCCGACCAGGTCCTCGGCGATGGCGACGTCACTGGCGTGCACCATGCCGGCCATGCCCTCGCTCATGAGGCGCAGGTACTCGAGCTCGGACTCGACGAACACCTCGGGGTCGAAGGGGCCCTGGCGCGGCGGGTAGCGCCCCGGCAGTCGCAGCTGGGGGTGGGTCTCGAGCACGTGGTACTGCTCGACGAAGGCCTCCTGGGCGAGCTTCCAGTTGGCGGGCAGGCGGCAGGCGTACCACCAGTCGACCCCGAGCGAGTCCACCTTCCAGGCGTCGAGCACCGAGGCGATGGGCTCCAAGTACTGGCGCAGGGGCGGGGCGCCGTCGTCCAGGTTGACCCAGGCGCAGCCGCCCCAGGTCTCGCAGCGCACGGGCCGGAGGGCGATGTCGGCGACCGCCAGGTTGTGCTCGGCGAAGCTGCGCGCCTGGGACACGAAGGTGTTGGCCCCGTCGAGGCCGTAGCACCAGCCGTGGAAGGGGCAGGTGAAGCCGGTCTTGAGCGTGCCGCGCCCCTCGACCACCTTCACGCCCCGGTGGCGACAGGCGTTCTCGAAAGCGCGCACCGAGCCGTCCTCGGCGCGCACCACCACCACGGACTGGTCGAGGATCTCGTACTCGGCGAAGTCCCCGGGGCCCGGGATCTCCTCCAGCCGGCACGCCATCTGCCACACCCGGGGCCACAGCAGCTCGGCTTCCATCTGGTAGAAGCCCTCGTCGTAGTAGCGCTCCTTGCGGATCCGGTCGGGAACCTCGATGGCGAAGGGCACGGGGAGCGCCGACCATCTCTGATCCACCACGGCCATGTTGGACCCTCCCCGGCGCCCGGCGCCCGGCGCCCGGCGCAGCGGCTATCGTACCGATCGGTACAGGAAACGCCAATTCCGTTTCCTGCATACGAGGTTCGCGCAAAGGACGGCCCGGCGCACGAACGGCCGGGGAGGAGGGACCGAGGACATGGCGCTGTGCCGGGGCCCGGGGCGGTGACGACGCTCGAAGGGGCCTCCTCGGGCAACGGCCCGGGGCCCGTGCTCGACGTGCTCGTGGTGGGGGCCGGCATCACCGGCATCTACCAGCTGCACCGGGCCCTGCAGGCGGGCTTCGTCGCCGGGCTGTGGGAAGCAGGCGACGGCGTGGGCGGGACGTGGTTCTGGAACCGCTACCCCGGAGCACGCTTCGACTCGGAGAGCTACACCTACGCCTACCTCTTCTCCAAAGAGCTGTTCGAGCAGTGGCAGTGGAGCGAGCTGTTCGCCGGGCAGCCCGAGATCGAGCGGTACCTGAACCACGTGGTCGACCGCTTCGACCTGCGCCGGCACATGCAAATGGGTGCCCGGGTCCGCCGGGCCGTCTTCGACGAGGCTTCGGGCACGTGGACGGTGACGGCGGCCGACGGCCGGCGTGCCACGGCGCGCTTCCTCGTCGCCGCCACCGGGGTGCTGTCGGTGCCCTTCTTCCCCGAGGTGCCGGGCAGGGAGCGCTTCGGCGGCGAGTCGTACCACACCGGCTCGTGGCCGTCGTTGCCGGTCGACTTCAGCGGCAAGCGGGTGGCGGTGATCGGCACGGGATCGAGCGGCGTGCAGCTCGTCCCCGCCGTCGCCGAGCAGGCGGCGTCGCTCACCGTCTACCAGCGCACGCCCAACTGGTGCACGCCGCTCAACAACGCCCCCATCGGCGCAGAGGAGCAGGCCCGGCTCCGGGCCGAGTTCGACTCGATCAAGGAGATCCTCGACACCTCGCCGGCCGGGTTCCTCCACCAGCCCTGCGACCGCGCCTCGAGCGACGACCCGCCCGAGGCTCGCCGGGCCTATTTCGAGAAGATGTGGAACAGCCCCGGGTTCTCCAAGCTCATCAGCCACTACACCGACGTGCTGTTCGACGAGGGGGCCAACGCCGAGTGGTGTGCGTTCATCGCCTCCAAGGTGCGCGCCGTCGTCAAGGACCCGGCCACGGCCGAGAAGCTCGTCCCCAAGGACCACCGCTTCGGGGAGAAGCGGCCTCCCTTCGTGAGCGGCTACTACGAGGCGTTCAACAGACCCAACGTGTCGCTGGTCGACCTGCAGGCGACACCCATGCTGCGCATGACCGAAGCCGGCATCGAGACCGCCGACGGACTGCGCCCCTTCGACATGGTGGTGTGGGCTACCGGCTTCGACTTCGGCACCGGGGCGCTGTTGCGCATGGACCTCGTGGGCCGGGGCGGGCTCCGCCTGGCCGACCACTGGGCCGAGGGCCCCAAGACGTTCCTCGGCATCCAGAGCGCGGGGTTCCCCAACCTGTTCTTCCCCGGAGGGCCGCACGCCGCGGCGGGCAACAACCCCCGCTACAACGGCGACCAGGTCGATTTCGTCACCGACACCCTCGTGTACCTGCGCGCCGCCCGATGGGGCGTCATCGAGGTCGATCACGGCGCCGAGAAGCGGTGGACCGCCATGGTGGACCGGGGGGCGGCCAAGTCCAGCTTCGGCGAGATCAGCTACTACTTCGGCACCAACATCCCCGGCAAGCCCAAGAAGTACCTGCTCAACTCCGGGGGCCGGCCCAAGCTGGCCTCGATGGTCGCCGAGGTGGTCTCGAGCGACTACCAGGCCTTCAGGCTGTCGCGCCCGCCAGCACTCTCGGCTGCGGCTGCGGCCCCGGCGCCGGACTCGGCCCCGGCCCCGGCGCCGGCCTCGGCCCCGGCCCCGGCGCGGAGCTGATACCCCGGTGACCCGTTCAGACCGTCGCCACGGGGGTGAGCGGCGAGCCCACCGCACCAGGAAGGCGCAGGGGCGGGGCCGTCAAGAGAAAGCGGCTCCGGCCGTGCTCGGCGAGCCAGCGGGCCAGCTCGTCCAGGTACCACATCTCCCCCAGCGGCACACCCAGGCGGAAGAGACAGAGATGGTGGACGGGCAGGAACGAGTGCCGGCTCTCGTCACGGTCGCGGCCCATGAGCGCCTCCACGGCGTAGTTGTCGGCCGCCAGGGCGGCCATGCGCGAGTCGGCGATCCACTCGAGCAGTGCCTTGTCGCGGCCGTCGAGGGCGCTGCAGGTGCGGTGGATCTGGAGCGGGTCCGGGGAACGGCCCCACTCGAGGATTTTGGTGGCGAACCCGGTGTGCAAGAGCACCATGTCACCGGGCTCAACCACCACGGCGTCTGCGGCCATGACCTCCTGCAGGGTGTCGAAGTCGACCAGCCGGTAGTCGTGGCCGAGATGTCGCGCCAGGTCGACGAGCACGCCCCGGCCCTGCACGCCGGTGGTGGCCATGTGCTCGAGACCCAGGTGGTGGGCGAAGCACAGATGGCCGCTGCCGTCGCCGCGGGCGTCGGCCTCGGGGCCCACCAGGTCGACGCCGGCGCGATATCCGTTGTAGTAGACGGCCTCCTCCACCCCGTCGCCGTCGGCGTCGAACTCGGCCCCCACGTGGGCCAGGGAGTCCCACTGGGTCGAGTACTGCAGCGACAGGGTCACCACGTCGTCGGCCCACACGTCGACGTAGCGGGGGTCGCCCTCCTCCATGTCCTTCATGTGGACGTTGTAGAAGGTGCCGGGATTGCCCTTCATGTCCTCCGTGGGCGCCAGCACCGGCGGCCGGCGCCGCTGGTTCAGCGCCGTACCCCCGGGGAAGTCGAGGGGCAAGCTGAGGCAGAAGCTGATGCCGGCCTGCACCTCACCCACGCCCTGGAGGACCTTGTCGGGGGTGAGCAGGTTGATGCGCCCGAGCTCGTCGTCATCGCCCCAGTCGCCCCACGTCGAGCCGACCGGGCGCCGGGTCCAGCGTTTCGCCACGCGTGCTCCTCGTCCCTCGTCGGCGGCGCCCGCCGGAGGCGACGGTGCGAGCCGCCGGCCGTTGCTCGTTCCGACCGGCTGGTTTACCATGGCGGATCGCCATGACGCAGAAGGAATTGGTCGTCTCTGCGGACGGGCACATCCTGGAGCCCACCGACCTCTTCATCACCCGCCTGCCGGCGCACCTGCGCCAGCGCGGCGTGTGGGAGGAGGACTTCGAGATCGAGCCCCTGGTGGAAGGAGGCGCCCGCGTCTTCCGGCGCCTGCACACGCCGGGGTTCGAGGGGTGGACGATCTCGCGCTACCGCCAGACCCAGGGCCGCATGCCCGAGGGCGACCCACGCTCCATCCTCGGGGACATGGACCTCGACGGCGTCGACGTCGCCGTCATGCACCCCAATCTGTCGCTGTTCGGGCTGTACTCCGACGACCATGAGCTGTCCATGGCCCACGCCCGCGTCTACAACGACTACATAGCCGAGCGCTTCACGCCCTATTTCTCTCGTATCTGCCCCACGGCGCCCGTGCCCATCACCGACGTCCCCGATGCCGTGGCCGAGATCGAGCGGGTGGCGGCAGCGGGCTTCCGGGCCGTCCTCCTGCCGGCGGTGCCGCCCAAGCCCTACTACTCCCCGCACTACGACCCCGTGTGGGCGGCAGCCCAGTCAAACGGCCTGCACGTCTTCATCCACACCCAGACGGGAGGGGTCAAGGTCGACGACCCCGAGTCCACGACGCTCAAAGTCGTCATGGAGAACGCCGCCCAGGTGAACCAGCCCATGACGGCCCGATCGGCCTCCAAGCGCATGGTCACCCAGTGCATCTACAGCACGGTCGTCCCCCAGCAGGTGATGTGCGAGCTCATCGGCGGCGGTGTGGCCGAGCGCTTCCCCGAGCTGCACTTCGCCCTCATCGAGTTCAACGCCCACTGGCTCGCCTCGCTGGTAGGGGCCATGGACAAGTGCTGGGTCACCGGCATCGGGCAGGACGCCGACTGGTGGCTCGGCCACTGGGACGACGCCCGCCCGTCCTCGGACCAGCCCAACATGGCCCAGCTCTTCCGGCTCAACGAGAAGTGGCCCTATCCGCTCAAGCCCAGCGAGTACGTGCAGCGCCAGTTCCACGTGTCGTTCCAGGACGACCCCGTCGCCGTCGCCTCCCGGCACATCACCGGGGTGAGCGCCATCGTCTGGGGCAACGACTACCCGCACGCCGAAGGGACGTTCGGAGGCAGCCGCCAGCTGATCGCCACCCAGTTCGCCGGCGTCCCGGCCGACGAGCGCGCCGCCATGGTGGGCGGCACTCTGGGCGGCCTTCTCGGCTTCAGCGCTCCGGTCGCCGCCTGAGCGCGCCGGCGCCGGGCACAGTCGGGTGAAGCCCCTCTCCTTCGACGGGCGCGTGGCCGTGGTCACTGGCGCCGGCCGTGGCATCGGCCGGGCCTACGCCACCTTGCTCGCCGAGCGGGGAGCGGCCGTGGTCGTGAACGACCTGGGAACCTCCCCCGACGGCGAGGGCACCGACACCGGGCCGGCTGCGGCTGTCGCCGCCGACATCGACGCCGGCGGCGGCACCGCCGTCGCCGACAGCAACGACGTGTCCACTCCCACGGGCGCGCAGGCACTCGTGGACGGCGCCCTGGAGCGCTTCGGACGCCTCGACGTCCTCGTCAACAACGCCGGCACCATGCGCTGGGCACGCTTCCCCGACGTGGACGCTGCCGACCTCGAACACCATTTGGCCGTGCACGTGTTCGGATCGTTCAACACGGCGCGCGCCGCCTGGGCGACCATGGTGGGCCAGGGCTACGGCCGTGTGGTGATGACCACGTCCAGCGGGCTCTTCGGGCGGCCCGACAACACCGCCTACGCCACGGCCAAGGCCGCCGTCATCGGGCTGGCCCGCAGCCTGGCGACAGCCGGCGCCGCACACGGCATCAAGGTCAACTGCATCGCCCCGGCCGCCTTCACCCGCTTGGCAGGGCGCGCTGGTGCTGACGACGACGCCGGGCACCCCGCCGCCACGCAGATGGCGCCCGAGCTCGTGGCCCCCATGGCGGCCTTGTTGGCCCACGAGGACTGCCCGGTGAGCGGGGAGCTCTACAGCGCCGGGGCCGGCCGCTTCGCCCGCATCTTCCTCGCCTCAACCCCCGGTTACGTCCACGGCGGGGGGGTGCCCACCGTCGAGGACGTGGCGGAGCACTGGGACAGCGTCAACGACGAGACCGGCTACGTGGTGCCCTCGGACCTCGCTCACTGGTCACAGGGCTTTCTGGCGCACCTGCCCCCGCCGGGCTAGCGGGCCGACAAGGCCCGCTCCTCAGGCGCCGGTCCGTCAGGCGCCGGTCCGTCAGGCGCCGGTCCGTCAGGCCCCGGCCCCGGCCGCTTTCGTGCTTCGGGCCCGGCCCGGGGCGGGCCACGAGCCTCTGCCGTTGCCGGAGCGGAAGTCGCCGGCCTCGACGCGGATCTTCACGAGCAGGCCGACGAGCGACTCCATCTCGCCGGCGGACAAGGTGACCGTCTCGAACACCTTGGCGTTGAGCTCGTCGGTCGCCGCTGCCACCGTGCGGCGACCCCGCAGGGTGATCTCGGCCAGCGTGGTGCGGGCGTCGCTCGGATGAGGGAGGCGCCGGACGAGACCGTCGGCCTCCAGGCGGTCGATGGCGTTGGTCACCGTGGCCGGCGTCACCTGGAGGCGCTCGCCGATCTGGGACAACGACAAGGAGCCGCATTCGGCGTTCCACCCCAGCCAGGCCAGCACCTCGTAGCGGGCGAAGGTCAGCTCGAAGGGCCGCAGCACCTCGTTGGCCTTGGCCAGCAATAGCTGGTGGGCACGCATGATCGAGGTCACCGTGGCCATGCCCGGTGCCGCCCGGCCCCACCCCTTGGCCTCCCACACGTCGCGGGCGGCCAGCACGGGGTCGAAGGAGAGGCTCCGGGAGGCCGGCATCACGTCGATCGTACACACGGCCCCGAAACCGACCGCCGTGGCCACTCCGGTCCCGGGCCGGGGTCCGTGTTGGACCGTTCGGTCCAATAGGATCTCGGCCCGGTGGACTTCTCGCTCACGGAGACCGAGCAGGACCTGGCCGAGCTGTGCCGGCGCTTCGCCCACAAGGAGATCGCGGCGCGCGCCCCGGCGGCCTGGGACGAGGGGCGCTGCCCCACCGACCTGCTGCGCGACATGGGCCGCTTGGGCCTGCTCGGCGTCCTCATCCCCGAGCGCTGGGGCGGGATCGGCATGTCGACCGTCGGCTTCGTGGCCGCCATGGAGCAGATCGGCCAAGCCGACCAGTCGGTGGCAGCCGCTTGGCAGGCGCATGCCACCATCGGATCGCTCCCCCTGTTGCTCTTCGGGACCGACACCCAGCGCCAGCGCTGGCTGCGGCCCCTGGCCGAGGGACGCGCCCTGGGCGCTTTCGGGCTCACCGAGCCCGACGCCGGCTCCGACGCCCGGGGGATCCGGACCAAGGCCGAGCAACGAGACGGCGGGTGGCTCATCAACGGGCGCAAGACCTTCATCTCCAACGCCGGCACCGACATGTCCTTCGGGGTGACCCTCCTGGCGCGCACCGGCGGCGATGACGACCGCTCGTCGAGGTTCGCCAGCTTCGTGGTGCCCAAGGACACCCCCGGCTTCACCATGGGCCCCAAGATGCGGGGCATCGGCTGGCGGGGACTGGACACCCGAGAGCTGTCCTTCGAGGACGTCTGGGTCCCCGACGACCACCTGCTCGGTGACCCCGACCTGGGGCTCAGCCAGTTCCTGCAGACCCTGGAGGTGGGGCGCATCTCGGTCGCCGCCCTGTCGCTCAGCCTGGCCCAGGCCGTGCTCGACCTCGCCCTCGACCATGCGCGCAGCCGCGTCCAGTTCGGCCGGCCCATCTCGAGCTTCCAGGCCGTGCAGTTCAAGATGGCCGACGTGGCCACCGAGCTCGAGGCAGCCCGATGGCTCACCTACCGGGCCGCCTCCCTGCGCGACGGCGGCCTGGCATTCCGCAAGGAGGCGGCCATGGCCAAGCTCAAGGCCAGCCGCCTGGCCACCTGGGCGGCGTCGGAGGCCGTGCAGGTCCACGGCGGGACGGGCTACATGCTCGACTCGGCCGTGGCCCGCTTCTACTGCGACTCCAAGGTGCTCGAGATCGGCGAGGGAACCAACGAGATCCAGCACCTGGTCATCGCCCGCTGCCTGGGCTGTTAGCGCCGAGCACAGGGTATGAGTTGCGGGGGCCGGCTCCTCCGGCCGCAGTCCCGGGACCCGGCGCTTGGCCCCGGCAGCGGGCAATACAGCCTGCTCGGGGGCGATCTTGGCCCGCCTTGATATGAGGAAGTCCCGGGTCTCGTTACGGTGACAGAGCGGAGCAGCCGCTCCAAAGGAGTCGACATGCGGGCAGCCGTGTTCAACGGGCCGGGGTCCATCGAAGTGGCCGACCGGCCCGATCCCACCATCGAGGAGCCGACCGACGCCATCGTCAGGGTGGTGATGGCCTGCGTGTGCGGGTCGGACCTCTGGTACTACCGGGGGGAGTCGGAGCATCCCGTCGGGTCCATCGGCCACGAGTTCATCGGGGTGGTGGAAGACCTGGGCCGCGACGTGAGCGGACTGCACAAGGGCGCCCTCGTCATCGCCCCGTTCATCTTCAGCGACGGCACCTGCCCGCACTGCCGGAACGGCTCCACCATCAGCTGCGTCCAAGGCGGGCTGTTCGGCGACGGCCGGACCGATGGCGGCCAGGGCGAGGCGCTGCGGGTGCCGCTCGCCACAAGCACCCTGGTCGAGGTGCCCGCAAAGGAGCACCCCGAGGACGTCCTGCGGTCCCTGCTCACCCTGTCCGATGTGATGTCCACCGGCCATCACGCCGCCGTCAGTGCCGGGGTGGGCAAGGGCGACGTCGTGGCCGTGGTCGGAGACGGCGCTGTCGGGTTGTGCGCCGTGCTCGCCTCCAAGCGCCTCGGCGCCGAGAGGATCATCGCCTTGAGCCGCCATCCCGCCCGCCAGGACCTGGCCCGGGCCTTCGGCGCCACCGACGTGGTCGAGACCCGGGGCCCGGCCGCTGACCAGGAGGTCCTCGATCTCACCGGAGGCGTCGGCGTCGACGCCGCCCTCGAGTGCGTGGGGACGGGCCAGTCGATCGCCACCGCCTTCGCCGTGGCCAGACCAGGGTCGACGGTGGGGATCGTGGGCGTCCCCCACGGCCAAGAGCCATTCGCCGAGTCCTTCTTTCGCAACGTGGGCTGGCGCGGTGGGCCCGCACCGGCTCGCATCTACATCCCCGAGCTGCTCGGCGCCGTGCTCGCCGGCGACATCGACCCGGGACGGGTCTTCGACTACGAGACCGATCTCGAGCACGTCGCCCAGGGCTACCAGGCCATGGACGAGCGACGGGCTATCAAGTCCCTCATCAAGGTGGAAAGCTGAGAGGAGTAACCCAATGGAGCTCTCACGCAGAGCGTCGACGACCAAGGGGCCAGCCGAGACGTTCACCGGCGAGGTCTGGATCGACTCCATCACCCGTGGCCTACCGCCGTCGCAGCTCAACGTCCTCGCCGTGCACTTCACGCCCGGTGCCCGAAGCGCCTGGCACTCCCATGACGGCGGCCAGACCCTCTACGTCACCGAGGGACGCGGCCGCGTCCAGGCGCGCGGTCAGGAGATCGTCGAGATCGGTCCAGGGGACGTGGTCTTCACCCCCGACGGCGAGGAGCACTGGCACGGTGCCAGCCCCGAGCAGTTCATGACCCACCTGGCCATCGCCCAGGGCGCCACCAACTGGCGAGCGCACGTCACCGACGCCGAGTACCACGGCAGCGCCGGTTAGGGGCGTCCACCATCCCAGCACCTCCCTCTAGCCTTTCGGGTGCAGGAACTCAGCGACTCGCTCGTTGATCAGCTCGGGAGCTTATCGTCGCGGAGCGACATCGAGGTCTGGCGGTGGATCCGGGGGAACGCGCCAGCGAAGAAAACTCTTGTCGTGCAGCTCGTGGTAAGCGTTGGCGGCGTCGATCATAGCCTCGAAGCAGCGCGGGAAGAACGCCCAATCCTCTGAGTCGATGGCTTCCGCGACAACCTTGACCTCACCGGCTATGAACTTCTCCAAGTCAGAAGCGTACTTGGGGCGCAGGAAAGCAGCCTTCTCCAGTAGGTTCACCGCCTCCTTGAGCTCGAACCGGGCGAGCGGACGGTTGCGGGCCTGCCCTGCGTAATAGCACTTCCAGATTCGAGTACCGATGAGTGGCATGATCTCTGCCATCCCGGGCATGAGGTGACCAAGGTCACTCAACTCGAAGCTTCCCTTACCGGTGTCGATGGTATGGTCGTGGTCTTGTTCCGTCATTGCTTACTCCTCTTATTCGATAGTGGATCCTGACGAACTGGAGACGGCCGGCCCGTCGGCAGCACTCGCGTCCGATGGCAGGGGAACGAGCCGGGCCGGGGAGAAGCACCAGCTGACTGCAACGGCACAGAGTGCTACCAGCGCGCCCGCCAATGCGAAGCCGTGGCGCAGTGCCTCGGTGAACAGCCGGCCCTCGGCGGGCGCCAGCCGTCCCGCCGTGACTGCGAGGCTCGCCGAAGAAAACACAACGGCGCCGATCAGCGCCACCCCGAGATTGGTCCCAATCTGCCGGGCCGTGCCGGTGATCGCCGCCGCAACCCCGGCTTCATCGACCGGAAGGCTGGACACCGCCGAGTACGTCGCAGGCGGATTGACGAGGCCGAAACCGGAACCGAGCGCTAAGTAGCAGAGCACCAGCCACCATGCCGGCACACTGGCAGTCATGGTCACGCTGAGTACAATCATGGCCAGGGCCGTTAGAACGCACGCTGCAATGGCAGGCGCTCGGGGCCCACTCCTGCTGATAAGTCGTCCTGCGAATGGGGCGAAAACGAGGCTAGTGGCGGTCGTCGGCACCGTCATCAACCCCGCAACAATCGGCGAATCTCCGCGTACGTCCTGCAGATACAGGGTGTTGAAGAACAAGAAGGCTCCGAGAGCTATAAAGACAACGACAGCTAGCGCAACGGCTCCAACGAGATGCGCTGAGCGAAAATAGGACAATCGGATCATTGGGCTGCGCACTCTTCGCTCGACGACAAGAAACAGCGGAATCGAAACGACGCTGCCAACCCAGCATGCGGCTATCGCAGGTGAGCTCCAGCCCTTGCTCGGTGCCGAGATGAGCGCATAAGTAAAACAAGTGAGCCCGGCAGCGAGCACGAGCTGACCGCCAATGTCGAAGCGCTTCGGAGTCGCCGCACGGCTGTCGGGGAGTACACGGAGAGCGAAAAGGACGGCAGCCCCGATTGGCACATTGACCAAAAACACGCTTTGCCAACCCAAGGTCTCGACAAGCAGGCCTCCGACAACGGGCCCGGCTGCCATCGACAGGCCCGTCGTCCCGCTCCAGGCGCCGATAGCCCGGGCGCGCGTCGAGCGCTCCGAGAAGGCGTTCGTGATAATCGCAAGGCTTGCCGGAGTCATTAGGGCGCCTCCCACCCCTTGCACACCACGCCATACGATGAGATCGGACGTCGACCAAGCCAAGCTGCACATCAGCGATCCGCCGACGAAAATCGCCAGGCCTATTCCGAAATAGCGGCGTCGCCCGAACCGATCGCTCAAGGCACCGCAAACGAAGAGGGTCCCCGCTCGCACGAGCACATAGCTGTCGACGGTCCACTGAAGTCCCGCGTTCGACGCGTGAAGATCTCGCTGCAAAGACGGCAAAGCAACATTGAGAATTGTGCTGTCCAGCGTCGTCATGAACAGCGCCGCGCAGCAAACTACCAACACCGAACGGCCGCGCAGACTCGTGATTGCGAGCGAACCGGTAAGTGCGGCTGGTCGGCCGCTCGTCATCGGCCTTCGTCTCTTCCCTTGCTGGTGTCCGACACTCCTCTGCACGTGCCCACGTCAGAACCGCGCCAGCGCCACCGCTGCCGTCACAATGTCGTCAACTTGAGGAAGCACAGCGTTTTCGAGTGACGGCTCGTAGCCCACGTGAGTGTCTTTCGCACCCAGCCTTCGCACGGGGCCGTCCAAGTACGAGAAACATTCGTCGGCGGCCCACGCGGCCACCTCCGCGCCGAATCCGCACGTGAGTACGTCCTCATGCACTACGAGCAGCTTCCCTGTCCGTTCCAATGACGATGCCACGATCTCGTGGTCCCAAGGAACGAGCGTCCGGAGGTCCAGCACTTCCACATCGACACCCTGAGTAGTAGCCATCTCCTCGGCTGCGCTGAGAGATTTCTCGACGGTCGCCCCCCAGGTCACAATTGTCAAGTGGCTGCCCGACCGCACACATCGGCCACTGCCGAACGGCAAGATGTAGTCGGAGGCCGTGTGCGGGCCTCGGGTGTACGCCTGACGCAACAGGTGCTTGTGCTCAAGAAAAAGCACCGGATCCTCCACCAGGAACGAAGCGCGCAACAGGCCGGCCGCGTCAACAGCGTTAGACGGAAAGGCGATCAGCAGGCCTGGCACGTGGGCGAAGATCGATTCGCCGCACTGGGAGTGCCAAATCGCCCCGCCCTTCAAATAACCGCCAATCGGCACCCTAATCACCATCGGGCAGGTAAACTCCCCGTTCGATCGCCATCGGATTGTGGCGGCCTCGGACTTGATTTGCTGCATGGCAGTCCAGATGTAGTCAAAAAACTGGATCTCGGCGCATGGCCGGAGACCACGTACGGCCTGACCCACCGCGCGGCCGACGATATTCGCCTCCGCCAATGGCGTGTTGAAACAACGAGCAAGGCCAAAAGTCCGTTGCAGACCGCGTGTCGTACCGAAGACCCCACCCTTGCCATCGACTTCGCTAAGGAGGGATTCCGGTCCGTCGGCGACATCTTCACCGAAGATCCGGACGCGTTCATCACGTTCCATCACCTCGTGCAAAGTAGACCGAATGGCCTCGCCGAGCGCCACCTCGGCATCGCCATCTGCCGCGCTCGGTAAGCCCGGGTCGCTCAGTTCGGGCAGCATGTAGACGTGGTCTTCCACGTGCATCGGGTCCGGCCGGGCCGCTGCGAGGGCTCGATCGGCCGCGTCGGCGACCTCTGCTTTGGCTGTTTCTTGGATTTCGGCAGCCTCTTTGTCACTTATGGTTCCGGTTCGGACCAATAGTCGACGCATCAGAGCGATTGGGTCATGCTGTGCCTCAGAGCGCAGCTCGGACACCGAGCGGTACTTGCTCTGGGTGTCCGCCGACGAGTGCGAATACGGGCGGGTCACAACAGCGTGAATGAGTGCCGGACCCTCGCCGGCGCGGACGCGGGCCACCGCCCTGACCCCGACCTCCCGGGCCTTCTGATAGTGCCGTCCATCGACCTTGTGAATGGCAAGGCCGCGCCACCCTCGAGCCAAGTCAGACACTGGCGCTGGCGCTTGGTCAGACAACGGGACCGAAATCGCGTAGCCGTTGTCCGCGACCACGAAAACAACCGGCAAATGGAGGGTGCAGGCAGTGTTGAGACTCTCCCAGAATTCTCCTTGAGAGGTCGCCCCATCACCGAGGGACACATAGGTCACCTCGTCACCGTGCGCCGTGCACCCAGGCAACGACGGGTGTCTTCCGATGTAGCGCGCCGCTTCGGCACAGCCGACCGCTGGGAGGCACTGGCTCCCCGTCGGGCTGGACTGGGTGACCACATTGAGGGCGCGGTTGCCCCAGTGGCATGGCATCTGCCGGCCTCCCGACGAAGGATCTTCTACCGAACCGACGGCCTGAAGCAACAACTCGTAGGGGGTGACTCCTAAGGCGAGGAGCAATGCCCGGTCCCGGTAGTAAGGAAAGAACCAGTCATAACCAGGGCGCAGCGAGCGGGCCAGGCCGACGAGGAGAGCTTCGTGGCCGGCACCGGAGATCTGAAAGAAGACACGGCCCTGCTTCTGAAGCACTATCTCTCGGTCGTCAAGAGCTCGGGACAAACACATCAGCCGGAAGTCCTCGCGCATCTCATGGGCCGTGGCACTGTTCACATTCGCCGTCGACCTCGAAGTCATTCGCGCGTCCCGATCGCCCCGTACGCCTGCAGCTGAATCCGTCGCCGCCAGATGCTGGGTGCCAAGACCAGGCCTACCCCTACAATGGCGATCACTGCCGCAGACGCTGCGACGTTTTTGAAGGGGGCACGGGTTAAGCCCAAACCGAAGAGGATGGCCCCGACTCCCATGCCGATGTTGTAGGAACCCGAGTAGCAGAGGTTAGCCAATGAGTACGCCGAGGGACGTACCGACCGGATCAGTAGGTAAAGCGTAACGGAACCGAGCATCCCAAAGCCCACTCCGAACACCAACGCTACGGCGACGAGAGCCACACCCGTCGAGGCCACGGCGAGGAGTCCGACCCCTGCGACCGCGATAAGCAACGCCGGGAGGAAAATCATTCGTCCGGCTTTGTCGAGCACGCGCCCGACAAGTCCCCGGGCCGTCGGGAGAGCAAGCCCCAGCGCGACGAAGAAGGCTGTGGCAGCACCGCTTCCCGCCGCTGAAGTGACGTGGGCGGGCACGAAAGAGACAATGGCCCCGTACAGGCAGGCGGCAAAGAAGAACATGCTCGATATATGCACGAGGCAGGCGATGCTCCCCTCTCGCGGCTTAACATCGACCGGGTACTCCGAAGAGCTCCGATGCCCGGCAAAGGCCTCGGGAGCCAAACGCCTTAGACGGAGCAGCGTAGGGGCCAAGCCAAGCATGGGCAACGCCATGGCAACAAGGAAGGTGACCTGATACCCGACGTGGTCCGTCATCCACACAGCGCCCGCCTGGCCTGGGAGAGCCGTGGCCGAGGTTGTCGCCCCATATAGGCCAAGTCCGTGGCCCAGGCGCAACTTGGGCGCGAAACTCGCCGCCAACGTTCCTGTGGCTACGATGCCGACCCCGAATCCCATTCCCCGGACCACAGTCACGATGTCGTCAGCCATGTTGGACCGCACAAGAAGATAGAGAGCCGCAGGCACTGCCATCACGAGGATGCTTGCCGTCAGAACGACGGGTAGATAGGCGCTGCGGACCCTTGTAAGGGCGAGGGGACACAATGTCGCCGGTACCATGAAGAGCAACGTGGCGCCGCCCTGGGCTACGGGGCTCTGGTGACGGATACTCGTCAGGAGCGGGACGCCGACGATTAGCATGTTGTAGCCGGCGAAGAACGTCCCGGTTACGAACAGCGTCCACCAGAATTCCGGTCCAAACTTTTCATCGCTATTGGCCGCCTTCCCTCCGGCGGTGGCGGCCGACCTGCTCATCGACCGGACGAGCCCTCCGCCGCACTATCAACCTGGGAGCACTCCTCGAGCAAGTCCCGATACGTGTTGAGGAGAAGGCTGCTGTCCAGCGCCATCAGAATCATCGGTGCTCCCCGCCGAGCCGCCCGAAGGGCATCTTCAACAGTCCGGCAATAGCACATGAGCGACCGACTGCCGGTAGCCAGGGTCTCTGTCTCGATTCCCTCGATCAGTTTCACAAGGCGCGGGTCATCGCTCTTTACACCTCCAAGCGCTGACGCGAGGTCCCCGGGTCCCGGCAGCACTCCGGTCAATCCGTCCACGGCCAGAATGCCCCGCAGACGGTCCACGGCATGGAGGTCTTCGATAATGGCGAATACCCACGGAGAATCGGGGGTCGGTCCTCCCCCGAGCTGGCGACCGGGGACCTGAGCCACGATGCGCGCTCGGTGAAACCCCGACCCCCGCACCCCCAGCGGCGGCCGACGACACAACGCCACCAGTTCGGTCGCCGCCTCTTCGTCGCTGACGTGTGACCAAATGAGGCCGGAGGCACCAGCATCGAGCACTTTTGGCGCCAACTGTCGGTCCACCTCGTTGAGCCGCACGAGTACAGGGAGTCCAACGGCATCGCCAGCCCTAATGCACTCAAGCATCCCCACTTCACCGTGGATACCGTGTTCACGTTCGAGCACCGCGAAGTCGAAGCCTGCGGCGGCACTAATCTCCACGACAACCGGATCGGTGATGTCGTGGAAGGTCCCGTAAAGGGGTCGGTCGGAAGACAAAGGCTCGGATTGCAACGGCAAGTCGTGCAATGACTAAGACCCCTTCGGAATCCACACGTCGGCCCAGTTCGGATCCTTAGCACCGAAGAAATCGAACTGACTCTGGTAGCCAGCAAACTTCTTGGAGATCACTTGGTATTCCTGCTGGTTGCCGAGCATCAGAACCGGCAGCTCGTTGGCGATGATCTGCTGCGCCTGGTCGTAATAGCTCTTTTCCTTGCTCGACGATGTCGTCGAAAGCGCCTCATTCAGCAGGGAATCGAGTTGCGGGTTGCAGTACCCGGTCGGGTTCGTGAACAGGATTTTGGCACTCGGCTGCTGGCAGAGATACATGCGGTCGACGCCAAGGGCGGGATCCTCGCGGGCAGTGTAGGTGATGTAGGCCAAATCGTAGTTCCTGTCCGGGTATACCTCCTTGGTCCAGGTCGCGAAGTCGTAGGCCGATAGGGTGACGGTGACGCCGATCTGGGCGAGTTCCGACTTTACGATGCTCGCTACTTCTGAGCTGGGCGTGATCGATGTTGCGTAGGCCAGGTTGAGGTTGAAGCGATTTCCGTTTTTAAGCGGGTACCCCGCCTGGGTTAACTCCGCCGCCGCCTTTGTCGGGTCGTACGGGTACATCTTCTCGAAGTTGATGCTGGGATCCACAAATTTGGTCATCGCTGGCGGGATGGGCTCGACAGCGGGGCTCGAGTGCCCAGAGAACGCTGCCTTCACGATCGTGTTGCGGTCAATGGCTTGGTAAAGGGCCTTCCGCACCGCGACGTTCTGGAGTGGGCCGTGCTGAGTGTTCAAAAACAGGAATTGCATCGTCGGGTCGCCATTCCACTCGAGAAGGCGGACGGAATTGTTCGCTTTGATCTGGTTGATCTGGGCCGATGGCAGGATGCTGGTCGGAATCGAGTTCACCTCGCCCGTGAGCAGCGCGTTCACCGCCGTCGCGGCGTTGGGAATCTCGTCGACGATTACCTCGTTGAGGTAAGGCTTAGGTGCATCCCAATAGTGAGGGTTGCGGACGAAGACAAGCTTCTGTCCGTGAGCCCAGCTCTTGAACTCGAAGGGCCCGGTCCCGATCGGGTGCAAGTTGGCCGCATTCTTCAGTGGATCTCCCTGGTCGTAGATGTGCTTGGGCAGGATATGAATGTCGGCGTCGTTCAGCGAAGCAAGGAGCGCCGAGTACGGACTGTTCAGCTGTATGACAGCCTGGGTCGGCGAGGGGCACGAAACGTTGGATAGCACCTTCTGGAGTTGCTGCCCGCTTGGATAGTACTGCAGGAGGTTCATAAGCGTGTACTGCACATCGGCGCACGTAAACTTTTGGCCGTCCTGCCACAGCACGCCTTTACGCAGAGTAAAGGTGTAAGTCTTCCCGTCAGGGGACACCTTCCAGGATGTCGCCAGTTCCGGCTCCGGCTGTTGCTGGCTATTGAGCGCCACCAGGCCCTGTGCCCACAGAGAGGCGATCGTGTCGGTGGCCAGGTCGGTCGTCTCCATCGGGTTGAGATTGGTGGGGTCTTCGGCCACGGTGGTCACCAGGGTGCCGCCTCGAACAGGTGAGCCGCTGGCTGACGAGCCGCCACCCCCATTCGAAGGGTTCGCGCCTGAAGGCGAGCATGCTGACAACAGAAGAGCGAAGACAGCCCCTCCGAGAAGCAGCGGAATACTTCTAATGGTCATCGCCCTTTCTCCATTCTCTTTCGGTCGCTCCCCAGTCCGATTTTCTGACACTTCACTCCAATCCTCGGCCGCTTGCTAATCAACCATCTCCCCGGCGCCCGCCGGGAACCGGCTCCTTTACCTTCGGCTCTGCCAGCGCCACGAAGTCGCTTCTGGCACGGTGGCAGGCGGTAGCGGTCATCCCGCGCCCTGCGGGCTCCAACGCCGGTTCGACGTTCTTGCACTGCTCCATCACCACCGGGCACCGTGGGTGGAAGCGGCAGCCCGCCGGAATTGCAACGGAGTTCGAAGGGTCGCCACCAATGACGAAACGTCGTCGTCGTCGCCGCGACTCACGTGGATCGGCGACCAACGTCGCCCCGAGCAGGGCTTGAGTGTAAGGGTGGCGGGGGGAGTCGAGCACCTGCGCCACGGGGCCTTGCTCGACAATGCGGCCTAGGTACATTACCACGACGCGGTTGGCGAATCCCCGAATGACAGACAGATCGTGGGTGATCAGTACGTAGGACAGTCCCGTGTCTTGCTGAAGCTGGCGCATAAGGTCAAAAAGCTGTGCCTGGACCGTCACGTCCAGCGACGAAAGCGGTTCGTCTCCCACAATCAGACGAGGTCGCAGACTCAGTGCCCGCGCTACCGCCACGCGCTGTCTCTGGCCTCCGCTCAGCTCGTGCGGAAAACGGTCAATGAAGGCCGACGCGGGAGAGAGCCCAACTCGGTCAAGGAGTTCCTCCACCACAGCGCCGACGGATGTACGGTCGGCCAACTCGTGCAGGAGCAGCGGCCCTCCGAGAATGGCCCGGACGCGCTTGCGGGGATTCAGGGCGTTCGCAGGATTCTGGAAGACGATCTGCACGTCACGACAAAAGTTCCGCCGCTCCTTGTCGTTTATGTCAGCAAGGCGTCTGGAGCCATAGCACACCTCACCGCTGGTGGGCTCGAGAAGACCGAGAAGCAGACGCGCCAGGGTGCTCTTGCCACAGCCAGACTCCCCCACCACGGCGACGGTCTCACCCTGGCCGATTGCCAAGTCGACCCCGTCGACTGCCCGAACGACGTCCTTCTTCCAGCTACTGCCGGCCTTGCGAATGGTGAAGTGCCGCACCAAGCCCTTGGCGCTGATAATTGGGTCGGTCACTGCGGCCCACCCCCTGAGCCAGAGGTCGCCCCCTCGCCGGGCTCGTCGACGAGCCAGCACCGGGTACCGTGGCCTTTGGTGGTATCTAACAGCGGCGGCTCAGTGCTGCAAAGAGCGTGCGCGTGCCCGCACCGTGGCAGGAACCGACACCCGG
>JBJKRZ010000051.1:0-19283 GCA_046704365.1 Acidimicrobiales bacterium | reverse complement strand
TCTGGGGAGAGGGTGGTGGCATCGCTGGCGGCCAACCTACACGTGCCGAGCCCGGCGTGCCGTTCGATGGCCCTTGGCATCTTGCTCGCCGTGGTGGCCGTGCTGGCCGCCACGTTGACGCTCCTGCCGGCGGTGTTGGGCCGCCTGGGAGGGCGCATCGACGCCGGCCGGATCCGCCTGCGACACCGGGATCGGGTGGCCGAGCATCCGCACGGGCACCGGCTCGAGCTTCGGCTCCACCGCTGGGGCCAGGCCATCTGGCGACACCCGGTTCCGGCTGCCCTCGCCGCCCTCGGCGTACTTCTGCTCGCCGCCGCGCCGGTGATCGGATTGCGCACCTCCATGCCCTCGATCACCGTCATCCCGGCCTCGGCCAACGCCAGGATCGGCTACGAGCAGGTGACCAAGGCATTCGGGCCTGGCGCGCCGGGCACCCTTCAGGTGCTGGTGCCGGCCAGCCAGCAACCGGATGCGTTGACCACTCTGGCCCACACCTCTGGCTTGGCCGCCGTGGTGCCCGGACCGAGCGCCAAGGGCTGGACCCTCGACCAGGTCGTGCCCACGACCGGACCCTCGACGCCAGCCACCGGGGCCACCATCGACCGCATCCGCCACGTCCTGCCCGCCAGCCTGGTCGGAGGAGCTGCCGCCGAGAACCACGACCTGCAGCACGCCCTGTCGAGCCGCACGCCGATCGTGTTCGGGTTGCTCGCCGCCATGGGCTTCCTCCTCCTCCTCATCGCCCTGGGAGCGCCGCTCGTAGCGGCGGCGGGCGTGGCCGTGACCGCCTTGTCGGTAGCCGGGGCCTTCGGGATAGCCCGCCTCATCTTCCAGGACGGGCACCTTTCGGGCCTTTTGGGATTCACCCCACAGGGCTTCATCGACGCCTGGGGTCCCCTGTTCTTCGGGGCCATGGTCTTCGGCGTCGCCATGGACTACACGCTGTTCCTGCTCTCTGCCGCCAAGGAGCGATACGAGACGCACCCGGATCCTGAGCACGCCATGACCGGCTCCGTCGGGACATCTGGGCGCGTCGTGCTCTCGGCCGCCGCCGTGATGATCGCCGTGTTCATGACCTTCGCCCTGTCGGGGCCGCTGGCACCGAAGGAGATGGGGGTCATCCTGGCACTGGCGGTGGCTTTCGACGCCTTTGTGGCTCGCCTGGTCCTGCTCCCGGTGTTACTGCGCTTCGGTCGGCACCACATCTGGCACCGACCGAAGTGGCTCGACCGGATCCTGCCGCGCGTCCGTTTCTCGCACTGACGATCGGGCCGGCCCGCGGATCAGCGAGCTCGATCCGCTCGTCACAACTGCTCGGCCATGGCCAGGTGCAGAGGCATACCCAACGTCAGGTAGCCGGCACGTGCGTGTTCGATCATCTCCCGGGCACGGCCTGCGTCCTCGGGCCGGCCCCGGTCCAGGAGCATCTTCCCGTACCAGTGCTTCACCTGTGGCTCCTCGAGGACCACAGGGAATTCCCCAGCCTGGCGCAGGGCAGCCTCGAAGTGGGCCGTGGCGTCCTCCCACCGCCCGGCCGCCGCCGCCGCCATGCCCGCCACGCGGTGAACGAGGGCGAAGTCGAAGAGCGCCACGGGCAATTCTTCGGTCAGCTCCGCCACCAGCGGGTACAGCTCGGCGGCGACCGAGGACAGCCCGGCCACGACCGACCCGTGCGCGGCGGCCACCACCTGCATGGTGGGGCCGATGGCCGTCCTCGTGCCGGCGGGGGGAAGCCTCGACCGGGCCTCGGCCAGCATCCTCGAGCAGGCCTCGGCAGCCCCGTCGTAGGCGGAGCACAGGAACTGGTAGCACCAACCGACCCCGGAGTAGGCCGACACGGGCTCGAGCTCGACGGCCCGCCCGGCGGAGGCGCGGGCCCGTTGCAGGTCGCCACGCAGGATCTGGAAGGCAGCCAGCCAGGCGTGCGACTGCGACACCCAGGGGGACCTGATGGATTCGCAGCGCTCCAGGTCCTGGGCGGCCAGCTGCTCGAGCGCCCCGAGGTCGTTGCCCTGCATACAGGCGATCAGGCTCGTGGCCCGCAGCGCCAGGATCTCGCCGCCCTGGTGCCCGAGCTTCCTTCCCAGCTCGACGGCTTCGAGGCCGAAGGCGAGACCCTTCTCCGTCTCGCCGCTGTAGCCGAGAGGGAATGCCGTCCACGCCAGGGCGTCCACGAGCGTCCACTGGTCGTTGGCCCGTCGCAGCAGCTCGATGCCCTCGGTGCCGGCCGAGATGGCCGCCCTGACGCGCGTGTTGGACCACCCGGCGACGGTCCGGCCCCACTGGACGATGCCCAGGGCGCGCTCGTCAGAGAGCTGGCGGGCGGTGGCATCGGCCTCCTCCAGGCCGCTTTCGGCCGCTTCGTAGAGCCCTGCCAAGCCGAGGACGGTGGCGTTGCTGGCCGCCAGCATGGGCCGCCACACGCTGAGCCGGTCCCCCAGGATCGACAGGCCGCGGTTGTAGTACTCGAAGACCTGCTCGAACCGGCCCAGCCATACCAGCTGGTACCCACATTCGGAGCACAGCGCGGCTGCTTCGTCGACCAGTCCCTGTCGGGCGTACACGCTGATCACCTCGTCCCACAGGGCGATGCATTCGTCGAAGCGGCCCAGGGCGCGCAGGGCCCGGCCGCAGCCCTCGGTGATCCTGGCCTTGCGCAGCTCGTCCTCGGGGTCCACCACCGACAGGGCGTCCTCGCCGGCGCGCAGGGCCTCCTCCCAGGCGGCGCTGTCGAGCGCCCGGGCGGCAGAGAGCTCCAGATACTCGAGGGTCCGTTCCGGCTCGGCGGCCGCCCCGGCCTGGAGCAGGTGGTTGGCGATCTCCGACGGGCGCTCCTGGCGAGCCCGGCGGTCGGTGCGCTCGATGGCGTCGGCCACGGCAAGGTGCAGCCGCTGGCGCCGCAACATGGACAAGCCCGACAGCAGCGTCTGGCGGATGAGCTCGTGGGCGAAGGAGTAGTAGACCTGCCCGCCGCGCTCCTCGGGCACGATCACCCGGGCGGCCTCGGCCTCTTCCACCACGTCGAGGAGCCGTCCGGGCTCGACGTCGACGATTTCCTCGAGCAGCGGGAACGCAAAGGCCCGGCCCACCACGGCTCCGGCGGCCAGCACACGCTGCGCCTCGTCTCCCAGGCGCTCCAGGCGGCGGCCCACCACCAGGCGCACGCTCTCGGGGACGTCGAGCTCGTCGATGGTGATGCCGGTGCGAAAAGCCCCGTCCTCGAAGAGCTTTCCCTCCTCCACCAAGTGGCGGAACACCTCTTCCACGAAGAACGGGTTCCCCTCCGTCTCGGAGTACACGGCGTCGATCACCGCCTGCGGTGGCGACTGGCCGGCCATGGCGCCGAGCATCTCTCCGACCGTCTGCTCGTCGAAGCGCTTGAGCCCGATGCGCTCCACGAGCCGTGCCCGAAGCATCCGCTCCAGCGCCGAGGCCAGGGGCCGCGACACCTCGAGCTCGACGTCGCGGTAGGTGCCCACCCCGAGCACGCGCATGGTCGGCATGAGCGTGGCCATGTGCTCGATGAGCAGCAAGGTGGGCTCGTCGGCCCAGTGGACGTCGTCCATCACCAGCATCAACCGAAACCGGGCTGCACCCCGGGCTACGAACGACCCGATGGCGTTGAATATGAAGCGGCGTTGCTGCTCGGGCGGGAGCTCGAGGGGGGCGCCGATGTCGGGGAACCGCCGCCGCAACTCGGGGACCAAGCGGGCCACCTCGGGTGCGTCGTCGCCCAAGTCTTCCCGGACGATGTCGGGCGGCATGATGCCGAGGGCCTGCTCGAGCATCTCCACGAAGGGCGAGAAGGGGACGGTGCCCTCCGAATCGTAGCAGCGCCCCAGCACGGCGAAGGCCCCCCGCTGCTCGGCTTCCACGATGAGCTGTTTCACGAGGGTCGTCTTCCCCACGCCCGGTTCGCCCCCCACCAGGACCAGCCCGCCGTGGCCCTGCAGGGCGGCGTCGAGCTTGGCTCGTAGGAGGCCGAGCTCGTGCTCGCGTCCCACGAAGACCTGTTCGGGCAGCGAGCTGGACTCGCGCACCCACACCACGTCCCAGAGCCGCCAGGGCTGGGGAAAGCCCTTCAACTGGAACTCGCCTGCGTCGCGGAAGGTGACATCGGGCACGGTCCCGGCCAGCTGCCGCGTCACGTCCGACACCAGGATCTGGCGTCCTGAGGCCGCCGCGCACACCCGGGCGGCGGCGTGCACCGCCTCTCCTGAGAGCTGACCGTCCTGCCATGCCACCTCGCCCGTGTTGAGCCCGATCCGGATGTTGAGCGGCATGCCGGAACGGGCACGGTTGAACGAGTCGAGCGCTTTCTGGATGTCTATGGCACAGGCCAGTGCGCGGCGGGTGGACACGAAGACGGCCAGAAAGCCGTCCCCCAGCGCCGCTTTCTGGTCCTGGCCCTGGTTGGCCTCGATCTGCTCCCGCACCAGCTGGTCGTGCTGGCGCAGCAGGGCGTCGGCCTCGGCGTCACCCAGGGTCGTCCGCAGGGCCGTCGAGCCCTCGACGTCCGTGAACATGATGGTCACGGGGCCCTCCGCCACCACGAAGTGCTCGCCCACGCTGGGAGAATAGCTGGGACCTCCGGGGGCCGCCTCGGCCACAACGCGGCATCTCGAGCGACCCGGGCTCCTCCGCACATGGCGCCGGCGGCCGTGTCATCCGCCCAGCGCCACCCACGTGCAACCGGCGTGGTGGGATCAACCCCCGGCCATGGCCCCCACGACGAAGAAGGGCTCGGTACCCGCCGCCACAGCCGGGGGAAGGGGGGCGTCGGTGGGCTCGTGGGAGATGTCCTCTTCGCAGACGAAGAACCTCACGAAGGCCCGGCGCTGGCCCGTCGCCTGGTCCCGGATGGTGCCGCGCAGCACCGGGTAGCACTCCTCGAGCGAGGTGAGGACACCGGCCACCGTGGGCACGCCGTCCACTTCGAGCTGCACCTCCCCCGACACCCGGGCCAGGGTGCGCAGGTGCGCCGGCAGCACCACCCGGATCATGGCAGCGTCTGCGCCTCCACCGACAGCACCCGGGGTAGGTCGTGGACCACCGCCGACCAGTGCTCTCCGGCGTCCGCCGAAGCGTAGACCTGTCCGCCAGTCGTGCCGAAGTACACGCCACAAGGCTGCAGGGCATCGACCGACATGGCGTCCCGCAGCACGTTGACGTAGCAGTCGCGTGCGGGCAGTCCGTTGGCGAGCGGCTCCCACTCCCCTCCCCCGGTCCGGCTCCGGTAGACGCGCAGCTGGCCGTCAGGTGGGTAGTGCTCGGAGTCGCTCTTGATGGGCACCACGTAGACGGTCTCGGGTTCGTGGGCGTGGACGTCGATGACAAAGCCGAAGTCCGTCGGCAGGTCACCGCTCACCTCGCGCCACGACTCACCTCCGTCGTCGCTGCGCATGACGTCCCAGTGCTTCTGCATGAACAGCACCTCGGGGCGCGTGGGATGAAGAGCGATCCGGTGCACGCAGTGGCCCACCTCCGCCTGGGGGTCGGGAAGCTGCGGCGAGGAGAGCCCCCGGTTGGCCGGCCGCCACGTCTCGCCGGAGTCGTCGGTGCGGAAGACCCCTGCGGCCGAGATGGCGACCAACATGCGGGCCGGGTCGGAAGGATGCAGCAGGATCGAGTGCAGGCACATGCCTCCTGCCCCCGGCTGCCAGTGCGGGCCCGTGTTGTGGCGACGCAGGCCGGAGAGCTCCCTCCAGCCTGCCCCGCCATCGGAGGAACAGAAAAGGGCGGCGTCTTCTACGCCAGCGAAGACCGTGTCGGGGTCAGTCAGGGAGGGCTCGAAGTGCCACACGCGGGCGAACTCCCACGGGTGAGGCGTCCCGTCGTACCACTGGTGCGTACCGGCAACGCCGTCATAGGCGAATTCATTGCTCATCGTCCGCCAGCTCCGGCCACCGTCGTCGGAGCGTTGGACGACCTGGCCGAACCATCCCGTGGACTGCGAGGCGTAGATCCTGTCGGGGTGGGCCGGCGACCCTTTCAAGTGGTACACCTCCCAGCCACCGAAGTGCGGACCGGAGACGTCCCAATTCTTGCGCGTGCCGTCAGCGCTCAGGATGAATGCACCCTTGGTGGTTCCCACCAGCAGCCGAACCCCACTCACGGCCTGGCCTCCTCGCCTCTCGCCCGCCCCGGCCGGTGGCTGAGGGCGGAGCCTCGGGAACGCGACGATACGCCTGGTGGGACCGCCCGAGCGACACCCAGGCGACCCAGTGGTCAGCGCTCCCTCGTTGCACCCGGGCGATCATGGGCCGCGACGCCCAGGCCAGCCCCCCGCTCGCCGAACCGACGATGCTCCCCAGGGCTGATCGCCACTTACGCCCTGGACATCTCCACCGCTAGCCCGAGCTGTCCTCGACACGTGGGGACCAGGAGCCCCCAAGAGCCTCGATCCCGGATCACCCTCGACATCGCCGCCCGCTCACCGGCGCTTCAGGGAGATCGCCAGGTCCGGCTTGGCTAACGAAACGACGTATCGGGGCCAGATCATGGCGCCGTGGCATCGAAAGGTGACAACTTCTCCCTCGGTCGCCTCGAAGGATCGGGATTCGCTCGAGTAGCGACCGGCGACGATCCGCAGGGAGTGACCGCCTGGCTCCATCGGCACCTCGATCGATCCTCGCCACTCGATCGACCCGACGTCATCGCCATCCAACAAAACGTGGAACGTGCCCCTTCGGAGCTCCATCCCTGCTCCTTGACGAGTCAGCTTCAGGGTTGCCGACACCTCTGGCCTCCTTTCAGTGCACTCCAGCCGTATCCACGACGGTGGGGCGCAGGAGATCCTGGTCTCCTTCGAAAATCTACGCCCCGGGCGTCCTGTCCGGTTGCTTGGAGGGATCGGAGCATCAGAGCGCTCCGCTGGCGTCGATAAGCGCTCCAGTCACGTACGAGGCGTCCTCGGAGCAGAGCCAGGCGATCACCGCGGCGATCTCGTCAGGCTGGCCGGCTCTCTGCATCGGGATGGACGAACGGAGTCGTTCCAGGCGATCCGGCTGGCCGCCGCTGGCGTGGATGTCGGTGTCTATGAACCCGGGCCGAACGGCGTTGACGCGCACGCCCTCGGCAGCGATCTCTCGTGCGAGCCCGACTGTCATGGTGTCGATGGCTCCCTTGGACGCGGCGTAGTCGATGTACTCGCCCGAGCTGCCCAGCCGGGAGGCTGCCGACGACACGTTGACGATGACCCCGCCGCTCCCACCGTGAGTCGTCGACATGCGACGAACGGCTTCTCGGGCGCACAGGAAGGCGCCGACGACGTTTACCGCCACCATCCGTTCGATCCGCCGAGCGTCCATTTCATCGAGCCTGGCTCTCGGGGCGACAATGCCGGCATTGTTCACGAGCGCTCGGACGGTCCCGAGCCCGTCTGCGCGTTCGAACAGGTGAGACACATCCGTTTCCGAGGCGACATCAGCCTGAACTGCAAGCGCCTTCGCGCCCCAGGCGCGACAGCCATCGACGACTTGGCTGGCGGCCATCTCGGCGGAGCGGTAGCCGATACAAACGATCCAGCCCTGGCTGGCCATCAATCTGGCGGTAGCCGCGCCGATCCCTCGACTGCCGCCGGTAATGACGACAACTGAAGTGCTGTCCTCGACAGTGTGAGCGCCCTGGGCGCGGCGCTCCTTGGTGTCAGCGCCCCCTGAGTCCGGCGTCGGATTACCAGTCGTGATCCGCCAATCCATGCCCATGACGACCTCGGTTGTCAAGGCCTACAGCGAAACACGCTCGGGGCGAGCAAACGATGGCAGGGGTCTCTCCTTGGCATCAGTCTCCAGGATGCCCTGACCGTTCCTTTCCCGTGTGGCTGCGCAGAGATCTGTGGTGAACCATCTGCCAGAGCAGCAGGAGTCCAGCGACCGAAAGAACGCCTCCTGCAACGTGCCCGAGCAGAACGAGCCCCACGCCACCTGCGACCATGGCGACGCCAATCAGATATCGCTGCCACGGCGAAGCGTGGATCAGGGCCTGTCGAATGATCGGACCCATGCCATAGGGCATCAGTGAGTCTCGCTCTCACAGAAGCTGTCGCCGACGCCTTTCTCGAGCACCACGTTAGTCTATACTCTGGACTGTCTACTATGTTGACTAATGGTGGTGCCAGGGAGCCCGGGGCCGGCAAGCGCCGGGGTCAGGCGCCTGCCCCCGCGTCGTTACCGTGGCTGCTTCGGCGTGTGAACCAGCAGTACCTCAGTGCCGTCCGACAGAGTCTCGTGGCGGTCGGGATCGGGGAGTTGCCCCAGCCCGGATATTGGGCACTCATGGTGCTTGCCCGCGGTGGCACGGACGCCGGCGATCTGATGGACGAGATGGGCGTCAGCAAGCAGGCGGTGTCTAAGCTCGTCGAATCCCTGGTGGCGGCAGGGTTCGTCGTCCGCAAGCCGAACGCATCCGATCGCCGCCGCAGTGACCTCTCGCTCACGGCCAAGGGGCGTAAGGCCGTCCGCGTCATCGGAGAGTCCGCACAGCGAACCGAGGGGAGCTTCGCCAACGAACTCGGGTCGAAGCCATTTGCGGATCTCGTCCACATGCTCGCCCGGTTGGCGCGCCATGACGCCTGATCGGAGGCGAACACCTTCATGAAGGCCGGGTCGGAGATCTTTGATCAAAGCAAATCGGCTAGCTGCATATATCCGGCAACTGCCAATGGCCACTGCGGCAACGCTCACAACGAGCGCGAGAAGGCCCTGTGACCTGACTCATAGACAATCGGGCCGCCGACCTTGTTCGGTGAACACGAGGCCGTCGGGGCCGGCCTCTGCCCTTCGTGGATCGATCCAGCGTCCGTGCTCGATGTCGACTTGCATGCATCTCGCGCAGGAATCGTTCGTCGTCCGCTTTGCGGCTGAAGGTCTCGCGGCGCTGGTGACCCAGTGGGTCACGGTTGCGGGCGCCGGTGCCGACCTCGTGTCTTCTCGATGCGTCCCATTTCCGGTCCTTGGCTCGGGGAACACGCGGGGAGCGTGTAATGAGCGGACCAGGGGAAAATGGGAGCAAATATCGGGGAACGTCGGCGAACCCTGGTGAACTCGCTCGGACGCTCTGAAAAGGCAGTATACCTGCACCTGCTGGAGGCGGCGGGGAGAATCGAACTCCCGTACGGGGCTTTGCAGGATCGTTCTCTGCTCCCTGTTTTTCCTGGTCACGCCCATCTTATCGGGCCTGCGGGGAGCGTAAAGGGAGCGTCTTGCACGCCTACCTGCTCCCTCAGGGAATGGTTCCCGCCGAGACGATCCACTCGGTCGGCTGTCGCGTAACCTCCGCTATGAGATCGAAGTCACGGTCGTAGTGGAGGACCACAAGATCCGCGAGTTCTGCGCCGGCAGCAATCAGAAGGTCGGCGACCTTGACTCCGCGTTGCTGGCTGCGTTCGGCGAGCGCATCCTGGATCGATGTGGCCCGGTCCAATACCTGCTGGTCCATGGAAACGAAAGGCCAGGCGGCGCGGGCATCTCGCATTCTTCGATGCGAATCGGGAGACCGCGAAGAGAAGCCAGCTTCGAGATCGGTCACCGTGCAGCGAGCCACCAGCCCGGCCTCGAGAAGCGGGTCGAGGCGCACGGAAACCTCTTGGCGTCCCGCTCGGGCAAGCGCTGAGGTGTCGGCCAGATAGTAGGGCCTCAGCGCCACGCCGCTTGGCGGTTCGCGGGATCAGCCAACGCCTCGACGTCGACTCCCCGCTCGGCCAATAAGGCACGACGGCGCTCGTCCAAGGCGAGCACTTCGTCCAGCGCGGCGCCGACCGTGTCCTTGAGGGTCCGAGTCCCGAGCAAGGATCGAACGGCGTCGAGCTTGACGTCATCGACCTCGATGAGTCTCTTCGTCACACCGGTAGTATATCCGACAGGCTGAGCTTGGATATCCTCGCTGGATCACCCTGGCCCTTTTTGCGACAGCGCGAAGAGCGGCGCCAAGCCGGCCCTTCGTTGTCGACGGGAAGGTCGGGCGAGAACCCGACGGTGACAGGATCAATGGCGTGCGCACCTACACGATCGTGGTGGCACTCGAGGAGGCGGGAGGCTACTTCGTCACCGTCCCCGCCCTGCCCGGCTGCCTCACCCGGCGTCGCACAGTCGAAGAGTGCCAACGGCGTGCCGAAGAGGCAATTGAGGTCCACGTCGCTGGCTTGCGAGCGGACGGTGAGCCTGTTCCCGAAGAGGTCGGTACTCCCCAACTCTTGACGGTCACCGTCGCCTCGTAAACGAGCTCAACTCAGGCCAACGAGAGATCCCTGGCCCAGCTACCTACCAGCTACCGAACAGATATTCCGCGCACAACGCCGCGGGCGACGGGGTGACGGGGTCCCCGGATAACGGTCCACCTGCTGTGGGAGTCCACGCCCAACGATGGGAGGATGACCACAGTGAAGCGGCAACGCCACACACCCGAGCAGGTGGTGCGCAAGCTCCGTGAGGGCGATCGCATGCTCAATGCCGACAAGGACCTGGCCGAGGTGCTCCGGCACCTCGAGATCGCCGAGTCCACCTGGAACCGCTGGCGCAACCAATACGGCGGCATGAAGGCCGACGAGGCCAAGCGCCTCAAGGAGCTCGAGAAGGAGAACGCCCGGCTGAAGAAGCTCGTGGCCGAGGCCGAGCTCGACAAGGCGATGTTGAAGGAGTTGGCGTCGGGAAAATGGTGACCCCGGAGCGTCGCCGGCGGGCGGTCGTCGTGCTCGTCGAACGCTTCGGGGTGTCCGAACGCCGTGCCTGTCGGCTCCTCGGCCAGCACCGCTCCACCCAACGCCGCCCAGCTCGGCCGGTGCCCGAGGCCGAGGACAAGCTCCGGGCTCGGCTGCGGGAGATCGCGAGGGTTCATCCCCGTTGGGGCTTCAAGAGCGCGCACGTGATCGTCCGGCGCGAGGGATGGCACGTGAACCGCAAGCGCATCCAGCGCCTGTGGCGGGAAGAGGGCCTGAAACGGCCTCAGATCTGCCGCAAGCGCCGCCGCCTGGGTCCCACCCTGACCGAGCGCCTGCGGGCCACGAGGCCGAACCAGGTCTGGGCCGTCGACTTCCAGTTCGACGAGACCGCTGATCAGCGCAGGCTGAAGATGGCCAACATCGTCGACGAGTTCACGCGGGAATGCCTGGCCATCCGGGTGGGACGCTCCTGTGACGCCGATGCCCTCATCGACGTGCTCGAGGTCCTCATGATCGAGCGGGGCGCCCCCGAGCACCTGCGCATGGACAACGGCCCGGAGCTGATCGCCTGGGCCCTTCGGGACTGGTGCCGGCTGTCGGACACCACCACCACCTACATCGAGCCGGGCGTCCCCTGGGAGAACCCCTTCGTCGAGTCCTTCAACGGTCGCTTTCGCGACGAGTGCCTGAACATCGAGGAGTTCGGCGATCTCCCCGAGGCCCGGCTGATTGTCGAGGACTGGCGGATCGAGTACAACACCTTCAGGCCACACTCGGCCCTCGGCGGCCTCACCCCCGCCGAGTTCGCCAAGAGGTGGACCGAACAACAGCGCGAACTCCTGCAGTAGCTGGACTCGTTATTGGGGACCCGTCAGGGGTGCGCGAGATCGCCGATTTAGCGCTCACCTCGAGTTTGGACCTTGTATCACAAGCTCGCCCCGAAGACCCTGCTCTGCGCTGCCCTCCGAGCGATACCGGATAGGTGGGAGCTTCTCGGAGGGGAGCCGGTACAGGCACTTCTCGTGCCCCAGGCCACTTCGTTATCCACTGCGCGTCGGGCGGTGCCGCCGTCCGAGGCCAGCCAAGGATCATGCGTTGGGACTTTTTGATACGCGTCCGGGACCGGCTCGCACTTCCCCATATGAGATCTCGACAGTGTCACCAAAGCGGCGTTTCGGCTCTTGGGCGAATGGCTCTTGGCCCGGTCGGAGCATGACCGACACGTAACCCTCAACCCGCTTACCAATCGTTGTGATCTTCTCGCCAAGGTGGCCGGGCTCGGTCATCCGGTGGATCTCGGTCACGATCGCCTCTAGTTCTGACATCGAGGCTGAGCTGCGTACGACGTGAAGACGATCGGGGTGGTCGAGGCAGCTGCTCAGTGCCGCAGCGTGTCGATCCAAATCGGAGGCGAAGTAGGCCACGATCGTTGCTGGGTCACCTCGATCGAGACGAATACCGGTCGCCTCGTGCGGCCTCTGATTGCAGTACGTCTGTGCGGCCTCCATATCGTGGCGCAGCAGGTTCTGCTCACCCATCAACCGCCACTCATCTGGTGAGATGTTTTTGGGCTTCGGTCCCATGTCACGCACGCCCCTATTTTGGCGCTTCGAGACCGAGACCGGGGTCCGAGGCCGCCTAGGATCAATCTCCGCCGTTGTTACTGCTTGGGTCGCCGCCGGGGCCGCCCGCCCGCATTCGGCACCTTGGCGCTATCGGGCCGCCGTGTCCTCTGTTCCTGGCTCGGATAGTTGAACGCCGCTCTGGGGATCTAGGGGAAATGGGTCTCGCGGCTCCCGGACACCTGCCAGCGGGTCCTCTGGGGGCTCTTTCATCTCCTCGATCCGCAGTCGCGGAACGGGATCTCGGGGGCCGTGATGCCAAGCTTCTGAAGAACTGCACGGAGCGCCGCTATGGCGAGGCCCATGTCAGCGTTAGACATCTCCTGGCTGCCGTCGGTGCCATACCTCTCCAAGTCCTCGTGCACGAGGATCGCGAGCGGGACTGCAACCTCGATGTCGTCGCGGCCCCCCGGCGCACTAGTTCGGATCGTTGTGAGTAGCTGCCTATCGACGTGTGGGCGCACTTCGCCTGGCAGATCGAGAACCGCATCGTCTACGAAGAACTCGTCTGGCCTCATCGCTCAGCTACGGCCTGCCTCCCAGGATTGTTCAAGTTGGCTCAGCCAGCCCGTGGGTAGAGAAGAACGAACGCCAACTGGCAAGGCACTGATCCGCAAGATCAAGAGCGTCAACCGTGGACGCGCTGGGAGTCGACCAGTCAACCTCGATGGTGACGCGTGCGGCGGTCGACGTGATCTCCATATCACGGATCCGAGCAGTGACTTGGCCACGCCGCCGCGTGTGGTGCTTGTGGGAGTTGCAGACTGCACTGCATGTCTGGAGGGGCGGCGAGGCGTCGCGGTGTGTGTCGACGATGCTCTGACTGATCTGCGGAGCGTTGACGTTGTCGTGCGCGAGCCAGTCACGAAGGTGATCGCACTCCACGAAGAAGCCATAGACCGTGTTGTCGACCTTGACGTTCCCGAGCTCGTCATCGTCGCCCGTATACATCGCCCGCAGCTCATGGTGTCGTTGCACCACTGCCTTCCACTTCTCCGTCCAGGGCCGATCGTCGTTGCGACCCAGCCTGAGTGTGGGCGGACCGGCCTGTACTGTGATGCGGGCCGGTGGGGCCTGAATTCGAATACATCGCCGTGCTCCTCCGCAGCTCGGACACGCGTCAGCGGGGCCGACCCCGTCCAGCTCGGCCCCGCAGTCCTCGCAGAAAGTGCTCATCGCAACCCAAGACTAATGAGAAGGACGCTGGCCCCTGAACACACCTAGCGCCCCGTCGCGCAGATCACGGCGCAGACACCATCCTGTCAGCCGTTCGTGTCTCCGCTACATCCAGGCGGATCGCCCGACTGCGCACACCATGAGTTGGCATGCGAACTCTCGATGCTGACCGACCACGTTGGGAACGGTTGGCTGGCTGTCTGATACGGCACGAAGATCACCGACGTCGCAGTCTCACCAGCCGGGATGTCGACCGGAGCGGTGCTTACCGTCGCTTCGTAACTCGGCAAGAGATTCTTGACGGTTAGCGTGCTGTAGCCGACGCCGTCAATCTGGTCACTGGTTGTACTTGACGGCCCAGCGAGCGTGATGAAGACGGCATACGGGTCGTAGTCAGACACCACCTGCGACCCAGCGTTGGCGATCACGAACTGGAAGACGACGATGTTGTCAACCGCGGCGTTCGCACACGTACCGGATCCTGGGTAGGTGCACTGAGCCAAGGCACTGCCCGTGTAGCTGACAGTGAGTGAGTCGCCATCGGGCGTCTCAACAGGGAACGTTCCTGCTGCCAGCGTGGTTGCAGGGGAAGAAGGTGGCTGTCCTGTGTTGCCCAAGCCAGTCAGAGGGTGGTTGGTGGTGACTGCGATGACCACGAAGACAGCCACGACGATCGCCACTGCGACGATGGCACTGGTGATCATGTGGCCCGGCCATCTGCGTCGCACTTCGGGCGGTTCCGAGCCTGTGTCGTTGTCGGTCATCACTGCCCGGCCACTCAGAGGACGGTCACCACGACCAAGACGACGATGACGGCTAGGAGGATGGCTAGTCCGATCCACAGGTTGAGCGAGTGCCTATAGCGCTCATGCTCAACGAGTCGCGGCTCTGTGGTTAGGGCCAGGATGATCGAGGCGACCACGACTACGGCTCGACCGACGAGAAGGACCAGCCCAGCGGTCCAGGCGTCGTTCGCCACCCGACACCGCTGACCGCCAATACCAAACTGGCAGACACTGTGCCTTCCGTTGTCGTAGCCGAAGAGGACACCACCTCTCCCGGCGAGGACAGTCCCGAGCACGCCCGACTCCAGACCTCTGCGTTGCGCTTCTCGATCGCGCCTCACGGCTGCCCGTACTCCGAACACCCGCCTGCTAAGACGACCAAGAAGAATGCGAGTAGTGGGGGCCGCTTCATGCAAGCGTCACCTTCGGGGGACGCGGGACAAGACGATGGCATCGGCGATCGTGTTCACTATGTTGGCGCCCCGCCGTTGGAAGCCCAGGTACTGCATGACTTCGGCGATTACCTGGTCTTCGGTGCGCAACAGCGTGTCCGACTCGATCCACCGAATGAGGCGTACGAGCTCGGCCGTCGAGTAGGCACTGATGTTGCCGCGCCGCCCTAACAAGGGCGGCGGGGCGGAACGCTCGGGTGCAGCCGACGTGGCCGGTTCTCGCAGCGCAGCGGGCAAGAACCTCGCGGTGGCCACGGCAGCGCCGGGGCCATCAGATGTGCCGATTAGCACTGGCGCGGGGCTGTCGACGCGTTCGACGGCGCGGCGATAGGCCTCGAGGGCGCGACCCACCTCATCCTCGTGGTGATGGAACCACTCCGTCGACCAGATGCGATGGAAGTGCCAGCCCAGATTCTCGAGGTGCTGCTGGCGGAGCCGATCGCGGTCACGGGCCGTGTGGCTCGAGTGGTAGGAGGCACCATCCGCCTCGATGGCGAGCACCATGCGACCCCGGTCAGTGGGATGCTCAGCGGCGAAGTCGATCCAGAATCCCGACACTCCATACTGAGCTACGAGGGGGATACCCGCCGCGGTGAGCTTGTCGCGCACGTCGATCTCGAATGGGTTGAGCGGCGGACGGTCGCGCACCACGGCGCCGAGGTCTGTGCCCCCCGACTCGGCATAGGCGAGGTAGCGCTGGAGCATCCGCACCCCCTCGGAGGTGAGGCGGTTGGGGTCCATGTCGGTCGAGGAGAACGAGGAGACCACCGTCATGCGCGAACGCGCGCGAGTGATGGCCACGTTGAGGCGGCGCTGACCCCCCTCGTTGTTGACGGGCCCGAACCGGTACTGCATGCGACCGTCTGCAAGCTTGCCGTAACCGATGGAAAGGACGATGGCGTCGCGCTCGTCGCCCTGGACCCGCTCTAGGTTCTTCACAAAGAAGGGTTCGGCCGCCGACTCGGACATGAACTCGTCGAGCAATGGGTCCGCTTGGCGGGCCCTGCGGAGGGACTCGGAGATGCGCTCGGCATGCTTAATACCCATGGTGATGACTCCGAGGCTCTCGCTCGGGTGCTCATGAGCGTGGGAGGTGACAAGCTCCACGACAGTGCGGACTTCGTCGGCGCTCGAGTCCTCCTCGGCGGGCCGGTTGGGAGTGAAGGGTACGAGGTGATGCTCGGGCACGGACCCGGTCGACGTGCCGGGGAAGGTCACAAGCGAGAAGTCGTATAGGCTCGGCTGGGCGTTCGAAAAGGCGATGAGCCGCTCATCTCGTGAGCGGTAGTGCCAGCTGAGCATGCGCGTCCCGTACGGTGCGGGCAAGAGAGCCGAGAGCATGTCGAGCACCGACTCCATGTCGCGTGTGAGTGCCCCGTCTGCGGCAGCAGAGGTGCCGTCGTCGCCGTCGTCATCGGAGGCGCCAGAGAGGAAGAAGGACGTTGGGGGAAGCTGGTGGGGGTCGCCGGCCACAATGGCCTGGCTGGCGCGCATGAGCGCCCCCACGGCGTCGGCCGGAGTGACTTGGGAGGCCTCGTCGAATACGACCACGTCGAAGCAGCGCTCGGCAGGCAGCAGTTGCGACACCACGAGCGGGCTCATCGCCCAGCATGGCTTTACCGCGCCGAGCACATGCGGGGACGTCTGGAAGAGTTGGCGGATCGGGATGTGTCGCGTCTTCTTGTTCGCCTCGGCCGCGACCACCTCCGACTCGCTGCGATAAGCGTCTCTCGCAACGGTGATGTGCTCGGCCAGGGCCCGACGGATCCGCACTGGTGCCGAGGAGATGTGGTGGACGTCGCCGGATCGGAACTCAGCAACGGTGCGGGACTGGGCGGGGCTGTCGAAGGTCCCGATGCGCACATCCGAGATCGACACCGCCTCGAGGATCGAGGACAGCCACACATGGCGAAGGCAGGCCAGGGCCTGGTCGGTGTTGAGGCCGCGTGACGTCATCTCCTCGAGTAGCTCTTCGAATCCCCTGCGCTGCAAAGCCTGATGCAGGCGGTGGATCTCAGGGAGGCGGAACAGGGTGCCCTGGTCGGTGCGAAGAGCCACCAGCCGCTCGGCAAGCTCATCGACAGAGACGTTCTCGAGGTCCACTCGGGCATAGGCCTCGAGCGACCGCAGCTCCGCTGCTAGCTGGCCATAGGAAGCAGTGGCACCGACGAGGTCGCCGGGCAGGCGGGGGCTGGACCCTGTGCCCGAGACTTGACGCCAACGCGCCGCCTGGGCCGCCGCCAACTCGAGGGCATGGTGCACCTGGGCGGGCGGAGGCAGATCGCCAACGGCCATGGACCGCACCAGCTTGCGGGCTTGGCGGTAAGCGCCGTCAGAGACGGTGTGGCCGAGCCTCGCGAGCCCGCTGCGCGAGAGGGGTGCCAGGGCGGCGACAATGGCACCGAGATCCTGATCGAAGAGCTCGAGTCTGAACAGCCTGAGCGTGTCACCCACGCCGGCGAGTAGCTCCAGAGCCTCTGTCCACTGCGACAGGGTGGCGGGCTCGAGCAGCCCTACCTCCTGCAGCATCCCCTGCAGCATCGAGATGGTAGCGGGCAGGGTGTGAGTGGCGAGGGTGTTGGTTGCCTCGAGGGCGGCGCGGGCCTGATCGGCACTTGTGATTGTCCCCGCTCGTAGCGCCGCAAGCCACGGGCTTGACGACGACCACACCTCGAGGCCTCCGAGGCCACCGTAGCCCTCGAGGTCTGCGGTGGCATCGCGGAAGGCTTGGGCGTCGAGGGCCTGGAGCTGGGGCAGGGGCAGGCGCTGGGCCGAGCGAACGGTGGCGTCGATGCCAAGAAGCTCGGCCTGAACTTCGTACACCGAGACGCCCCACGGGGCACGCTCGGCGTGAAGGGCCTCGGAACGCCCGCACAGCACATCACGCCGACGCACAAGCGCTTGTTGCTCGGCCTCCATGTCCGGCAGCGGAATGTGTGAGGCGGCGGCCAGGGCGCGCTGCAGTTGCTGGGCGAGGGCTTTGCGCGAGCCGGGCCCGTCATGGAGGTCCATGACGAGATCCGACAGCCCGACCTGTGCGAGGCGCTTGAGCACCGCGTCGATCGCAGCGCGCTTCTCGGCGACGAAAAGCACCCGCCTTCCCCGCGCCGAGAGGGTGGCGATCAGGTTGGCGATGGTCTGAGACTTGCCCGTACCCGGTGGACCGACGCATACGAGGTCGCCACCAGACACCACCGAGTTGATCACGTAGCTCTGGCTGGCATCGGCGTCGAGAACAAGGAACTCGTCGGCCGGCGGAGTGTGGTCAGGCGCGTCTTCGCGGACGTCAGTCGGATGCCGATCACGCAGGACCTGACGGGCATTCTCGTCGCCGGCGATCGCAGCAACGAGCGGACTCGAGGCGAGCAGCTCCGTTGCCGTCTCCAGGTCCTTGACCATGGGGAGCTTGGCGTACGAGAAGTTGCCGAGAACCACCCGCGGCGTGACGGCGAAGCCGGGAACTTGAGCGGCTTCCTTAGTAAGGCGGTCGAAGAGGACGCTCGCGTCGGGAGGGTCAGCGTGCTCGTCGAGCATGTCGATGAGCTGCGAAGCGTCAACGTGCACACCGTGATCGACCTCGACGAGGTGCAGGAGTGTCGGGTTCAGTTCCCACTCGCCGGGAAGGGACAGCTCGAAGTCCTCCCCCGCTCCGCCGCGTGGCACGAGGTGCGCCTGGCGCAAGAGCACCGGTGCGGCTGGGGTAGCAGTTCCGCGGGTGTTGGTCCACGTGGCCATGCCCCAGGCGAGGAACAGCGTCTGGAGCCCCCGCTCCTCGAAGTTCTCCTGGGCCTTGGCCCGCACGGTGCGGGCTCGCCGTGCGGCCGGCGCCAGCTTGTCCTCGGCGAAGAGCACCGACAACCGCACCGTGTGCGAGCTCAGCAGTCGCTCGGTGGCGACCTCGTCAGCGTCATCGAGGGCAAGAGTGCCCTGCTTCAGGTCCTTGTAGTAGAGGAGCGTGTTGCGGCCGCCCAGGTCGATGAGCTGACCGGTCCAGACGGCAACAGCCGCTGCCACCTTCGATTCAAGCTCGGGGGCGTCGGGCGCAACGCTCTCACCCTCTTCTACCTGCTCTTCCGCCCCCACGCCGCCTCCCGCTCGGTCGTTCGAGACTGCAAAGGTTACGGACTTCAAGGACGAATGTCGATGGGTCCTTAGGCCCCCCTCACCGGGCGCGGGCGGTCCCCGGACCCTCAGCCAGACACGCAATGTGGGTGCTGAGGACCACGTCCGCCCGGCCCATTAGCACTGCTTGGCGGCAGGGATGAAATCATGACACGTATTCCATCCGATTCATATGCATTTGCCCGCGGAGGCGTACACCGGACCGCGAGAAACACCGAACGACGGTTCTTTCCGCCTTGAGTTCACGCCGAATAACGATGCTCCTATGTGTCAAGCGGAAATCTCGGAGGCACGGAGTAGCCGGGCTAAGCGAATGAGATCTCCTCGCAGCTGGTCGAGATGGTAGGACGACCATCGGTCGTCCGGGGAGGTAGACCTGGGATCGACTTCGGCCAAGGTGTCGAGGCGGTCCACGATGTAGTCGAGGAGCTCGGCCAGTTCGACGACGTCGGCAGCCTCGAGGGCGGTG
>JBJKRZ010000050.1:0-3142 GCA_046704365.1 Acidimicrobiales bacterium | reverse complement strand
GGCGCCGGGAGGCGCGCCGCGGTGGGCGCCGGGACGCGCCCCGGCCTCGAGGTGCGTGGGTTGTCGGTGCGCTACGGCGGGCTGCAGGCGGTCGACGGCGTGAGCCTCGAGGTGGCCATGGGGACCGTGACCGGCCTCATCGGTCCCAACGGCGCCGGCAAGACGACGATCTTCAACACGTGCTCGGGGCTGGTGCGCCCGAGCGCCGGGCACATCCGGCTGCACGGCAGCGAGGTCGACGGGCTGTCGCCTGCCGCCCGGGCACGGCGCGGCCTGGGCCGGACTTTCCAGCGGGTGCAGCTGTTCGACTCCCTCACCGTGGAACAGAACGTGGAGCTGGGCCGCGAGGCGTCCATGGCGGGGCGCAACCCGCTGACCCAGCTGCTGGCCCGGCCCCAGGACCGCGTCGAGGTGAGACGCCGGGTGGAGGAGGCCATGGCGCTGGTGGGGATCGGCGAGCTGGCGGGCAGGCAGGCGGGGCTGCTGTCGACCGGGCAGCGCCGCCTGGTGGAGCTGGCCCGGGTGCTGGCGGGTCCCTTCGACGTGCTCCTGCTCGACGAGCCCTCCTCGGGCCTCGACGGCGCCGAGAGCCGCCGCTTCGGCGACATCGTCACGGAGGCGGCCCGCACGCGCGGCGTGGCCGTGCTCCTGATCGAGCACGACATGACCCTGGTGCGCCAGGTGTGCAGCTCGGTCTCCGTCCTCGACTTCGGACGGCTCATCTTCGCCGGCACGACCGAGGAGATGCTTGCCAGCCGGGAGGTGCGCAACGCCTATCTCGGCTCGGAGATCCCGCCCACCGGCGTGGCGGCGGTGCCCACGTGAGCGAGGCGCCGGTGCTGGAGCTGGAGGATGTGACGGCCGGCTACGACGACACGGTGGTGCTGCGCCAGGTGTCGCTGTCGGTCCCCCGCTCGGGCGTGGTGGCCCTTCTCGGCCCCAACGGCGCCGGGAAGACCACGCTGCTGCGCACGGCGGCAGGGTTGCTTCGTCCCATGTCCGGACGCGTGCGCCTGCAGGGCACCGACGTGACGGGCAGCGGCGCCCATGAGCTGGCCCGGGCGGGGCTGTGCCACCTACCCGAGGGACGGGGGATCTTCCCCTCGCTCAGCGTGGGCGAGAACCTGCTGCTGGCGACACCCAAGGGCAAGGCGACAGACGCAGTGGAGGTGGTGGGCGGGCACTTCCCGGCCCTGAGCATGCGCCTCAAGCAACTGGCGGGCAGCTTGAGCGGCGGTGAGCAGCAGATGCTCGCTCTGGCCCGCGCCTTTCTCACCGAGCCCGCCGTGGTGGTGGTCGACGAACCATCCGTGGGGCTCTCCCCCATCGTCGTGGAGCAGATCTTCGCGTCACTGGAGGCCGTCGTGCAGCGGGGCACCGCCGTGTTGCTGGTGGAGCAGTACGTCGACCGGGCCCTCGAGCTGGCCGACTCCGTCTATCTGCTCAACCGGGGATCGGTGGTGTTCAGCGGGGCCGCCGACGAGCTGTCGGGCAGCGACATCTTCGTGCGCTACCTCGGCATCGAGGTCGGCCCCGGGGCGTGAGGCACCTCAGCGACCGTTGCAATAGCATACTATTTGGGTTACCCTGGCCGTAGCCCCGACTGGGGGTCGCGGTCACCGGCCGTCGCCGGCCGGGCCGCCGGGCAAAAGGCGGTGAGTCGGTGTACGCAGCGCGCTCCTCAACACTCGCCCGTTTCTCTGCTCCACTCGTCGCCGCCATGCTGGCGTTGGCGCTGGCGTCGTGCAGTAGCAACAGTGGCAGCAGCGGGAGTGGCTCGAGCAGCTCGACGTTCACGGGCACGCCCGTGAGCATCGGCATCATCTGCAGCTGCACGGGTGCGCTGTCCTCGAGCTACGTCGGCGGGCCGCAGACCTACGAGGCGTGGGCCAGCGAGGTCAACGCCAAGGGAGGCCTCAACGGGCACAAGGTGAACGTGATCGTGAAGGACGACGCCCTCAACCCGGGGACCGCCCTCACCGAAGTGCACGAGCTCATCGACACCGATCACGTCGTGGCGCTGGTGGACAGCTCCACCGAGGACACCCAGTGGTCCAGCTACGCGTCACAGAAAGACGTCCCCATCGTGGGTGGCGACGCCCAGAGCACGCTGCAACTCACCGACTCCGACCTCTACCCCGCCGGCGAGACCATCGACGGCTTCTTCGTCACCTATGCCTACGCAGCCAAGAAGGTCGGCGCCGACACCATCGGCAACCTCTACTGTGCCGAGTCGCCGTCGTGCGCCCAAGCGGTGTCCCTGCTCAGGTCGACGGCCAAGGCGCTCAATCTCACCGTGGGCTACGTGACCCAGATCTCGGCGTCGCAGCCCAGCTACACCGCCGACTGCCTGGCCGCCAAGCAGGCCGGCGTGAACGGCCTGCTCGTGGGTGAGGCCGTCGCCACCGTACAGGTGGTGGCGCAGCAGTGCTCGGCCCAGGGGTACTTCCCCTGGTACATCGAGGGAGACGGGGCCATCGCCAAGTCCTTCACCACCGCTCCGGGCCTGAGCCAGCACTTCATCGGTTTCGAGCAGGACGTGCCGTTCTTCCTGAACGACACCTCCGGCACGAAGCTCATGAACTCGAGCATCCAGAAATACGCGCCGTCGGTCCTGAGCTCGCCCAACTACGGCGAGCAGGAAACGCAGATGTGGGTATCAGGCTTGTTGTTCCAAGAGGCGGCCAACAAGGCCAACGCCGGCAAGAACGGGCCCATCACCTCGGCGGAGATCATCAGCGGCCTGCACATGATCAGCAACGACACCCTGGGGGGCATGGCCCCGCCGCTCACCTTCAAGGCCAACCAGCCCAACCCCGTGCACTGCTGGTTCTACGTGGGCATCCAGAACAACAAGTTCACCGCCCCCAACGGCGCCACTCCCACCTGCCCCTCGAGCTGACCGGGCCGGAGGACTGGCCCGGCTGTCAGTCCCCCTCGGCGCGCAGCTCGTCCAGCGCCTCCGAGGGCGCCACGGCTCCGGCACCGGGAGCACGGAGGGCGAGCTCGTCGAGTGAGTCGAGCAGGGCGCCCCGGGCTCCCGTGGCCCGTCCCGCCCCGCCGACCGAGCGCCAGTCGACCACGGGCATGGGGCCGCTGTGCCCACCACCCACCTGGCCAACGCCGCCGGCACCGCCAACAC
>JBJKRZ010000049.1:0-7570 GCA_046704365.1 Acidimicrobiales bacterium | reverse complement strand
GGGCGCCAGCGCACCGAGGGCGCGCCGGCACGCAGCCGCAACCGCCGCCGGCGCTCGGGACGCGCAGGCGGCCAGCCTGCCGCCCGGGACGTGTCTCCAGCGGGATCCGAGGTCGAGCACACAGAGGAGGGCGAAGTACCCATGTCGCTGTCGCTTGAGGAGCAAGGTGAGTCGGCTCGCCAGTTCGTGGCCGGCTTGCTCGAGGAGTTGGGACTCGAGGCCGAGGTGGCGGTTCGCACCGTCGACGAGACCACCGCGGAGGTAGCCGTCTCCGGATCGGGGCTCGGGATGCTCATCGGGCCCGGCGGGGCAACGCTGGGCGCCGTGCAGGAGCTCACCCGCACAATCGTGCAGAAGCGCACCGGGGGCCACAGCGACCGGATCCTCGTGGACGTGGCCGGCTACCGGGCCAAGCGCGCCGAGGCCCTGCAGCGCTTCACCCAGCAGGTGGCCTCGGAGGTGCTTTCCTCGGGCAGCGAGCAGGCGCTGGAACCCATGTCGGCTGCCGATCGCAAGGTTGTCCACGACACAGTGAACGAGCTGGCGGGGGTGCAGACCCGCTCCGAGGGCGAGGACCCCCGGCGTTACATCGTGATCTCCCCCTCCGCCGGTCAGGCCCCTGACGAGCCGCAGGAGTCCGACGACGCCGACTGAGCGGTCGGCCGGGGATCCGCCCGACCTGCTGGACAGCCTGGCCGCCGCCAGGGACCGGGGCTTCCTGGGGGAAGGTCCCCTCGAGACCCAGGTCGCACATTCCCTTGGCTTTGCCTCCGCCGCCGAGAGCGTGCTCGGCGGCCCTCCTGAGAGCTTCTTGGACCTGGGATCGGGTGGTGGTGTGCCCGGATTGGTCCTCGCCGGCCATTGGCCGGCGAGCTCGGCAGTGCTGCTCGATTCCGGCCACCGTCGCTCTGCCCTGCTCGAAAAGGCCGTCGAGCGCCTCGGATGGTCGAGTCGGGTGCGCGTGGTATGCGAGCGGGCGGAGGAGGCCGGCCGGTGTCCCGGATTGCGGGCTTCTCAGGCACTGGTGGTGGCCCGCTCGTTCGGCTCGCCCGCTGTCACGGCCGAGTGTGCCGCTGGGTTCTTGCGAACCGGTGGCTTCCTGGTGGTCTCCGAGCCCCCCAGCGTCGTCGGCCGAGTGGCCTCCTCCGGATCCGGCCGTTGGCCGCCCGAGGCCCTTTTGGAGCTGGGCCTCGTTCCCGTGGCTCGCCGGGCCAGCGATTTCACGTACCAGGTCCTCCGCCAGGAGATGCCGTGCCCCGAGCGCTATCCGCGGCGGACCGGGGTTCCTGCGAAGCGCCCGCTGTATTCCTGACAGGAAACGGCGCCGGACTTCCGAGAGAAGCCCTCCAGCCCCGCCGGCGGGGGCCGCAGGTTTCGGCAGCGGCCCGATGTGCCACGTGGAACGTCACTCCGGCAGTATGAGGACGATGGCGCCGGCGGCCCCGATGTGCCACGTGGAACGTTGGGCCGTCATTCTGTGAATTTCGGCCTGAGGAGCCTTGACCGTGACTTCAGGGATGGGAAGGATGAAGGACCGTGATCCTCCGCATCACCCAGGCCTGACCGTGCCCGTCCGCATTCGGGGCCGAAAGTTCCGGTCCAACGCAAAAGCCGAGGAAATGGTGCCTGTCCAGCTCCCGGATCCGGAGGAATCCGTTCGAATCGTGGGCCCCGTCTCCGGCGAGGAACCCGGGCATGCCTCCGGGGAGGAACCCGGGCATGCCTCCGGCGAGGATGGGGGCGAGGAGCGGGCGGCCCTGGCGGGCGCCCAGACAGGTGTCACGGAGGTGCTCGAGCCCGAGGACGCCGTGCGAGACCTCGAGCCCGCCCCCACCGACAGCCCTACCGACAGCCCAGCTGGAAGAAAGCGCCCTTCGCTTGGCCCCGCCGTCGAGGTCGTCCACGGCGCCTACGTGCCCCGGCCCGTCCCTCGGGTCATGGCGGTGGCCAACCAGAAAGGTGGCGTGGGGAAGACCACGACGGCGGTGAACCTGGGCGCCGGGCTTGCTGAGCTGGGATTTCGCGTGCTGGTCGCCGACCTCGACCCCCAGGGCAATGCCACCACGGGACTGGGGATCGACGGCCGGACCTTCGAGCTGTCCATGTACGACGTCCTCATGCGCGACGCCCCCATGGAGGACTGCGTCGAGCCCACCAGCCTGAAGAACCTCTTCGTCGCCCCCGCCACCATCGACCTCGCTGGTGCCGAGATCGAGCTCGTGCCCTCCTTCAGCCGGGAGCTCAAGCTGCGCAAGGCCCTCGAGTCCATCGCCTCGGAATTCGAGTACGTCCTCATCGACTGCCCCCCCTCGCTGGGGCTGATAACAATCAACGGGCTGGCGGCGGCCGAGGAGGTGCTGGTGCCCATCCAGTGCGAGTACTACGCCCTCGAGGGGCTGGGCCAATTGCTGCGCAACGTCCATTTGGTGCAGTCCAACCTCAACGAGACGCTCGAAGTGAGCACCATCGTGCTCACCATGTACGACGGCCGCACCAAGCTCGCCGAGCAGGTGGCGGACGAGGTACGGGCTCATTTCGGCAACAAGGTCTGTCGCAACATCATCCCCCGGACGGTGCGCATCTCCGAGGCGCCCTCGTTCGGGCAGCCCATCACCGTGTTCGATCCCAGCTCCCGGGGGGCGATCGCCTACCGGGAGCTGGCCAAGGAGGTGAGCGGTGGCAAGGCGTAGCGGCCTGGGCAAGGGCCTGGGTGCACTCATCCCCACCGAGGTTGTACGGGACCGGTCGACGAGCCTGCGGGAGGTGGCGCTGTCGAGCATCCGGCCCAACCCGCTGCAACCTCGGACCCGGTTCGACGAGGAGGCCATGTCTTCGCTGGCCGCGTCCGTCCGCGAGGTGGGGGTCCTCCAGCCCGTGCTGGTGCGCGAGACGGCAGAAGGCGAGTACGAGCTCATCGCCGGTGAGCGCCGGTGGCGGGCGGCGAGGCGTGCCGGGCTCCAGACCATGCCGGTCCTGGTGCAGTCCACTTCCGACGTGCACAGCCTCGAGCAGGCTCTGGTCGAGAACCTGCACCGCGAAGACCTCAACCCGCTCGAAGAAGCCGCCGCCTACCAGCAGCTCGTCGACACCTTCGACTACACCCACGAACAGGTGGGAGCCCGGGTGGGCAAGAGCCGGACGGCGGTGACGAACACGCTGCGGCTGCTCCAGTTGCCGGCGGGCGTGCAGCGGGCACTGGCCGACGGGGTGATGAGCGCCGGGCACGCCCGCGCCCTGCTGGGCACGCCGGACCGCGCCTTACAGGAGGAGCTGGCCCGGCGCACCGTGACCGAGGGCCTGACGGTGCGGGCGGTGGAGGAACTCGTGCGCCGCTACGTCCAGGCGGCGGCTGGAGAAGAGGTGGACGAGGAAAGGGCGGACGACCCTGAGGCGGCTCGCAACGGCCACGCTGAGGCAGTGCCGCGCCCTGGGGCAGTGCCGCGCCACGCCCTTCCGGCTCCTGGTCTCCTCGAGCTCGAGGAGCTGCTGTCGGCCCATCTCAACACCCGTGTGAAGGTCGAGATGACCGCCAAACGCGGCAGGGTGGTGGTCGACTTCGCCACCCTGGAGGACCTCGAGCGCATCTACAAGCTCATGGTCGGTGCCTCAGCCTGAGGGTCAGCGCTGAGGCTTCCACGCCTGTCGTTCTACGCAACGTGAGAAACTACCGGACCTTACGCGGGCATTGACCAGGGAGTTCCTACAAAGAGTGGTTATCTAACCTTGAATGGTATGTGGAGACAATCCACAACCTGTGCATGAGATTGTGGACAACCAACGGGCTTTGAACCTCATAGCGAGGGTCACTCCAGGGGCGTGACAGCCCAGGCCACCAGGGCATCGGCCAGGGCATCGGCCAGGGCGGCGCTACGTGCCACGACCAGCGGTGCGGGCCCCACCTCGCACACCACGGCCGGCATGCGTGTCTCGCGCAGCACGGTGAGGGCCATGCCCCGGGTGCCGCCGGGTGTCACGCCCAGGGCGGCAGCGCCGAGACCCTGGACCAGCTCGGCCAGCAGCCGCCCCCCGGCGGACTCGTACTGGTAGCCGGCGTAGTAGGCCGCCTCGCACGTCGGGCGGTCGGGATCGAGGCGCAGCCCGAGGTAAACCTCCACCCCGGCGGTGTTGGCCTGCTCGGCCTGGGCGGAGCCGTCGGGATGGGACACGGCGACGACGGCCGCCCCCTCGGCCCCCAGGCGGCGCCCCAGGGCGCTCACCAGCACGGCCAGGCCCCCCTCCTCGCCGACGGCGATGCGCCGCCCGAGGAGGGTGCGCGGGGCCCGGCGCATGCGCTCGCGGTCGCGGACCACGGTCACGAGCTCGATCTCGGCGTGGCGCGGTGTGACCCGCAGCAGCTCCCGCAAGGTCGAGCCCCCCAGGATGCCGTCAGCGGGCAAGGCCGTGTTGCGCTGGAAGTCGGCCAGGGCGCTCGCCGTCTGCTCGCCGAAGATGCCGTCCACCCGGCCGGTGTCGAAGCCGAGGGCCGACAGGCGCCGCTGCAGCTCGGCGACGTCGTCACCGCGCAACATGGGCCGGCGGTGGTACAAGAAGCGATCGCCCAGGCGGAAGCCGGCTTCGACGAGGGCCGACCACGTCTGGATGCCGCAGATCCCGTCCACGCGCAGCCCGCGGCGGTGCTGGAAGGTCTCCACGGCTGCTCGGGTGCCCGAGGAGAAGCTGCCCTCGGGGTCAGGTGCGCAGGGGAGATCGAGCTGACCGAGGCGGTGCTGCAGGTCGGAGACGGCCTTCCCCTTGGCGCCGCTGACCAGGGGCAGGCCCTCTAGAGGTAGGCGGAGATCTCCTGGAGCAACTGGGCCTTGCCGCGTGCCCCCACGATGCGCGCCTGGGGCTCCCCGTCCTTGAACAGGATCAGCGTTGGGATGCTCATCACCTCGTAACGACGGGTCACGTCCAGGTTCTCGTCGATGTTCAGCTTGGCCACCTGGATCTTCTCCGACTGCTCCTCGGCGATCTCCTCGAGTACCGGGCCGATCAGCTTGCACGGACCGCACCACTCCGCCCAGAAGTCCACCAGCACCGGGACCTCGGCGGCCTTGACATGCTCGTCAAAGGTAGCGTCGCTCAGGGTCGTCATCCGCTCGCTCATCATCTTCCTTCCTGGTCAACGGGTGCGCACCGACACCGCCGTGCCCCGGTCACGACTCGGAAACACCGCCGACCGCCCGGGCATTCCGAGCGGACAGCTCCGGCCCTGGTCAATGCCCGCCTGCCGCCTCCAGGAACCGCTCGACGTCGATGGCGGCCATGCAGCCCGACCCGGCAGCGGTCACCGCCTGGCGGTACACGTGGTCCTGGACGTCGCCGCAGGCGAAGACCCCCTCCACGTTGGTCCTCGTCCCGTCGTGGGTCTTGACATAGCCGTTCTCGAGAAGGTCCAGCTGGCCGGAGAAGACGGCGGTGTTGGGCACGTGGCCGATGGCGACGAACAGCCCGCCCACCTCCATGTCCTGCTCCTCGTCGCTCACCACGTTGCGCAGCCGTACCCCCGACACCTTGGTGTCGCCCAGCACCTCGGTGACCACGCTGTCCCACCGGAAGGCGATCTTGTCGTTGGCGAAGGCGCGGTCCTGCATGATCTTCGAGGCGCGCAGCTCTTTGCGCCTGTGGACGATGGTGACCTGGGAGGCGAAGCGCGTCAGGAACAGCGCCTCCTCCACGGCCGAGTCCCCACCGCCCACCACGGCGATCCCCTGGCCGCGGAAGAAGAACCCGTCGCAGGTGGCGCACGTGGACACACCATGGCCGAGGAGCCGGTCCTCGCCCGGTACGCCGAGCATGAGGGCCCGCGCTCCGGTGGCCACGATCACGGCGTCGGCCTCCACGTCGGCGAGCGCCGGGCGATCGTCGCCCGACTCCGTCGTCCAGATGCGAAACGGCCGCGTGGAGAAGTCCACCGATCTGGCCTTGGTGGTGAGGAACTCGGCGCCGAAGCGCGCCGCCTGGTCCCGGAAGCGGGTCATGAGCTCGGGCCCCAAGATGCCCTCCACGAACCCGGGGTAGTTCTCCACCTCGGTGGTGAGCATGAGCTGGCCACCCGGTTGGTCGCTCGTGGAAGAGGGCTCGCCTTCGACCACCAGAGGGCGCAGGTTGGCCCGGGCGCTGTAGACGGCCGCCGTGAGCCCGGCCGGCCCCGAGCCCAGGATGACGACCTGGCGCCGGTCCGCCACGCCTCAGCCCTCCTCGGTGGCGCGGGCCCGCCGGCGCGACCAGGCGAGGAGCCCGGCCACGGTGAGCAGGCCCCCCACCACGAGGTCCGACGCCCACACCCGCTTGCCGAAGGCGTAGTCGTCGAGCAGCCGCACAACGGCGATGGAGAAGAGCACGGCCAGCACCAGCGCCATGGCTCCCACCAGGATGCCGAAGACGACGGCCCGCGCGGCGAGCAGAAGCGGCCGCACCGCACGGTCGTGCACGGTGCCCACCACGTCCTCGACGGTGTCTGCCAGGCGGGCCGGCCAGTCGGTGGAGGCCAGCGGCCCGGGCGCCGTGCCGGAGCCGCCGCCGGAGGCCGCTCCCGGCGCTTCGGGGTGGGCGTCGTCCATGGGCGCGAGGTTACCGGCGGGTGGTCAGCCGGCGAGTTGGAAGCACAGCCCGACGGTCCCCGGCCCCCCGTGCGACCCCACCACCGGGCCGAGGTCGGTGATGACCAGCTCGTGGTCGCACTCCACCTCGGACAGCCGTGAAACGAGCTCGTCGATGTCACCCGCCGCGCCGTTGGCGACGGCGATGCGCTCCAGGCGTCCCGCCGAGAGCGCTTTGTCGGCCAGGTACTGCAGGGAGCGCAAGCGCGTGCGCTGCCTGGACTCCAGCTCCACCGACCCGCCGCGGATCTCGATCACGGGCTTGATGGACAGCAACGCCCCCATCACCTGCGCCAGCCCGCCGATGCGCCCGCCGCGCTTGAGGAAGTCGAGGCTGTCGATGGTCCCGTACACGCGGGTGAGGTCGCGCCGGCGTCGCACCTCGGCTTCCACCTCGTCGAGGCCCGCACCCTGTCGGGCGGCTTCCGCCGCCGCCAGCACGAGCAGCCCCTCTCCCATGGTGAGCGAGAGGGAGTCGGTCACCGACACCTTGATGCGCTCGGCCACGTCGGCCGCCGCCGTACGGGCGGCCTGGTAGGTGGCCGACACCCCCGACGACAGGGTGACGCAGGCGACGGCGTCGGCCCCCTCGTCGGCCGCTTCGAGGAAGGCGACCCGAAAGGCGCCTGGCGAGGGTGCCGCCGTCTCGGGGATGACGCTTCCGGTGGTGACTCGGTCCCAGAATTCTTTCGTCGACAGCTGCTCGCGGTCGACGAATTCTTCCGAACCGAAACGGATGGTGAGGGGGACCACCCTCACACCGCGTTCCTCGGCCATGGCCGGCGCGAGGTCACAGGCGCTGTCGGTCACCACTTTCACCCCGGGCATGGCATCTCCTCGCTCGACGCCGGCGCCAGCGGCTGGCGCTGTGCCTAGGAGCCGAGTCTGCCACGCTGCTCGCCCGAGGCTCCCGGCCGCCGGGTGGGCCCCAGTCCGCTGGGGCGGCGCGGCGGGCGCCCGGCGGGGGG
>JBJKRZ010000048.1:0-6090 GCA_046704365.1 Acidimicrobiales bacterium | reverse complement strand
CCGCCGACTCGCCAAGCTCCACTTCGATGCGCAGCAGCTGGTTGTACGTGGCCACGCGGTCCGAGCGCGCCGGAGCCCCCGTCTTTATCTGCCCGCAGTTGGTGGCCACGGACAGATCGGCGATGGTGGTGTCCTCGGTCTCACCTGAGCGGTGCGACATGACACAGGCGTAGGCGGCCCTGGCGGCGCCGGCCATGGTGTCGAGGGTCTCGGTCAGCGTGCCGATCTGGTTGACCTTGACCAAGATGGCGTTGGCCACCCCGGCGGCGATCCCCCGCTCGAGGCGCGCTTGGTTGGTGACGAACACGTCGTCGCCCACGAGCTGGATGCGGCCCCCCAGCGCTCCGGTCATCCGGGCCCACCCGTCCCAGTCGTCCTCGGCCATGCCGTCCTCGATGGAGAGGATCGGGTATCGGTCACACAACTGCACCCAGTACTCGACCATCTCGGCCGGTGCCAGCCGCCGCCCCTCGCCGGCCAGCTCGTAGCCGCCGTCCTTCCACAGCTCGGTGGTGGCCGGGTCTAGGGCGATGGCAAGGTCCTCACCGGGCGTGCGGCCTGCCGCTTCGATGGCTTCGAGCAGCACCTGCACCGCCGTCTCGTTCGAGGGCAGGTCGGGGGCGAAGCCGCCCTCGTCGCCCACGGTGGTGGCGAGCCGGCGCGAGCGCAGCACCTTTGCGAGGGCGTGGTACGTCTCCACACCCCAGCGCAGGCCCTCGGAGAACGAAGCGGCGCCCACCGGGGCGATCATGAACTCCTGGAAGTCCACCGAGTTGTCGGCGTGGGCCCCGCCGTTGAGCACGTTCATGTGCGGCACCGGCAGCACATGGGCGTTGGCTCCCCCTACGTAGCGGTACAGGGGCAGCCCGACCTCGTCGGCCGCCGCCTTGGCCACCGCCAGGGACACGCCCAATATGGCGTTGGCTCCCAACCGTCCCTTGGTCGGGGTGCCGTCCAGGTCCACCAGGGTGAAGTCCACGCCGCGCTGGTCCACGGCGTCGAAGCCCTCGAGCACGTCGGCGATCTCGCCGTTCACGCGTTCGACGGCGCCGAGCACACCCTTGCCCCCGTAGCGCTCCCCGCCGTCGCGCCACTCGGTCGCCTCGTGGCTGCCCGTCGAGGCCCCCGAGGGCACGATGGCCCGCCCGGCGGCGGCGGAGGCCAGGATCACCTCGACCTCGACGGTTGGATTGCCGCGGGAATCGAGGACCTCCCGCGCCTGGACGTGCTCGATGGCGCTCATGACCGCTGTTGCCCCTGTGGTTGCTGTTGTAGAAGTTACCCGCTGGCCTGGCGGGCCGGGCGGAGCTGGCGAGCGTAGGCCCTAGCCGGGGACGTTCTCGCTGGCCTCGAGGTGGCTCCGGAAACGGCGGGCGGAGGCCCGCAGGGCGGTCTCGGGGTCGACGCCGGCGCGTCGCGCCAGGTCGGCCAAGGCGAACAACGCCTCTCCCACCGCCTGTGACTCGCCGGCCCCGGCGTCGAGGGTCTCTCCCGAGCCGTCGGCATCGCCGGCTGCCAGCCGGGCCAAGGCGGAACCCACCTCGGCGCGTCGCCCGGTGGCGTCGGGGGCGGGTAGGCCGAGCGACTCGGCCTTGCGCTGGAGCTTGGCCACCAGTGCCAGCGCGGGCAGCGCTTCGGGGATGCCCTCGGTGATGCTCTGGCGGCCCTTCTCGGCTTTCTTGAGCTGCTCCCAGCGCTCGGCCACCGCCTCGGGCGTCTCGGCCACGGCGTCACCGAACACGTGCGGATGGCGGGACACCAGCTTGTCGTGGACGCTGCGGGCCACGTCGGCAAGTGTGAAGCGCCCCTCCTCGGCGGCCAACACGGAGTGGAACACGACCTGGAAGAGCAGGTCGCCGAGCTCCTCCTCCAGGTGGGCGACCAGCGACGAGGGGACCTCGGGCTCGGCGCTGTCGAGTGCCTCGATGGCGTCGATCGTCTCGTAGGCCTCCTCGAGGAGGTGCCGGGCGAGCGACCCGTGCGACTGACGCCGGTCCCACGGACAACGCTGGCGCAAGGTGCGGACCAGCTCCTCCAGGCGCACCAGCTCCGCTGCCACCGGTGCCTCGAGCTCGGGGATCCACAGCGACGTGAGATGGTCGGGATCGACGCTGCGGTCGAGCTCCTCCCATGGCACGCGCCGCACCACCTCGTCGGGCAGGCCCAGATGGTGCAGGACCACCACCTCGCTCCCTGCGGGGTCGTCCACGGCGAGCTTCACGGCCGAGAGCACGTCCCGACTGTGACAGTGGCCGACGAGAAGCGGCCCCCGCTGCCCGGCGGCTGCGGCGGCGAAGTCGAGGGCGTCGACGAGGCGCACCCCGGCCACGAGCGGGTCGACACCCAAGCGCTCCCAGGCCAGGTCCAAGAACGAAGGTGCGGGCACGACCTCCACGTCGAGCTCCGGCACTTCTCTCAGCAACGTCACCGAACGCTCGGCCACGAGGGGCGAGCCCGGCACCGCGTAGGCGACGTAGCGACCCCCGATCTGTGCTTCGACGGCGGCAGCCACGAGGACCCGGACCATCTCGCCGTAGAGAGCCTCGTAGTCCTCGGCGCGCTCGTAGAGGTCGTCGAAGGCGGCCACGTCGACGGCGAGGCCATCCACGGCCGGGTGGCGGGTGGTCCGCACGAACACCCTTGCCGCCTGCTCGAGCGCACGACGGGCCCTCTCGGGCGTGAAGTCGGCTCCGGCAGGCCCGAGCCCGACCACGACGACCTTGGGCCGGGTCCGCCCGGTCTGGCCCGAGGACCCGCGTCCCGGTGTCGAATTCTCGAAGTTGGCGTCCATTACCGCTCGAAGGCAGCTTTACACCATCGCGGCGGAACCGATCGGCTGGGTGGACTGCCCCCAGCGGCACGAGGCGTCGTCAGCCGGAGGGAGCGCCGGCCACGGAGCCGGCCGCCGCTGTGCCCGGGACATCGGCGGTGCGCGACAGCAGGTCGTCGGCGGGCGGTGCCGGCGGGGCCACGACCCCGGAAGTCGGGCTCCAGGTGCCGTAGCGGGGGTCGATGACCACCTTCGCCTTTTTGGCCAGTCGCGAGAACTCGGCCGACACGGTGGCGTTCTGGGCCGAGAGGAGCTGCTGGCGGATCGAGGACTGCGCCTGGGAGAAGGCGACGGTGGGGCGCGAGTCCACCTTCAAGAGGAACCAGACACCGTTGGAGGCGCCAGTGGAGCTCGTGTTCTCGAACACCGGCTGGCTGATCTGACCGGGCCCCAGGCCCGAGATGGCGTTGAGGATGACCTGGTTGACGATCTGTGAAGCGGCGACGCAGGGGATCTGCCCCCCGCCGGGCGCCGTCTGGGTGTCGATCGAGTTCTGCGCGGCTTGGGCGGCGAAGCTGGTGGACCCCGAGGTGATGGCGGCACGGATGGACTGCGCCTCGGCTTGGGTGGACACGGCGATGTCGCTCAGGCATATCTCCTGGAATTGGCTGGGGTGGGCCTTGTAGTAAGCGAGCAGGGCCGGACGACTCACGTCCACCTTGCCCAGGGTGATCGCCAGCTGCTCCTGGGCGGCCAGGAAGCCCACTTCCTCGTTGCGGAACAGCGGAGGCAGCCGGTCGACCAGAGGTTGGCCGGCCAGCGCGCCGGGGCACGGGCTGGCGCTGCCGCTGCCCGGTGTGAGCTGGGTGGCGAGGTCGGCCTTGGCGTCGGCCAGGTCGGTGGCGGTCACCGGGTGGCCACGGCGTGCCAGGTCGGCGTCGACCAGGCGCTCGAGAACCATGGTGGAGAGCACGGCCGACGACAGCTGGGTGGACACCGTGAAGTCACCGGCGCCGGCCACGGTCGAAGGCAGGTTCTCGCCCTGGAGCTGCAGCGCGCACTGGGCGTAAGGGCTCTGGGAGATGGCACTGAGCTGGGCGTCGAGCTGGCTGCGGCTCACGCTTGCCCCCTCCACGGTGGCGGCCGAGGGGGAGATGTCACAGGCGGCGGTGGCCGCTGCCAGGGCGGCAAGCACCGCCAAGGAGAAGAGGCGTCTCACGGAGACCGACACTCTACCGGGGGAGCCCAGCGGCCGATGCTTCGCTTTCGGCCCTTCTCCCTCGGGCGGGAGCGGGCTCGGTGTCCGGTGGGACCAGCGAGAGCAGCAGTTCCGCCAGCGCCGACGCCACCGCCCCGGCCTCGAGGGGCACCTGCAGCTGGCGGGGCTCCTCCTTGTACAGCGCCTCGGGCTGCAGCCGGCGCAGACGCACTTGGGCCGAAGCAGGAAGCTCGAGGGGCGACAGCCGGGCCATCACGGTGCGCCTGCGCCCGGGGACCACCGGAGCGCGCGCCGCGGTGACCGTGACGTCGCGCACGCCGGTGCGCAGGCACTGCACTCGCAGGGCGGCCACCTCCAGCAGCCCCTCGGCGGGGGCCGGGAGCGGCCCGAAACGGTCCTGCCATTCGGCCCGGATGTCGGCCACCTCCTCGTCGCGCTCCACCGCCGCCAAGCGGCGGTAGGCCTCCAGGCGAAGGTCCTCGCGTTCCACGTAGACGGCGGGAAGATGGGCATCGGAGGGGATGTCGATGGTGACCTCCACCGGCGGCCGCAGCGGCTCGCCCTTGAGCTCGGCCACCGCCTCGGCCACCAGCTGGACGTACAGGTCGTAGCCCACGGCGGCGATGTGCCCCGACTGGTCGCGCCCGAGCAGGTTGCCGGCACCGCGGATCTCCAAGTCGCGCATGGCGATCTTGAAGCCGCTGCCCAGCTCGGTGTGCTCGCCGATAGTCCGCAGCCGCTCGTAGGCGGACTCCGTCAGGGTGCGATCGGCCGGGTGCAGGAGATAGGCGTAGGCGCGCTGGCCCGAACGCCCCACGCGACCGCGCAGCTGGTGGAGCTGGCCCAGGCCCAGGCGGTCGGCGCGGTCGACCACCAGGGTGTTCACCGTGGGCATGTCGATGCCGGACTCGATGATGGTGGTGCACACCAGCACGTCGAAACGCTTCTCCCAGAAGTCCAGCACCACCTTCTCGAGCGAGCCTTCGTCCATCTGCCCGTGAGCCACGGCGATGCGCGCCTCGGGCACCAGCTGGTGCAGGCGGTCGGCCACCCTGTCGATGTCCTGGACCCAGTTGTGGACGAAGAAGACCTGTCCCTCACGCAGGAGCTCCCGGCGCAGGGCCTCGGTCACCGCTGCTTCGTCGTACTCCCCCACGTAAGTGAGGATGGGCTGGCGCTCGGCGGGAGGGGTGTTGATGAGCGACATCTCGCGGATGCCGGTGAGCGACATCTCGAGGGTTCGGGGGATGGGGCTCGCCGTGAGCGTGAGCACGTCCACCCCCTCGGAAAGCGCCTTGATGGCCTCCTTGTGGCTCACCCCGAAGCGTTGCTCCTCGTCCACCACGAGCAGGCCGAGGCGCTTGAAGCGCACGTCGCCGGCCAGCAGGCGGTGCGTCCCCACCACCACGTCCACCGATCCGTCGGCCAGCCCCTTCACCACCTGGCGGGCCTGGGCCGTGGTGAGGAAACGCGACAGCATCTCGACGCGGACCGGGAACCCGGCGTAGCGCTCGGCGAAGGTCTGGGCGTGCTGCTGGGCCAAAAGGGTGGTGGGCACGAGCACGGCTGCCTGCATGCCGTCCTGCACAGCTTTGAAGGCGGCGCGCACCGCCACCTCGGTCTTGCCGAAGCCCACGTCGCCGCACACCAGGCGGTCCATGGGGGCGGGCGCCTCCATGTCGGCCTTCACGTCCTCGATGGCTCTTTGCTGGTCGACGGTCTCCACGTAGGGGAAGGCGTCCTCGAGCTCGGCCTGCCACGGGGTGTCGACCGCGAAAGCGTGGCCCTCGATCTGCATGCGGGTGCGGTACAGCTCGACCAGCTCCTTGGCCACCTCGTGCACGGCGGCGCGAGCCTTGGCCCGGGTGCGGCTCCAGTCGCTACCCCCCAGGCGGCTCAAGGTGGGCGACTCGCCACCGCTGTAGGGGGTGATGGACTCGATCTGGTCCGAGGGCAGGTACAGCTTGTCGTCGCCGCGGTACTCGAGCAGCAGGTAGTCGCGCGAGGCGCCGCCCACCGTGCGGGTCACCATGCCGGCGTAGCGGGCCACGCCGTGGTGACGGTGGACGACGAAGTCCCCGGGGGCGAGATCGTCGAAGAA
>JBJKRZ010000047.1:0-8230 GCA_046704365.1 Acidimicrobiales bacterium | reverse complement strand
AGCTGGCCGCCCTGCGCGTCGTCACCGCTCCGCTGCCCGAGCGCCTGCGCATGCTCCCCTACCCTTACCGGATGCTCCGTCGCCGGCCCCCCCAGCGCTCCTGACGACGCAGGCTCGGACCTCGATGCACGGCCACCGCCACCTCCAGGGCACCGCCACGCACCCGCCCCCCTTCGCCGCCGGCCCGCCCCCCGACGCCTTGGTGAGCGAAGCGCCCCCGCTCCAGGCCTTGCGGCCCGGGGACCTGGGGCGGCTCGTCGTGGTGGGGGCGGTCCTGGCCTGGTCGGTGCTGCGGGCGCTCGCCGTCGGGTTGGCGCGCAGGCGGGGACGCGACCCGGTGGCGGTGGCGTGCGCCGGGCTGGTGGACGGCTTCATCAAGCTCGGCCCCACCTTCGTGAAGGCGGGCCAGATCATGGCCAGCTCCGGCCCGCTGTTCCCGGCCGTGCTGGCCGAGGCGGCCCGGCGCTGCCTCGACGCCGTGCCCCCTTTCCCCACCGAGGTGGTGCGGGCCACCATCGAGGACGACCTGGGCGCGCCGGTCGGTGAGCTGTTCGCCAGTTTCGAGGACGTGCCACTGTCGGCCGCCTCGGTGGGCCAGGTGCACGCCTGCACGCTGGCCGACGGCCGCCAGGCGGTGGTCAAGGTGCAGCGGCCGGGCATCAGGGACCAGATGGCCAGGGACCTGCGCAACAGCTACCGGGTGGCCCGGCTCGTGGAGAAGACGCCGTGGGGGCGCACCTCGGGGGCGCGCGACATCATCCGCGACGTGCACGCCGTCACCTTCGAGGAGCTCAACCCCGTCCGCGAGGCATGGCAGCAGGACCGTTTCCGCCAGAACATCGGCGCCTTCGGCGACAACTCGCTCATCACCGCTCCCGAGGTGTACTGGGACTACTGCGGGCCGCGCACCATCTGCATGGAGCGCGTGTACGGCGTGCCCATGGACGACTTCGCAGAGCTGGCCCGCCGGGGCATCGACGGCAGGCTCATCCTGCGCTGGGGCGCCAAGGTGTGGGCCGAGGCGGTGATGGCGCACGGGCCCTTTCACGGCGACATGCACGCCGGGAACGTATGGGCCCTCGAGGACGGCCGGGGCTGCTATCTCGACTTCGGCATCATGGGAGAGCTCGAGGACGAGTGGAAGCAGGTCCTGAAGGACCTGTTCTACACCTGCAGCTTCGACCTGGACTTCACCCGGGTGGCGGCTGCCTACCGCCGGGTGGGGGTCTTCCCCCCTGGCGTGGGCACCGACGAGGAGATCGGCGCCTTCCTCAACTCCATCCTCGGTCCCATCCTCCAGGCCGGCTACGGGGCCATCGACATCGGCCAGCTGGTGACCCAGTCACTCGAGCTGCTCAAGGCCTTCGACGCCACCGCGCCGCGCCAGCTGGTGCTCATCGCCAAGCAGCTGCTCTACATCGACCGCTACGCCCGCCACCTGGCGCCCGACTACACGGTCACCTCGGACCCGCTCATCGTGAAGAACATCTTCCCCGTCGAGGCCGCCGCCAAAGCCGCCGAGCTCGGCGTGTCGCTCGAGGACGTGGCGAGCGCCCTCGTCGAGGGCGGGACGCCCGCCGCCCTGCCCGGTTCCGCTTGAGGGCCTGATCGTCGTCGCATGGTGAGCGCGTTCGCCGAGGAGACGGCGGTGCGGGCCGTGGGCCGGGGACGCTACGAGGCCACCGTGGCCGAGGCTTGGAACCTGCGCCCGCTCCCCCAGGGCGGGATCGTGACGGCCCTGGCCTGCCGGGCCATGGCCGCCGAGCTGGGCGCCCCCGAGGAGCGCCTGCGCACCTTGCACACCGCCTTCGTGGCCCAGGTGGCCCACGGCCCGGTCACCATCGAGGTCCAGACCTTGCGCCGGGGACGCTCCATGTCGCACCTGCGGGCCGAGGTGCGCAACCCCGGGTCCGGGAGCGGGCACGTGACGACGGCGGTGTTCGGCGTGCCCCGCCGGGGCTTCGCCTTCACCGACCTGGAACCGCCCGCCGCCATCGCGCCCCCCGCGCAGTGCCGCTCGTGGCGCAGCCCACTCCCGCAAGGGGTGGAGGGCTTCACCCCCATGGCCTTCTGGTCCGAGCGGGTCGAGGGCAGGACGGTCCTCGGCCACGCTCCCTGGGAGGACTACCGCCCGGGGCGGGCGGAGAACGCCATGTGGTACCGCCTCGACGACCCCCCCATGGGCGAGGACGGCCTCCTCGACCCCTTGGCCCTGGTGGCGCTCGTCGACACCATGCCCGGTGCCGTGGGCGAGAAGCTGGGACCGTCGCAGCGCCACAACTGGTTCGCCCCCAGCCTCGACCTCACGGTGCACCTGCTCGACGACTGCCGCTCTTCCTGGGTGCTGGCCCACGGCCGGGCGCGCCATGCCGGCGACGGCTATGCCTCGGCCGACATGGCGCTGTGGGACTGCGGGCCTGAGGGAACCGGGGCGCCGCGCCTGGTGGCCTACGGCACCCAGCTGTTCGTGTTCTCCTTCTCCGGCGACTGAGCCCACTCCGGCGACTGAACCCAGCGTCGATCCTCCATGTGGCCCGTGGCGCAGGAACGGGTAGGTGAGGGGGGAAGAGAGCGAGAGCCGGTGGAAGGCGGGCCGACGAGCAGGAGGTCGTAGACGTGCTGGGATCGAAGATCGTGCTCACGAAGCGGACGAAGATCCGCCACCTCGGTGGCCGGGTGGCAGCAGGCGGCTTCATCCTCGACTCCGCCCTCGCCAAGCTGGACGCCGACGACGACACGGCCAAGCGCCTGCACGGCCTGGCCGGCCAGGCGTACCCCTTGGTGGCCGACATGGACCCCCGCACCTTCCTCCGGGCCCTGACGGCAGCCGAGCTGGCTCTGGGCGGGGCCCTGGTCGTGCCCTTCGTTCCCAGCTGGCTCGCCGGGCTGGGCCTGGCCTCCTTCGCCGGCGGCCTGCTCAACCTCTACGCCAAGACGCCCGGTCTCCACCGCCAGGGCAGCATCCGTCCCACCTCCGACGGCCGGGCCATGGCCAAGGACGTGTGGATGCTCGGCATCGCCGCCATGCTGCTGCTCGACAGGGGGTCGTGGTTCCCCCGTCGCTGACGGCGTTGGGTGATTGTTGACGACGTTGGGTGGTTGTTGGGGAGGCCATTCAAGCCGACGGCCGTTGTGGCCGATTGCTCCTAGGTGGTGGCGAGCCGGCGGGTAGGCACCGAACTCGGGAGCGAGCAGGAACCTCTCCTGAGGGGCGTGCGCCGGCGCGTGGGCGACGTGACGTTGCTGGCCAACCCTCCGGTGGCGGCCGCCTTCTGCATCTTCCGTTGGCAGGGGCTCGTCGCCCCGCTCCCTTACTGGTTCCTCGTCACCATCGTCTTCGCCGGTGGCACCGTATCGGTGCTCTCGGCCATCGCCTGGGGCAACGACGAGGAGCGGTGGCACATGCCGCTGTTCGTGCTCGTGAACATGGGCATCGTGATGGTCGTGGCCTATGCCACGGGGTGGGGGCCCATCCTCTCCATCGGGTTCGTGTTCTCCTCGGGGGCGGCCTTCCGGCTCTTCGGTTCGCGCGTCACGCCCTGGGCGGTGGCGGGGACCGTGCTCTGGATGGGAATCGGGCAGGCGGCCATCGTCGTGCACCTCGCCCCCACCCTCATCGCCCAGCCGCTGGTGCATGGGCTGGCCGGCCTGACCATGCTCGGCACCGTCCTCACCGTCGGCCTGGTGGGCCGGGTCACCGCCGAGAGGGAGGCGGCCGAGACCGGGGTCCGCCACTCCGAGCGCCGCTTCCGGGCGCTCGTGACACAGGCCTCGGACATCATCGTCGTCGTCGACGAGCAGGGCCTCCTCACCTACGTGAGCCCCGCCTTCGAGCGACTGCTGGGGCTGCCCGTCGACGAGTACCTCGGACACTCCGCCGAGGGCTTCATCCACCCCGTCGACCTCCGCCAGGTGACTGACGAGTTCCCGCGCCTGGTGGCCGACCCCTCTGAGATCCTGCACAGCAAGCTGCGCATCCGTGACGGACAGGGGCAGTGGCGCCACTTCGAAGCCGCCATCACCAACCGGATGGACGACCCGGACGTGGGCGGGATCGTGGGCAACCTGCACGACATCACCGACCTCTACGAGGCCAACGAGCGCTTTCGCAGCGCCTTTGAGGACGCCCCCATCGGCATCGCACTGGCCTCGCTGGAGGGAGTGTTCCTGAGAGCCAACAAAGCCTTCGGCGACATCATCGGCGTCGCCCCGTCCGCCATCGTGGGGCGCAGCATCGAGTCGATCTCCCACCCCGACGACGAGGAGATCGGCGTGGCGGAACGGCGCATGGTGGTGCGGGGCCTGTCCGACGGCTACCAGATGGAAAAACGCCTCCTGCACGCCGACGGGCGAGAGGTCTGGGCGCAGATCCACATCTCGTGCGTACGCGACTCGAGCGGCAGACCGCTCTACATCATCGGCCAGGTGCAAGACGTCACCGAGCAGCGCCTCATGCGCGAGCGCCTGGCCCACGCCGCCATCCACGACCCGCTCACGGGACTGCCCAACCGAGTGCTCTTCCTCGACCGGCTGGCCATGGCCCTCTCACGCTCTCAGCGCCAGCACCGGCAGGTGGTCGTGGCCTTTTTGGACCTGGACCGCTTCAAATTCGTCAACGACGGACTGGGTCACGCCGCCGGGGACGACCTGCTGCGGGCGGTGGCCCGGCGACTGGCCGACGCCGTGCGCAGCGAGGACACGGTGGCGCGCTTCGGCGGCGACGAATTCACCATCTTGTGGGAGGGCCTGGCCGACGACGAGGAGCCGGTCCTGGCCGCCCGGCGCGTCCTGGAGGTGCTCAAGCTCCCCTTTGAGGTGGCCGGGTCGAACGTGTACGTGACAGCCAGCATCGGTGTGGCCGTCACCGACGGCGCCTCGCCGGCCGCCACCTTGTTGCGCGATGCCGACACCGCCATGTACCTGGCCAAGGAGGCAGGGCGCAACTGCGTCGAGGTCTTCGACGGCAAGGGCCACGCTGCGGCACTGGAGAACCTGCAGGTCCTGAACGAGCTGCACCACGCCCTGGCCGCCGGCGAGTTCCGCCTCCACTACCAGCCCATCGTCGACCTGCCCAGCAGGTCGATCACAGCCCTGGAGGCCCTGGTGCGCTGGGAGCACCCGCGCCGGGGGCTGCTGGCGCCGGCGCAGTTCATCCGGGTGGCCGAGGAATGCGGGCTCATCGTCCCCATCGGGGCCTGGGTGCTCGAAGAGGCCTGCCGGCAGGCCGCAGCCTGGAACGCCGAAGCCTCGGCGGCGGGAGCCGAGCCCATCGTGGTCAACGTGAACATCTCACCTCGGCAGCTGGCCAGTCCCCAATTCGTCGCCACGCTGAGCGAGACGCTGTCGGCGAGCGGTCTCGAGCCCGGGGCCCTGTGCCTCGAGATCACCGAGGGCACCCTCATGCACGACGAGCGCCTGGCCGCCGACATCCTGGGCGAGGTTCGGCGCCTGGGCGTGCGCATCGGCATCGACGACTTCGGGACCGGCTACTCGTCGCTGTCGTACCTGAAGCACTTCCCCATCGACTCGCTCAAGGTGGACCGCACCTTCGTCGACGGGCTGGGCGGCGAGTCCGACGAGTCGGTCATCGTGGGAGCCGTCATCGCCCTCGCCCACTCGCTCGGCCTCATGGCCGTGGCAGAGGGGGTGGAGACCGAGATGGCCATGGGCGAGCTGTGCCGCCTGGGCTGCGACCGGGCCCAGGGGTTCCTGCTCGGCCGGCCCGCCCCGGCTGACGTCGTGTCACCCATGCTGGCCGCCCGGCGGCCGACCGCCGCCAGCGCCGTGGCCGTCAGCTCCCGCTAGCTCTGCTCAGTGCCGCACTCTCATGACGCCGCGCTCTCATGACGCCGCACCTTCATGACAACTGTGACGAGTTTCATGCGGCCCTCCCCAGGTGGGCGGACATGACGTAGTCCTCGAGGACGCTATCGATGGTCGAAAGAGCGCCCCGAAGCTCGAAGGGGCGGGCGCGGCGCGCTTCACACCTCATCGAATCCGGCCAAGGGGTGGTGCTCGAGGAGGTACTCGGCAAACAGGGGGACGGTGAAGTCCACCTGTCCTCGGCGTGGCGACCAAATGAGACCCTGTTGAATGAGATTGTCCCGATGCGGCGAGGTCTGTCGCTGGTTCTCCGCTCCCCAGGCTCGGGCGACCTCGGCCGTCGCGCACGGCGGTGAACCCAGTGATGCCATCGCCGCCAGGTACCGCTGCTCGGCGTCGCTGGCCAGGGCGAAGCGGGTCCCGTAGAAGGTGCGGGCCAGCTGTTCCTTGACGAGGTCGCGAATTTCTTCGACGTCGGCCATGGTGACGGTGGGGGCTTCGGCGGCGTTCCACAGTTCTCGGCCATACTCCTGGAGGAAGTACGGGTAGCCGGCAGCCATCTGCACGACGGCACGGGCCGCGTCTTCGTCGAACCCGAGTCCCAAGGTGGCGGCGGGCTTCACGAGGGCGACGCGGGCGGCGGGGGTGGTGAGGCTTCCAAGCTCTCGGTACTCGAAGAGACGGTCGGCGTAGGGCTTCGCCCGCATCAAGCGCTCTTGGAGGTCGGGAAGCCCTCCACCCACGAGCGCGACCGGCAGGGCGGCGCGGCTCACGGCCTGGAACGCCATGCAAACGGCGGCGAGGGCGGGGCTGTCGAGGTTGTGCATCTCGTCGATCAGGAACAGCGCCCCGCTTCCTGCCGCTCGAGCGGCCTCGCCAATCTCGCGGAGCAACTCCACGAGGTCCTGCTCGGGGTCGCCCGAGTCCGCGACCCCGGTCACCGCGTCCACGTCGAGCTTGAGCTGGACGCCGCCGGGCGTGAGCACGCTGAACGCTTTCACTACACCTAGGGCGCGCTCGACTCGGTCCTTGATTCGATGCTTGCGGCTCATCTCGCGCAACAGGCGCGAGGCCATCTGGGCAAAGGTGGCCCGGAAGTCGGGCTGCGAGCCGACCTCTTGCACGTCGGTGCTCGCCCAGCCGGCCTCGGAGGCCAAGATGTCGAGCTCCATGAGGAGCACGGTCTTCCCCACGCCGCGCAACCCGTAGTAGATGAGGCTGCGATCGGCCCCGCCCCCCGAGAGCACCTCGACGAGGGAGCTGAAGTCCTCAAGGTCCTTGTTCCGTCCGGCCAGGTAGGGCGGCTTGCGTCCGGCTCCGGGCGTGTACGGGTTGTCCCGCCGCTGCACGCCCGGAGTCTAACCCTTTCTAACGTTCGGTTACCTCGCCTTAGAAATCCTTAGAAACGTGCCAACTCGAGTATCGCTCCCTCGCCGGCTGGAGATCAGAGGCCCTCCACGCCCTCGAGGGCGAGCAGCCGGCGCTTCATCGCGAGCCCCCCGCCGTAGCCGCCGATGCGCCCGCCGCTGGCCACCACTCGGTGGCAGGGCAGCACGATGGGCAGGGGGTTGGCCCCGTTGGCCTGGCCCACGGCCCGGAACGCTCCCGGGCGACCGACCATGGCGGCCAGCTCGGCATAGCTCACCACCGACCCGTAGGGGATGTCTCGAAGGCTCCGCCACACCTGGCGCTGGAAGTCGGTCCCCGACAGCTTGGTCGGGAGGTCGAAGCGCGGGCGGCGCCCCTCGAAGTACTCCTGCAACTGCGACACCGCCGTCACGAGGGGGCCGGCGGGGCTCCGGCGGCGCGACACGGTGACCGGTGGCCTCGTCCGGCGACGGCCTGTCGAGCCGGGGAGCCACACAGCGAGCAGGGCCTCGTCGTCGGCTTCGAGCACGAGCGGGCCGAGGGGGCTGTCGAGTGTCGTGGCCTGCGTGGGCTCGTGGTTCATGCAGCACTCTCCTTCTCGGGCAGGGGTGACGGCGGGTGGTCGGGGGGCGTGGACGAGGTGATGGGCGCCGACCACAGGTGCACGAGGGCGTAGGCGCGCCATGGCCGCCACCGTTCGGCGCGGCGGGCGAGAGTGGCAGGCCTCTCGGGGAGCCCGAGGTGAGCCGCCCCCCGACGCGCCCCGGGGTCCCCGGCCGAGAACGCGTCGGGATCGCCCAGCGCCCGCATCGTCACGTAGGACGCCGTCGGGGGCCCTACGCCGGCGATGGCCTGCAAGGCGGAGGTCAGCTCCGCCGGGGCCACGCCAACGTCGACAACGAGGTCTCCCTCCGAGACGGCCCGCGCCAGCGCCACCACCGCCCGTCCACAAGCCGGCGGGAGCTTGCTGGCTCTCACCCCCTGGGCCGACGACAACAGGTCCAAGAGCGCCTCCGGAGAGGGGAAGGCACGCAGCTCG
>JBJKRZ010000046.1:0-8765 GCA_046704365.1 Acidimicrobiales bacterium | reverse complement strand
CGTATCTTGAATCTGTTTCCGCAACTACTGCAGTTGGGTCTCCTGTTTATCGAGTTGTTCCGTATACCGCAGCACCAAGGCTCTTTCCTCCGAACTTCCTTTCAAGGCCTAGAGGTTTTCACGGATGCGTTGCTGGTCGGCATCAATCAATTCGATATCCCTTTGGCGGGCCAGGGCCATGACCTCGCCCAGGTGCAGGGCGCGCCGTCCCGAGCCGGCCTGCTCGATCTGCGTCTGGCACGAGAAGCCGTTGGCCACCACCACCGAATTACGCGAGGTGGCGCGCACGGCCGGGAGCAGCGCCTGCTCCCCGCAGTCGATGGAGATGTCGTGCTTGCCCTTCTCGAAGCCCCACGACCCGGCCAGCCCGCAGCATCCGCCGGTGGGCTCCTCCACGCCCAGGCCCATGCGCTCGAGCACCTTACGCTCGCTGTCCACGCCGCCCGTCGCCTTGTGATGGCAGTGGCCCCACAGCAGAGCCGGCCCGCTCATGGGGGGGACCTCGACGTCGAAGGCCTCGAAGAACTCGCCGAAGTGGTAGGCACAACGCTTGAGGCGCTCGGCGTCGTCGTCGTGGGGGAGCAGCTTGGTCAGCTCGTCCTTGAGCACTGCCAGGCAACTGGGCTCCATGCCCACCACCGGGATACCGGCGCGGGCGTAGGGGCGAAGGACGTCCACCAGGCGCTGCAGGTAGCGCTCGGCCGAGTCGAGCAGGCCGAAGTCGTAGAGGGGGCGCCCGCAGCACAGGTGCCCCTCGGGCATCACCACCTGCCAGCCGGCCGCCTCCAGGGCCTCCACGCAGGCCACCCCCACCTGGGTGTGCAGGTGGTTGTTGAACGTGTCGGGGAACAGCACCACCGGCCTGCCCTGCGGGGTGGCGCTGCCCCCGCGGCGGCGGAACCACTCCTGGACGGTCATGGGGGCGAAGGTGGGCAGCTGGCGCTTTCGGTCGATGCCGGCTGCCGTCTTGGCCAGTCGGCGCAGCCCCGGCGCGTGGGTGGCGAAGTTGGCCAGCTCGGGGACGGTCACGGCCAGGCGGGCCGCCTTGTCGATGTAGCCGAAGGCGTATCCGTGGCGGGGCCGCCAACGCCGCCAGCCCTTGTAGTGGTGGTAGAGGAACTCGGCCTTGTAGGTGGGCATGTCCACGTTGACGGGGCAGTCGTTGGTGCACCCCTTGCACGCAAGGCACAGGTCGAGGGCGTCGAAGACCTCCTTGGACGCCCATCCGTCGGTGATGACCTCGCCGCGCAGCATCTCGAAGAGCAGGCGGGCCCTGCCGCGCGTGGAGTGGGTCTCCTCCCGGGTGACCTGGTAGCTCGGGCACATGGTCTGGTCCCCTTCGGGCACCCGGCACTTGCCCACCCCCACGCAGCGCAGGGCGGCATGGGCGAAGTCGTCATGGTCGGCCTTGTAGGTGAACTTGACCGGCGGCCGAGCCGGGTTGTAGTCGACGCCCAGCTTCAAGTTCTCGTCCAGACGGTAGGGGTCGATCACCTTCCCCGGGTTCATCCTCCAACGCGGGTCCCATATCAGCTTGAACTCCCGCATGGCCGCTAGGAGCTTCTCGCTGTACTGCTTGGACAGCAGCTCGGCGCGCTGCTGGCCGTCGCCGTGCTCGCCCGACAGCGTCCCCCCGTGGGAGACGACCAGGTCGGCCGCCTCTTCCATGAAGGCCCGGTAGTGGCGGACGCCCTCGGCGTTGTAGAGGTCGAAGCTGATGCGCGAGTGCAGGCATCCCTGGCCGAAGTGGCCGTAGAAGGCGCCTTTCAGGCCGTGCTTGTCGTAGAGCTCCTTGAGCTGGCGCAGGTAGTCCGCCATGTTCTCGGGCGGCACCGCCGAGTCCTCCCACCCCGGCCAGTGGTCGCCGCCGGGGGGGAAGGCGGTCGATCCCAGCCCCGCTTCGCGGATGGCCCAGAAGTCCTCGCTGTTGCCGCCCTGCTGGCGGCTCCTGGAGACCACGACGCGATCGCCGTCGTAGCCGCGCTCCTTGCACCACTGCACGAAGGCGTGGACCTGGTCGGACGTCTCCTCTTCGGAGTCGGCGCCGAATTGCACGAGCAGCCAGGCGTGCGGTCCCGGTCGGGGCAGCTCCTCCAGATCGTGCATGTTCATGTCCAGCGCCTGCTGGTCGGCGAAGAGCCGGTCGTCGATGCCCTCGAGGCCGATGGGGCGGAACTGGGCCAGGATCTCGGGCACGGCCGCCGCCGCCTCGATGACGTCGTCGTACTGGACGACCACCAGCTCCCGTTGCATGAGGGCGGGGGTGAGCATGAGCTCAGCCCGCAGCACCGTCACACAGGTGCTCTCGGTGCCCACCAGCGCCCGGGCCACGTTGAAGCCCTTCTCGGGGAGCAGCTCGTCGAGGTTGTAGCCCGACACCCGGCGTGGCAGCCGTTCCACGGAAGGGAAGCCGGCCCGGATGTCCTCGGCGTAGCGGTCGCGTAGGCGACGCAGTGCGCCATAGATCTCGCCCTTGCGGCCCCCGGCGCGCACGATGTCGTCGAGCTGGTCCTCCTCGCCCACTCCTACCCAGAAGCGCTCCCCGTCGTAGGTGACGACCTCCAGGGCGGACACGTTGTCCGAGGTGCGCGGCCCGGGTCCGTACAGCTGGGACTGCACGGAGTGCACTCCGCAGGAGTTGTTGCCGATGTTGCCCCCGATCGTGCAGCGCGAGTGCGAGGACGGGTCGGGGCCGAACACCAGGTTGTAGGGACCGAGATGGCGGTTGACCTGTTCGTTGATGGCACCGGTCTCGACGGTGACCGTCTCGTGCCCCGTGTCGGGGTCCTCCATGGCGGTGAGGTACTTGGAGTTGTCGATGACCACTGCCACGTTGACGGTCTCGCCCGACAGGCTCGTTCCCCCGCCCCGGTTGACGATGGGGGCTCCGAAGCGGGCGCACACCCGGTGCGCCGCCTCCACCGCCTCGAGCGTCCGGGGGACGACCACGCCGATGGGCACCTGGCGGAAATTGGAGGCGTCGTTGGCGTACATGGCCAGGCTGGCGGAGTCGAAGCGGACCTCTCCGTCCACCTCCTCGGCCAGGGCCCGCTCCAGGGCGCCCACGTCCAGCTCCTCGGTGCCCACCATGCCGAGCGCCATGGCCGGCTCCGGCTTCACCGGGATGCGACGGCTCTTGTGCCCGGAGAGGATCTCGGTCAACGCAGGCTCCCGGTCGGCTGCATCTGGCTCATTCGATCTGGCTCATTCGTTGTCGATGTGGAGCAGGTCCTTGGCGTGCTCGGACACCTCGGCCCACTTGCCCTTGAAGCCCTTGGTGGCCACGCCCACGGCGTCCTCGTCGCCCTTGGCCAGGCCCTCGAGGGTCTTTCTGAGCATCGAGGGACTCACGTGGGGTGGCAGCGGCGGGACCTGCGGGTCGGTGACGAACTCGAGCAGCACCGGGCCCTCGGCGGCGAGTGCCCGGTCCCAGGCGCCGGCTACCTGGTCGGGGCTTTCCACCTTGATGCCCTCGAAGCCGAGAAGGCGGGCGAAGTCGGCTGCCGGCACGTAGGGGATTGTCTGGGTGAAGGGGTTCTTGGGGTCGGCACCGAGCACGCGCTGCTCGTAGGAGACCTGGTTCAGGTCCCTGTTGACGAGCACGCAGAAGATGAGGGTGGGGTTCTTCGACACCAGATCGCCGAGGTAGCGCTTCACGGTGAGCAGCTCGTTCATGCCGAGCATCTCGAAGGCCCCGTCGCCGCTGAAGGCGATCACCGGCCGCTCGGGGTAGGCGAACTTGGCGGCGATGGCGTAGGGGACGCCGGGGAGCATGGTGGCGAGCGTCCCCGACAGCGAGGCCTGCATGCCCTGGCGGATGTCCACGTAGCGGGCCCACCAGTTGGTGGCCGATCCCGAGTCCGAGGTCATGATGCAGCGGTCGGGGAGCCGCTTGTTGAGCTCGTAGAACACGAGCTGCGGGTTGAGCGGGTCTGCCTCCTGATGGGCGCGGTGCTCGAGCACGCGCCGCCAGGTGTGGACCTCGCCTTCGACGAGCTCCTGCCACGAACGGTCCTCCTTGCGGCGCAGCAGGGGGACGAGCGCCCGCAGCGTGTCCTTGGCGTCGCCCACCAACGAGACGTCGTTGGGATAGCGCACGCCGATGAGCGAGCCGTCGATGTCGATCTCCACGCACCGGGCCTGGCCCTCCTTGGGCAGCCACTCGGCGTAGGGGAAGCTCGTGCCCACCATGAGCAAGGTGTCGCAGTGGGCCATCATCTTGTCGGACGCCTCGGTGCCGAGCAGCCCGATGGAGCCGGTCACGAAGGGCAGGGTGTCGGGCACGGCGTCCTTGCCCAAGAGCGCCTTGGCCACCCCGGCCCCCAGAAGCTCGGCCACCTCGACCACTTCGGCGCTCGCCTGGCGGGCACCCTGGCCCACGAGCATGGCCACTTTCTCCCCCTCGTTGAGGATGTCGGCCGCCTGGCGGAGCAGGGCCTCGTCGGGGATGCAGTGTGGCTGGGACCAGCCCACGCTCGAGAAGACGCTCCCGTGGGCGCGCGGCGGGTCCTCATACTCGGACTCCTGGACGTCTTCGGGCACGATGACCACAGCAGGTCTGCGCTCGGTGAGCGCCGACTTGATGGCCCGGTCCACGACGTGGCGCGCCGAATGGCGCTCCATGACCGTGGACACGAATCCGCCCACGTCCTTGAACAGCACCTGGAGGTCGATCTCCTGCTGGTAATGGGCACCCAGCGACTGGCGCTTCTGCTGGCCGACGATGGCCAGCACCGGCTGGTGGTCGAGCTTGGCGTCGTAGAGGCCGTTCACGAGGTGGATGGCGCCGGGACCGGAGGTGGCCATGCAGACGCCGATCTCGCCGGTGAACTTGGCGTGGGCGCACGCCATGAAGGCGGCCATCTCCTCGTGGCGGGCCTGGGTGAAGAACGGGTCCTCGCCCACCTTTTCGAAGGCCCCCAAGAACCCGTTGATGCCGTCGCCCGGGTAGCCGTAGACGCGGTGGATCCCCCACTCACGCAGCCGGGTGAGGATGAATTGCGCCACGTCGGGCATCGGGGCCTCCCACGATCGATGTCACCGGCCCGGTCCCGGTGTGGAGTTCCCCGTCGGCCGGCGGTTGCTCATGCAACCCTTCGTGGGTGTCATTTCCCGTCTTGGGCGCTCTTACACCCCGCCCACAAGGCGCGCGCCTGCACCCCGCCCGCAGGGCGCGCCTGCACCCCGCCCACAGGCGTGGGTCAGAGGCGGGTGGCCACCAGCACCGGGATGCGCCGTTGTGTCGCCTCCTGGTACTCGGCGTAGGGCGGGTACGCCTCCACGGCGCGTGCCCACCACTGCACCCGCTCGTCGCCGTCCACCTCGCGGACGGTGACGGCGAAGCGCTCGGGCCCGTCTTGGACCTCGATGTGGTCGGGATCGGCCTTCAAGTTGAAGTACCAGTCCGGGTGCTTGGGATCTCCCCCCTTGGAGGCCACGATGGCGTAGTCGCCGTCGTGCTCGACCCGCATGACCGGTGCCTTGCGGATCTTGCCGCTGCGGCGTCCCCGCATGGTCACGACCACGACCGGCAGCCCTGTGTCGCGTAGCGTCGTGCCTTCGGTTCCGCCCGAGCTCTCGTAGGTCTCCACCTGCTGTCGCACCCAGTCCCAGACACTGGGCATGTACTCGTCGTCGGCCATGGGTCCCACCCTAGAAGTGTTCACTCGGGACCGGCCAACCATGGCGGGGTGCGGCGAAGATCGGCGCAGGAAGCTCGGCGCAAGATGCTCGTCGCAGATCGGCGAAGATCGGCGCGCAGGAACATGGCGAAGGAGGGACCATGCAGATCTCGGTGCTGGGGATGGGTCGGATGGGCCGGGCCATCGCCGCCAGGGTGCTCTCGGAGGGCCACCAGGTGGTGGTGTGGAACCGGACGCCGGGTAGGGCGGGTGACCTCGTTGCCGGGGGCGCCACGGAGGCCTCCAGCGCGGCCGAGGCGGCTGGGGGTGCCGAGGCCGTCGTGACCATGCTGTCGGCCGACGAGGACGTCAGGCAGGTCGTCCTGGGAGAGGGCGCGGTGGCGGGTGCCCTGGGCGATCAGGCCGTGCTGGTGGACTGCTCGACGGTCTCTCCCGCCATGAGCGAGGAGCTGGCCGGCACCATCCGGCGCTTCGTGGCCATGCCGGTGCTGGGCAACCCCGATGCAGTGCGCGCCGGTGTCGCCTTGTTGCTCGTGGGGGGCCCCGGCGACGTCGTCGGCCGCATCGACCCGCTGGTGGCGGCGCTCGGGGGAAGGGCGCGCCGCTACGAGCGGCCGGCGCTGGCAGCGGCGGCCAAGCTCACGTCGAACCTCCTGCTCCTCCAGGGCCTGGTGGCGCTGGCCGAGTCCTTCGCCGTGGGGACCGCCGGGGGGTTGAGCCAGGACCAGCTGCGCCAGCTCCTGGAGGACAGCCCGCTCGTCGCCCCCGCCTTGCGCAACCGCTTCGAGGCTGTGCTCACCGGGCGCCTCGACTCGTGGTGGACGACAGCGCTCGGTGCCAAGGACGGCGGCCTGGCCCTGGAGCTGGGGGAGTCCAAGGGGGCGACGCTCCCCGCCGCCGGCGCCGTCCTCGGCGTCTACCGGGAGATGATCGACGCCGGTCACGGGGAGGACGACATCGCTGCCGTGCACGGCCGGTACCTACCGTGAACCGGTACCTGCCCTGAAACCTTCTGCAGCCCGCTGCTCGAACCCCCACCGCCTGTCGCCGCCCGTTCCTTCCGGGCCTTCGCCGGGTAATCGCCACAGCACGGGGGCGAATGCCCCGGCTCACCGAGGTTGGCGCCAGGGGCGTGGCGGCCTGGGGGCTGGCGGGTGGCTACGGCGCCGCGCACCGGTGTGGCGATCTCAATGGGAGGAGTGGACATGGCGAAAGAATTGACCGGCGAACGCGTGGCCTTCATCGTGGCCAACGAGGGCGTCGAGCAGGTCGAGCTCACTCGGCCGTGGGAGGTGGTGAGGCAGGCCGGCGGCGAGCCGGTGCTGGTCGCCCCCGAGCCCGGCCTGGTGCAGGGCTTCAACCACTTGGACAAAGCCGACACGTTCGGCGTGGAGCTCCTCACCAGTGAGCTCGAGCCCTCCGGCTTCGAGGGCGTGGTGCTGCCCGGAGGCGTGGCCAACGCCGACCGGCTCCGCACGGACCAGCCCGCTGTCGGCTTCGTGCGCCGGTGGGTCGAGGCGGGCAAGCCGGTCGCTGCCATCTGCCACGGTCCGTGGACGCTCGTGGAAGCCGACGTGGTGCGTGACCGCACCCTCACCTCGTGGCCCAGCCTGCAGACCGACATCCGCAACGCCGGCGGCACCTGGGTGGACGAGGAGCTGGTGGAGTGCACCTCGGGCCCCGCCACGCTGGTGACCAGCCGCAAGCCCGACGACCTCGATGCCTTTTGCGCCAAGCTCGTCGAGGTGTTCGCAGCCCGATCAGGGCGCGCCGCCGCCTGACGCCGCCCGCCGCCGTCACCGTCGCCGGCGGCCGGAACGCACAGCGGGCGCCGCCCTCGACGTCGTCGGCGCTACGGTCGAGGTCATGGAGCTCGGTCGACTCGGCGTCTGGTGGAGCGGCTCGTGGCACGTGAGCGGCGAGCCGGAGCGCAACGTGGTGGGCGAGCTCGAGTCGGTCGGCTACGGCGCCGTGTGGTCGAGCGCCGGTTTCGGGCCCGACCTGCCCGCCCGCTTCGAAGAGCTGCTGGCCGCCAGCTCCTCCATGGTGGTGGCCACCGGTGTCGTGAACATCTGGAAGCTGGCACCTGAGGACCTGGCCACGGCGGGTGCCGACCTCGACGCACGCTACGGCGCCCGGATTCTCGCCGGCTTGGGCGTGAGCCACGCCCCGTTGGTCGAGGAGTACGCCCGGCCCTACTCGCACATGGTGCGCTACCTGGACGCCCTGGACGCAGGGGCCGCCGCCGGCGTTTCGTCCCCGGTGCCGGCCAAGGACCGACGGGTCCTCGCCGCTCTCGGTCCGCGCATGCTCGAGCTGGCTGCCACCCGGGCGGCAGGCGCCCATCCCTACTTCGTACCGGTCGAGCACACCGCCCGGGCCCGGGCCGTGCTGGGCAATGGCCCGCTCCTGGCGCCCGAGGTGACCGTGGTGCTCGAGACCGACCCCGGGCGCGCCCGCCAGGTGGCCCGCACCTTCACCACCAGATACCTGGCCCTGCCCAATTACGCCGAGAACCTGCGGTCTCTCGGCTTCGACGACGACGACCTGGCGGGCGGGGGGAGCGACCGCCTGGTGGACGCCGTGGTGGCCTGGGGCGACCTCGGCGCCGTGGCCGGCCGGGTGCACGAGCACCACCAGGCCGGTGCCGACCACGTCTGTCTGCAGCTCGTGGCCCCCATGGACAGCTTCCCCCTGGCCGCCTACCGCGAGCTGGCCGGGGCGCTCTCCGAATCCCGGCCGTGAGCGAGCAGTCCCTGGCCCGTCACCTGTGGGGGGTGTTCGAGCCCATCCACGCCGTCACCTACTTCGCCCCCGCCGCCGTGGACGAGCTGCGCTCCTGCGGGCTCAAGGGCTTCTGGATGGGCTACTTCGCCGGCCCGGCCGCTCCCATGGGCCCGGTGGGCGCCGCCGTGGTGGAGGCGACCTTCTACAACTTCTCCCCGGCGCTCGTGCGCAGGGCCATCCCCGACGCCTGGGGCTTCGCTTCCCCCGAGCGGGTGCTTGTCGCCCGTCTGGCCGGCACCACCAGAGCCCTGGCCGAGGTGCTGCCCACCGACGGCGCCGAGCTGCGCCGCGCCGTGGCGCTCGCCGGCGCCGCTGTCAGCGCGCTCGGCACCGACG
>JBJKRZ010000045.1:0-3254 GCA_046704365.1 Acidimicrobiales bacterium | reverse complement strand
TTCTGCATGTTGGCGCCCATGAGGGCGCGGTTGGCGTCGTCGTGCTCGACGAAGGGGATGAGGGCGGTGGAGACCGACACGATCTGCTTCGGCGAGACGTCCATCAGGTCGACCTCGGCCGGGGGCACGAAGTCGATCTCGCTGGTGGTGCCATAGGAGGTGGTGGTGGCCCCCACCCGCACGCCCGCCCCCTGCGGCCCACGTCGCACCAGGACGCGCTCGGCCGCGAAGCGGCCGGTGTCGTCCAGCTTGGCGTTGGCCTGGGCGATGACGTGCTCCTCTTCCTCGTCGGCGGCCAGGTAGACGATCTCCTCGGTCACACGACCGTCGGTCACCTTCCGGTAGGGGGTCTCGATGAAGCCGTACTCGTTCACCCGGCCGTAGGTGGCCAGCGCCCCGATGAGCCCGATGTTGGGGCCCTCGGGGGTCTCGATGGGGCACATGCGGCCGTAGTGGGAGCTGTGCACGTCCCGAACCTCGAAGCCGGCCCGCTCCCGGCTCAGGCCGCCAGGGCCGAGGGCCGAGAGCCGGCGCTTGTGGGCCAGGCCCGACAGCGGGTTGTTCTGGTCCATGAACTGGCTCAGCTGGCTGGTACCGAAGAACTCCTTGATGGCGGCCACGACCGGCCTGATGTTGATGAGCGTCTGGGGCGTGATGGCTTCCACGTCCTGGGTGGTCATGCGCTCGCGCACCACCCGCTCCATCCGGCTGAGGCCCACCCGCACCTGGTTCTGGATGAGCTCGCCCACCGATCGGATGCGCCGGTTGGCGAAGTGGTCCTGGTCGTCGATGCGGTAGCCGGACTCGCCGTCGGCCAGATGGAGCATGTAGGTGGCCGTGGCCAGGATCTCCGAGGGCGACAGCACGCCCTGGTCGGGCGCGGGGCGCTCCAGGTCGATGTCGAGGATCTCCGAGACGCGCTCGATCTCGGGGCCGAGCTTGCGGTTGAGCTTGTACCGGCCCACCCGAGTGAGGTCGTAGCGCTTGGGGTTGAAGAAGGCGTTCTCGAAGTAGCCCCTGGCCGCCTCGGCCGACAGCGGCTCCCCCGGGCGGGCCCGCTTGTAGATCTCGAGCAGGGCCTCCTCCCGGCTGGGGGCGATCTCGCGCTCCTTCTCCCACTGGCCCTCGAGGAAGTCGAAGTGCCGCACGAAGCGCGACAGGAAGGCCTCGTCCTCGTATCCCAGGGCCCGCAGCAGCACGAAGAGCGACAGGCGACGCTTGCGGGCCACCCGGGCACCGGCCGTCACGTCCTTGGAAGGCTTGGCCTCCACGTCGAACTCGATCCACTCGCCCCGGTAGGGGTGAATGGTGCCGGTGACGATGGTCTTGGCGTCACGCCCGGGCTGGAAGATGACCCCCGGGGAGCGCACGAGCTGGCTCACCACCACCCGCTCGGTCCCGTTGATGATGAAGGTGCCCTTGTCCGTCATCATGGGGAAGTCCCCCATGAAGACGGTCTGCTCCTTGATCTCGCCCGTGCCGGCGTTCATGAACCGCGCCCGGACGAACACCGGGGCGGCATAGGTCATGTCCTTCTCCTTGCACTCCTCCACGGAGAACTTGGGGGGAGGACGGAGGTCGGCGTCGGCGGGGTCGAATTCGAGCTCCAGGCTCAGCTGCCCGGTGAAGTCCTCGATGGGGCTGATGTCCGAGAAGGCCTCGGCCAGGCCCTTGTCGAGGAACCATTTGAACGAGTCGCGCTGAATGGCGACGAGGTCGGGCAGCGGCAGGACCTCGTCGAGGTTGGCGAAGGAGAAACGCTCCGGGCTCTTGGACCGTGCAGGCAACGGTCAACTCCTCCCAAGTACGTGGCGGTCGGGTCGGGAAAGCGGGTCGGTCAGTTGGTCGGGGTAGTGCGGGGATCGGTCGGGGTGCTGCGGGTATCGGGGTACTTCGGGCAACTGCGGGTCAGAGACTGTCGGGTACTGCGTTGCGACGGCTGCGCCGTCACCGGGCCCCGGCCCTGGGAGGGGCGTCCTTCCCGGGGCGATGGACGCCCGTGCGCCACGGAGATGGCTCGAGCCGGGGGCGCAGCGGGAGGGAGGGCACGAAGGCGCGTGTCACCCAGCCGGTGGAAGCCGGAGAATGGCGCGACAAGGGAGGCACGGCAACCCGACAGCTTACGCGCCCGCGCGGAAGAAGGCAACACCCCTGTCGGCGCCACGGACAGGGTACGGACGCGCCGAGTCGGCGTCAAGGGTTTCCCGACCCCGAGCGGGCCCGGGACAGGCCCCGGAAGGGCCTCCGACCTGCACTCGAGCGGGCCCCAAGGGCCCCCGGCCGGGCCCCTTACTGGATCTCGACCGTAGCGCCGGCCTCCTCCAGCTGGGCCTTCGCCTTGTCTGCGTCCTCCTTGGACACGCGCTCGAGCACCGGCTTGGGAGCGCTGTCCACCAAGTCCTTGGCCTCCTTGAGACCCAGGCTGGTGAGGGCCCGGACCTCTTTGATGACCTGGATCTTCTTGTCCCCGGCGCCAGTCAGCACGACGGTGAACTCGGTCTTCTCCTCCTCGGCTGCGGCCTCACCTCCCCCGGCGGCGGGGGCGGCGGCCACCGCAATGGGGGCTGCGGCGGTCACGCCGAAGCGGTCCTCGAACTCCTTGATCAGCTCAGAGAGCTCTAGGACCGACAAACCGGCGATGCCGTCCAGAATCTCGTCTTTGGTCAGTGCCATCTGGGGGTGCTCCTTGTCTGTTTCGGTCTGGTGTTGGCGATGGGGCTAGCGGACGTGACGCGGCGCTCGGTCGCTCAAGACTCGGGCTCGCCGGACGGCTCGGCCGGCGCCTCCGAGGAGGGCGCAGCCTCGGCCGGTGCCTCCGAAGCCTCCGGCGCCTCCGCCGGGGCGCCGCCGCGCTGGTCGACCAGCGCCTGCAGGCCGTAGGCCAGGTTGCGGGGCAGGGCCTGGAGCAGGCCTGCGAACTGCTGGAGGGGGGCAGCCATGACCCCGGCCACGCGGGCCAGCAGGACGTCGCGCGACGGCAGGTCCGCCAGAACCAGGAGCTCGGCAGCGCTGAGGACGCTCTCCCCGTGCTGGCCACCCTTGATGACCAGCGACGGGTAGGTCCGCGAGAAGTCGCGCAGCGCCTTGGCCACCGACGAGATCTCCCCGGAGACGAAGGCGATGGCAGTGGGGCCCGACAGGAGCTCGACGAGGGACCCGTGCCGACCGCCCGCCACCGCCAGCTTCACGAGGGTGTTCTTGTAGACCTTGTAGTCGCCACCCGCTGCCGCCAACGACTGGCGGAGCCGGGCCAT
>JBJKRZ010000044.1:0-4211 GCA_046704365.1 Acidimicrobiales bacterium | reverse complement strand
CGAGGTGACCGGGTCGATCAGCGTCCCCGAGTAACCCCTGCCCCGCCTACCTGGTGCAATGGAGGACGCTAAGGTGGCCGGCATGCCGCAACCCCCTGCACTCACGCCTGAGCAGCGTCAGGCCGCGCTCGACAAGGCCGCCAAGGTCCGCCGCGAGCGGGCCGAGGTCAAGGAGAAGCTCAAGATGGGCTCCATGACCCTGGCCGAATTGCTCAACCAGGCCGAGGTGAACGAGACGGTGGGGAAGATGAAGGTCCTCTCCGTCCTGGAATCGCTGCCGGGGCTGGGCAAGGTGAAGGCGCGTCGGCTGATGGACTCGGTGGGCATCAGCGAGAGCCGGCGCCTGCAGGGGCTGGGCGTGAACCAGCGCGAGGCCCTGTTGGCGCACACGAACAAGCCCTGATCCTCACTGATCTTCATCATCTCCGGCCCCGGCGGGGCGGGGAAGGGGACCGTTGCAGCCCGCCTCGTCGAAAGCGACCCGTCGCTGTGGTTGAGCCGCTCATGGACCACGCGACCGCGACGCACCGGTGAGCGCCAGGACGCGTACACCTTCGTAGACGACGAGCGCTTCGACCAAGCGCAGTCGAAGGGCGCCTTCCTCGAATGGGCCGAGTTCCTGGGGCACCGCTATGCCACGCCGCTGCCCGATCCGCCGCCGGACAAGGACGTCCTGCTCGAGATCGATCTGCAGGGCGCCCGCCAGGTCATGGCGCGCCGACCCGATTCCGTCCTCGTGCTGCTCGTGCCCCCTTCGGAGGACGTCCAAGCCGAGCGCCTGCGCCGCAGGGGGGACTCGGCGGAGGAGGTGGCCCAGCGCCTGGCAAAGGGCCGCCAGGAGGAGCGCGACGGCCGGGCTCTCACCTCCCACGTGGTGGTGAACGACGACCTGGACCGGGCCGTGTCCGAGGTGGCCGGTATACTGGAGCGTTGTCGTCGGGGCGCCTGCTGATGCGCGGGCGCCCGACCCCGAGCCGAAGGGGAACCTGACCGCATGGCCCAGCGCCGCTCCACCCTCATGGACCCGCCCGTCGAGGAGCTGCTCGACAAGGTGGACTCCAAGTTCACCTTGGTGGCCTTGTCCGCCAAGCGGGCCAGGCAGATCAACTCCTATTACAACCAGCTGGGCGACGGCCTGGGGGTGGTCGTGCCTCCGCAGGTGGCCTCCATCTCCGGCAAGCCGCTCACCATCGCCTTCGAGGAGATCGCCGCCTCCAAGGCCACCTTCCACCGCTTGGAGCCGGGCGAGGAGGGTGCGGGGGACGAGGGCGCCCAGCCGGGCGAAGCCGTCCTCGAAGCGGTCGCCGACCCCGACGCCGCCAGCGTGGCGGCCGAGGCCGACGAGCAGCCGGGCCCCGGGGCCTGATCGGCGGCTCGCTGTCGTGGCCCCCGAGGCCGGGGACGCCCGGGCCGGCCGAGCGCCGTTGTCGGGGCGCCGTGTGGTGCTGGGGGTGACCGGGGGGATCGCCGCCTACAAAGCCGTCGAGCTGTGCCGACGGCTGGTGGAGGCCGGCGCACACGTGGCTCCGGTGATGACCGAGGACGCCACCCGATTCGTGGGCGAGGTGACCTTGTCGGCGCTGGCCTCCGAGCCGGTGCGCCGCACGTTGTGGGACAGCCCCGAGCCCATCCCCCACACGCGTCTGGGCCAGGGTGCCGACGCCGTGGTCGTGGCTCCCGCCACCGCTCGTTTCATCGGGGCCTACGCGCACGGCATCTCCGACGACCTCCTCACCGCCACCGTGCTGGCCACCCGCGCGCCGGTGGTGGTGTGCCCGGCCATGCACACCGAGATGTGGGAGCACCCTGCGGTGCAGGACAACCTGGCGCTGCTGGCCCGGCGGGGCGTGGTCGTGGTGCCGCCCGCCGAGGGGGTCCTGGCCGGCGGCGACGTGGGCACGGGCCGTCTGGCCGGCCTCGAGGACATCCTCGACGCGCTGAGCTCGGTTCTCGGCCAGCGAGGAGTCGTCGACGACCTGCGGGGTCGCAAGGTGGTGGTGAGCGCCGGGGGAACCCGCGAGGCCATCGACCCGGTGCGCTTCATAACGAACCGTTCCTCGGGCAAGCAGGGCCATGCCCTGGCCGAGGCGGCGGCGCGGCGCGGTGGCCGGGTCGTGCTCGTCACCACCACCGGGCGCCCCGTCCCCGCCGGCATCGACGTGGTGGCGGTGGACAGTGCCAGCTCCATGGAGGCGGCCGTGCTCGGGCACGCTGCCGACGCCGACGTGGTGGTGATGGCCGCTGCCGTGGCCGACTTCCGGCCCAAGGAGGCCGCTCCCGTCAAGCTGTCCAAGGCCGACGGCCTGCCGGAGCTGGTGCTGGAGCCGACTCCCGACATCCTGGCCGAACTGGGACGCCGCCGGCGCCCTGGCCAGGTGCTCGTGGGATTCGCCGCCGAGACCCACGACGTGAGCGCCCGGGCGCTGGCCAAGCTCCGGGGCAAGGGTGTCGACCTGGTGGTGGCCAACGACGTCTCGGCCCCCGGGGCCGGATTTGACCACGACACCAACGCCGTGACCATCCTGGGTGCCGACGGCAGCTCGAAGGAGATAGGGCTCACCTCCAAGGAGGCGGTGGCCCAGGCCGTTCTCGACGCGGTGGTGGAGCGCCTGGCCGGTACGCCGTGCTCGGTGGACGACGAAAGGGCCGGCAGGAGGGAACCATGAACACGCGCTACACCTTCACGTCGGAGTCGGTGACCGAGGGCCATCCCGACAAGATGGCCGACCAGATCTCTGATTCCGTGCTCGACGCCGTGATCGAGCAGGACCCGAGGTCCCGGGTCGCCTGCGAGACGCTTCTCACCACCGGCTTGGTGGTGGTGGCGGGCGAGATCTCCACGAATTGCTACGTCGACATCCCGTCCCTCGTGCGCCGCGTGGTCTGCGACATCGGCTACGACTCCGACGCCCACGGTTTCAACGGCAACACCTGCGGCGTCATGGTCGCCCTCGACGAGCAGTCTCCCGACATCGCCCAAGGGGTGACCGCCGCCCACGAGGTCCGCACGGGGTCGGGCGGGGAGGACCAGCTCAACGCTCAAGGTGCGGGAGACCAGGGGATGATGTTCGGCTACGCCTGCGACGAGACGCCGGACCTCATGCCCCTTCCCATCTGGCTGGCGCACCGCCTGGCTCAGCGACTGGCGCAGGTGCGCCGTGTCGGGGTGCTGCCCTACCTGCGTCCCGACGGCAAGACGCAGGTGAGCGTGGTCTACGACGAAGGGCGCCCCGTGGCGCTCGACACCGTGCTCATCTCCACCCAGCACGCTCCGGGCCTGGACATCGAGACGCTGCTTCTGCCCGACCTGCGCGAGCACGTCATCCACCCGCTCCTGCCGCCCGATCTCGACTCGGAGAAGATGCGGGTGCTGGCCAACCCCACGGGCCGCTTCGAGCTCGGAGGGCCCCACGCCGACACCGGCCTCACCGGTCGCAAGATCATCGTTGACACCTACGGGGGCATGGCCCGCCACGGCGGTGGTGCCTTCTCGGGCAAGGACCCCTCCAAGGTCGACCGTTCCGGGGCTTACGCGGCGCGCTGGGTGGCCAAGCACGTCGTGGCTTCGGGCGCGGCGCGTCGCTGCGAGGTGCAGGTGGCCTACGCCATCGGTGTGGCTCGGCCCGTGTCGGTCATGGTCGACACCTTCGGCACCGAGGCCGTGGCGCCTTCGGAGATCGAGGCGGCCGTGCGCGAGCTGTTCGACCTGCGCCCCGCCGCCATCGTGCGCGACCTGGACCTGGCCCGCCCCATCTACCGGCGCACGGCTGCCTACGGGCACTTCGGGCGCTCGGACAAGGAGCTCACCTGGGAGGCCACGCCTCGCGTCGAGGAGCTGAAGCGGGCGCTGGGTCTCTGAGCCCCGAATTGGCGACGGCCGCCTCGGGCGGCCGGGTGGTCCGTGTCGTGCCCGATGTGGCCGGCATCACGAAGGTGTTCGACTACCTGGTGCCCGACGACCTCTCCGGCGCCGTCGGGGTGGGCACGCCCGTGCGGGTGGTGCTCGGCCGCCGCCGGGTGAACGGCTGGGTGGTCGAGGAGGAGCGCTCCACCGAGGGCCTCGAGCTTCGCCCTCTGCTGGCGGCGCGGGGGTGGGGCCCGCCCCCCGCCGTCGTGGAGCTGTGCCGCTGGGCGGCGTGGCGGTGGGCCGGCCCGCTGTGCCGGCTGCTGGGTGCCGCCTCGCCCATTCGGTTGGTGCGCTCGATCCCCGC
>JBJKRZ010000043.1:0-13892 GCA_046704365.1 Acidimicrobiales bacterium | reverse complement strand
CCCCGGCACTCGCCGCCCCGCCACTCGCCGCCCCGGCACTCGCCGCCCCACCCGCCAGCTCGCCACTCGTCGGCCCGCTCAGTGTTCCCGGGGTGCTCGGCCTGCTCTGCGGCCGCCCGGTCCTTGGGTCGGCGCCGGAGTCCACCACCACCCGGGGCACCCGGGGACCCACAGCGCAGACGACCTCGTAGGCGATGGTGCCGAGGGTCCGGGCCCAGTCCCACGCCGAGATCGACTCGGCACCCTGGGTCCCGATGAGAACCACCTCGTCGCCCACCTTGACGTCCGGGTCGGGCCCGCAGTCCACCATGACCTGGTCCATGGTCACCGTGCCGGCCAGCGGGCGTCGTCGGCCCCCGATCAGGACGGTCCCACCCTCGTCGAAGTAGCGCCGCGGCACGCCGTCGGCGTAGCCCAAAGGGACGGTGGCCACCATCGAGGCCTCGGGAAGCGGATAGCGCCGCCCGTAAGAGGGACGCTCACCGGCTTCGAGCGACCGCACAAGCGATACCCGGCTCCGCAGCGACAGCACCGGCTTCAGGTTCTCGGCGCCTGCGCCCAGCCCGAACGCCGGCTCGAGCCCGTAGACGGCGATGCCGCAGCGCACCATGTCCAGGCGCGCCTCGGGATAGCACAGGGCCCCGGCCGAGTTGGCCGCATGGTGCACCCTGGCCTGGAGGCCGGCGTCGGCGAGGGCACGCCGCACGGCGCCGAAACGCTCGAGCTGGGTGGAGGTGAAGGCCCGGTCCTCCTCAGCGGTGCCGTCAGCCACGGCCAAATGGGTCCACAGCCCGGCGAAGCGCAGGTGGTCGCTGCCCACCACCGCACCGACGATCTCGGCCGCACCATCGGGGTCCACTCCCACCCTGTGCATGCCCGTGTCCACCTTCACATGCACGTCGACCACGCGGCGGGCCGCCGTGGCCGCCTCGGCGAGGGCTCGTGCCCCGGCCCGCGTGTAGATGGTCGGAGTGAGACCCTGGGCCACCACCTCGCCCATGGCCTCGGGCGGGGGCTCGGACAGGAGCAGGACCGGCGCCCCCATGCCGGCTTGGCGCAGGAGGGCGCCCTCTTCCACCATGGCCACGGCCAGCCACGACGCACCGCCCTCGAGGGCGGCGGCGGCCACCGCCTGCGCCCCGTGGCCGTACCCGTCGGCCTTGACGACGGCGCACAGCTGCGCCGGGGCCGTGAGCCGCCGCAGCAGCCTGCAGTTGTGACGCACGGCTGCCGCGTCGATCTCCGCCCATACCGGGCGCTGGGCGGGCGGGCCGCCGAGTCCCCTCACGTCGCCCCCGAGGGCACCGGAGGAGGGCGCCATGGCGGCGAGGGGCTCAGTCATGGCCCGGACCTCGGTCATGGCAGTGGGCCGACAACCAGCGGGCCACCAAGTCGGGCAGGTCGCCTGCCACCATGCCCTCGGTCGGACCGATGCAAGCGGCGGCACCGTGCACGTGGGCGCCCAGGACGGCGGCCGTGAGGGGTGCCACCCCCCGGGCGCAGAAGGCGCCGATGACCCCCGACAGCACGTCACCGGTGCCGGCGGTGGCCAGGCGGGCCGATCCCCGCACGGCCAGGCGTACCTCACCGGATGGATCGGCCACCACCGTCGTGGGGCCCTTGAGGAGCACGACGGCACCAAGCTCGGCTGCCGCCTTCCGGGTGGCTCCGATGTGGTCCGATCCGAGCGTTGTGCCCGTGAGGTGCTCGAACTCGCCCTCGTGGGGGGTGAGCACCACGCTCCCGGCGTCAGAGCCGAGAGCGCGCAGCGCCTCGACGGCCTGTTGACCGCTGCCCAGGGCGTAGAGCCCGTCGGCATCGACCACCACGGGCCCGCCGAAGCCGGCCACCAGCCGTCGCACCTCGCCAGCCACCTCCGGCGAACGCCCCAGCCCCGGGCCCACCACCAGCGCCCGACAGCGCTCGGCCATCTGCAGGGCATCGGAGGCCCACTGCCGCATGGGAAGCGCCCGGCCCACCGCCTCGGACACCGGCAGGTCGTCGGGGTCGGCACCGGGAATGCCCAGGCGCACCATGCCGGCGCCGGCACGGTAGGCGCCCAGCGCCGCCAGCCGGGCGGCCCCCGTCATGCCCGGCGAGCCGGCCACGACTGCCAGCGCCGTCTGCCACTTGTGGGCAGCACGAGGACGGGGTGGCAAAGCGGCGGTCACGTCGACGTTCTCGACGACCCACATGCGCGCCCGCGAGACGTCGAGTCCGATGTCGGCCACGGACACCCGCCCGGCGAGCAGGGGCCCGTCGCCTTGGAGCAGGCCGGGCTTCAACGCCGCGAACGTGACCGTGGCGTCGGCGCGCAGTGGCTCGCCGTGTGCCTCGCCGCTGTCGCCGTCCACACCCGAGGGGATGTCCACGGCCAGCACCTTCACCCCGGCCGGCACCGACGGCGCCTTGTACTCCCCACGGAAGCCCGTGCCGTAGGCGCCGTCCACCACGAGGTCCACCGCCCGCGACAGCCCGATGCGCTCGGGCGCCTCGCCGGCGTCGATCACCTCCACGCGCGCCCCCCGTCGGGCGAGGTGTGCAGCGGCGACCCTGCCGTCGGCACCGTTGTTGCCCTTGCCGGCCACCACCACGACACGCCGACCGTAGGCCCCGCCCATGAGCCGCAGGGCCTCGGTCGCCGCCGCCGTTCCCGCCCGCTCCACCAACGTGGACTCGTCCACGGACTCGAGGGCGGCGGCGTCGATGGCCTTCATCTCGGCGACGCTCACCACCGGCTTCACGACGGCGCTCCGCCTACCTTGCGGGGCACATGGCCCGATGTGCCGGCGGCCGCTGAAGCCTGGCCAGCGGCGGCTGCATCCGTACCGGCAGCCGCCCCCGCCGGGACGGCGGAGTCCGCTGCGCCTCCCTCAGCCATCACGGCGGCCACCGCCAGCGAAGCCGTGTGGGTGAGCGACAGGTGCCATCGCTCCACCCCCAGCCCCGCTGCCCGGCGGGCGGCGCCCCCCGACAGCGCCAGCCGAGGTGCCCCGGCGGCGTCGCGTGCCACCTCCACGTCACGCCACGAAATCGGCCCGATGCCCACTCCGAGGGCCTTGGCCACGGCCTCCTTGGCGGCGAAGCGCGCCGCCAGGCGGGGAGCCGGGTCGACGGCCCGCTCCGCGTAGGCGAGCTCGGCTTCCGTGAACAGCCGCTCGGCCAGTCGCGGGCGCCGCTCGAGGGCCCGTCGCAGTCGCACCACCTCCACGGCATCGACGCCGAGCCCCCGGACCACACCACCCCCTGTGCCGACCGGGGACCCGCTGACTGGTGGCCCGCCGACCGGGGACCCGCCCACTGGGGAGCCGCTGACCGGGGACCCGTCCACTGGGGACCCGCCGACTGGGGACCCGCCCACTGGGGACCCGCCCACTGGGGGGCCGGTAGGCGAGGGTGCGGCCCAGGTCACTCGACGGTGACGGTCTTGGCCAGGTTGCGCGGGCGGTCGACGTCGCAGCCATTGGCCTTGGCCACGTGGTAGGCGAACTGTTGGAGGGGCACGACGTCGACGATGGGGGCGAACAGCGGATGGGTCTCGGGCACCCACAGCACCTCGTCGGCCTGGGCGGCCGCCTCCTCGTGCCCGTCGTTGGCCAGCGCCACCACGGTGGCACCCCGGGTGCGCACCTCGGCCACGTTGCCCATCATCTTCTCCCACAGCGGGGTGCGGGTGGCCACGGCCACCACCACCGTGCCCGGCTCGATGAGGGCGATGGGGCCGTGCTTGAGCTCGCCCGCCGGGTACCCCTCAGCCCGCACGTAGGCGATCTCTTTCAGCTTGAGGGCACCCTCGAGCGCAACTGGCAGGCCCACGTGTCGTCCCAGGAAGAAGAAGTCGCGCACTTCAGCGAAGCGACGGGCCACCCGGGCCACCTCGCCGTCGCGTCCGAGGGTCTCGGCGAGCAACCCGGGCAAGGCGCTCAGGTCGGCGTAGAGCAGACGAGAGTCGGCGGGCGACAGCGAGCCGCGGAGCTGGGCCAGGTACAGCGCCAACACCTCCATGGCAGCCAGCTGGGCCAGGTGGGTCTTGGTGGCGGCCACCCCGATCTCTGGCCCGGCGTGGGTGTAGAAGACCCCGTCGGCCTCACGGGCCATGGAGGAGTCCACCACGTTGGATACCACGAGCACCTTGGCGCCCCAGCGGCGCGCCTCGCTCAACGCCTCCAGGGTATCGATGGTCTCACCCGATTGGCTGATGCCGATGACGAGCGTGTGGTCGTCGAGGACAGGGTCGCGATAACGGAACTCCGAAGCGATGTCCACCTCTGTGGGCAGCCGGGCCCAGTGCTCCAGGGCGTGCTTGGCCACCAGGCCGGCGTGGTAACTCGAGCCGCACGCCACCACGACCACCTTGCGCACGCCGGCCAGCACGTCGGGCTCGATGCGGAGCTCGTCGAGAGCGAAGGTGCCGTCCGCCATGAGCCTCCCGAGAAGGGTGTCGCCCACAGCACGGGGCTGCTCGTGCATCTCCTTGCTCATGAAATCGTCGAAGCCGCCCTTCTCGGCGGCCTCGAGGTCCCAGTCGACGTGCAGGGCGAGCGGCTCGACTTCTTTTCCCGCCAGGGTGCTCACGCGCATCGTCCCCTGCCGCACCTCGACCACCTGGTCGTCGTCGATGGCCCACAGGCGCCTGGTGCGCCCGAGAATGGCAGCTATGTCCGAGGCGACGTAGCCCGTGCCCTCGGCCAGACCTACGACGAGCGGCGAGACCCGCCGGGCCGCCACCACTGTGCCCGGCTCGCCGGCATGCACGACGGCGATGGCGAAGGCGCCGCGGATGAGGCGCAGGGTGGAGCGCACCGCTTCGGCCAGCGAGGCCCCGCCCGACAGCTCGTCCTCCACCAGGTGGGCAAAGACCTCGGTGTCGGTGTCAGAGCCGAAGACGTGGCCGTCGGCCTCCAGCTTGGCCGCCAGCTCGCGGTAGTTCTCGATGATGCCGTTGTGCACCACCGCCACCCGCCCGCTGCTGTCGAGTTGCGGGTGGGCGTTGGTCTCGGTGGGGTGGCCGTGGGTGGCCCAGCGCGTGTGGCCGACGCCTGCCAGCGCCGGTGAGGGCGAGGCGTCCACCACCTGGCGCAAGACGTCGAGCGACCGTGTGCCGTCGGCCACCCTGGCCCGCCACAGCTCGGGGCCCACCTGCAGGACCACCCCGGCCGAGTCATAGCCGCGGTACTCGAGGCGCTCCAGACCGTCGAGGAGCACGTCCTCCACGGCCTGGCCCCCGGTGGCGCCGATGATCCCGCACATGCGCCCAGGTTACGGCGCCACAGAGCCCTGAGCGCCCCGTGCTGCCGGTGCCTGCGTGCCTGCTCCGGCCACGACCGCCGCCAGCCGGTCAGCGGCCTGGGCGGCGACGTCCTCGTGGGGCGCCTCCACCATCACCCGCACCACGGGCTCGGTCCCGCTGGCCCGCAGCACCACCCTGCCCTTTTCGCCCAGGTCGCCGCGCACCGCCCCCAGCTCCTGCTGCACCGCCGGGGCGTCCACGGCCGCACCTGGGTCGGCGACGGCCACACTGCGCAGGACCTGGGGCAGGCGAGTCATGGAGGAGGCGGCCACCTCGGCGAGAGGGCGACCACTGCGCCGCAGCAGGTCGAGCAGCAGCACAGCGGTGAGCACGCCGTCACCGGTGGTGGACAGCTGGCGGAAGACGATGTGACCCGACTGCTCGCCGCCCAGCACGAGGCCGTCGGCCTCGAGCGCCTCCAGCTCGTAGCGGACGCCCACCGGCGTCTCGCGCACGGCGATGCCGCGCTCGGCCATGGCCAGGTGCAGGCCCAGGTTGGACATGACGGTGACCACCACGGTGTTGCCGGCCAGGCGCCCCCGGGCGGACAGGTCGAAGGCGAACATGGCGAGCAGCTCGTCGCCAGTCACCAGCTCCCCTCTACCGTCCACAGCGACCAGACGGTCGGCGTCCCCGTCGAGCGCCAGGCCCACGTCGGCCCGGCGCGCCATGACTTGAGCGGCCAGCGCTGCCGGCTCCGTGGAGCCGCAGCCGGCGTTGATGTTGGTGCCGTCGGGCTCGTCGAACACGGCGTCCACCCGGGCGCCCAGGCGGCGCAGCACCTCGGGGGCCACGGCGCTGGCCGCCCCGTTGGCGCAGTCCACGACCACGTGCACGCCCCCGAGGTCGGCACCGTCGACCGCCGACAGCAGGTGCTCGATGTAGCGGCTGGCGCTCTCGGGCTCGCCGTGCAAGGTGCCCACGGCATGGCCCGTGGGCGGGCGCACCGCTCGGCCCTGTCCCGACAGGATGCCGTCGAGCTCCTCCTCGACCGCTTCCTCCAGGGCGTCGGAGAGCTTGAGGCCGCCGGCGGCGAACAGCTTCACCCCGTTGTCGGTGAAGAGGTTGTGCGACGCCGAGACCACCGCCGCCGGCACGCCACGCTGGGCCGACACCCAGGCCACCCCGGGGGTGGGCAGCACCCCCAGGTCGACCACGTCGGCGCCCTCGCTGGCCAGGCCGACTGACAGGGCGCTCTGCAGCAGCGGGCCCGAGCGGCGCGTGTCGCGGCCCACCACGAAGCACGATGCCGGCAGGACGCGGGCGGCGGCCCGACCCAGAGCCAGGACCAGCTCGACGCCGAGCTCGGCGTTGGCCACCCCCCGGATGCCGTCCGTGCCGAAGCGGACGCCGAGGGGGCTACCCACTGCTACTCGTGCCGCGGAGCCCCACGGGCGATCTACCGCTTCGAGTACTGCGGGGCCTTGCGGGCCTTCTTCAGGCCGTACTTCTTGGACTCCTTCTCACGGGCATCACGGGTGAGCAGTCCGGCCTTCTTGAGCGTCGACCGCAGCTGCGGGTCGACCTCGACCATGGAGCGGGCGATGCCGAGACGAAGGGCACCGGCCTGGCCGGAAACGCCCCCGCCGTCGATGGTGGCGTCGATGTCGTAGCTCTCGCCCACGTTGGTGAGGCGCAGGGGCTCCGTCACCACCATGCGGTGGGTGGCCGAGGTGAAGTACGCCTCGAGGGGGCGGCGGTTCACCGTGATGGTCCCCTGGCCGGGCCGCACCCTGACTCGGGCCACGGCCGCCTTGCGGCGACCGGTGCTCTGGCTCAGGGGAGCGGGGCGCTTCTCGGTGGCTGGCACGGCGGTGGAGGTCCTTTCCTCGGGGTGGCCGGGTGCGGGCTCGGGAACCGGCTCAGACCCGGGCTCGGGCGCGGGCCGGCAGCTCGAGAGCCTCGGGTTGCTGGGCCTGGTGGGGATGGTCGGGGCCGGCGTACACCTTCAGCTTGTTGAGCTGGGCCCGCCCAAGGCGCGTGCGGGGCAGCATGCCGCGTACGGCCCGGCGCACGAGCTCCTCTGGCTGGCGCTCGAGCAGCTCGGCGAAGCTGCGGGAGCGCAAGCCGCCCGGGTAGCCGCTGTGGCGGTAGGCCAGCTTGCTCCGGGCCTTGTCGGCGGTGAGCACGACCTTGGCGGCGTTCACCACGATGACGTGGTCACCGGTGTCCACGTGGGGGGCGAAGATCGCCTTGTGCTTGCCGCGCAGGAGCGAGGCCACCGTGGTGGCGAGGCGGCCGAGCACGATGCCTTCGGCGTCGACGACGTGCCACTGCTTGGTGATGTCCTGGGGCATGGGGGAGAAGGTGCGCACGAAGAAGTCCTGGTCGGCGACGATCGGACGGAACAGCCCGTCGGGCCCGCCGCCACCCGGCCGGCCCCCGGGAGGAGCCTGCCGGCTTTGCGCGGGAACCCCGGCGACCACCGGCGGGAAGGCCCGACCGGCCCACGGCCGGCATTCCAGGATACGGGCGTGGCCCGGCCCCCGGCAAGCCGCCTCGAAGCCACCCTGGTGACCCCGGCAAGCCGCCTCGAAGCCACGCTGGTGGCCCCGGCAAGCCGCCCGGGGGCACGCTGGTGGCCCCGGAAAGCCGCCCGGGGGCACACCCCGGCGGCTCACGGAGCGCCGATGCCGGCTCCCCCCCTGGTCTCCTTCGGTTGGATGGGGCGGCTCAGGCCGCCCTGGTCGAGCGAGAAGACCCGATGACCTCGGGCTCGGGGACCGGGTGGCCGAGGACGAAGGCTCCGACGCCCACCAGGAGCGCCCCCGTGCCGAGCGAGTAACCCGCCCAGTAGGCCAGCTCGCGCAGCGGACGGGCTTGCACCAAGTAGGTCGAGGAGTGCCCGAGCACCGGCCAGGCGACGGGACCGATCACGAACCAGGCGCCGCACAGGGCGGCGAAGAACCCGCCCACGACCAGGCCGCCGGGCCGGTACAGGGCCCCGCCGGCCAGCATGACGAGGAGACCGGCGGCGACGGCGACCGCACCGGGGGCGAGGCCCAACAAGGCGTGCGCCATGTTCCATCGCCAGGCGGCAGACCCGTCGCCGCTGAAGCCGAACAAGGGCCCCACGAAGGGGACGATGCCTCCCCAGGCACCGAGCAGGACGATGAGCACCCCGGCCGTCTCGATGCTGAACGTCGAGCGCGTGGCAGGCGCCGAACGAGTCCGGGCGCGGGCGGGTGCAGTGGCGGGACCGACTGCCGTGACAGCCATCGATGTTCGCCTCCTCGTAGCCGTACCGGTTTCCCGGCATGGTCCATTACGCGCGCAGAGTGGTCATTCCCCCGGGCACCCTGGCCCAAACCCGGGCGGGACGGACTGGCCCGAACCCGGGCGGGAGGGGATTGACAACATGGCACCAATAAGGGTCTCGACTGTCGAACATGCCGCCCGGTGCCGCCATCATGGGCCGATGGCAGTTCCAGACATGCACCGCACCCGGATCAAGCGCCGTCACGGCCTCACCTTCGTGTCGTGCACCTGCGGGTGGTCCCAGGAGGCAGTGTCCAACTTCGGGGCGTGGTTGGCGTCGCGCCGGCACATCGACGCTCGCCGCGCCGAACCTGCCCGCCGTGACTGGTCCCTGATGGAGGACGAGCGTCGGGCGCAAGGCGACTAGGCGCTGGATCGCCTGTCTCGACCGGTCCGGGGCGTCCCCTCACCGGGCCCCCGCTCTCGCCTGGAGGTGGCCCACGGCCGTGGGCGACTCTCGCCCAGCGCCGCCAGAGTCTCGGCACCAGCGATGGTGCCGTAGCTCACACACATCTCACGCGTGGAGCAGGCCAGCTCGGCGTCGATGTCCTCCCAGCGTGCGGTGACCCGAGGGCCGTGCACGTCGGCGTCGGTCGAGGGCGAGGCAGTGTGGGTGAACGGGGATCGTTCGCTCATGAGGAACCTCCCTGGCAATGGGCTCTCGCACGTGGAGCAAGTGGTGCAGGACGTGGCAGGCGTGCCGAGGCTCCTGCGGCGAATGAAGCGGCGGCGGTGCCAACACGGTTGCGGAGCGCCTGACACCCTCTTCACCACGCGCCACCCCATTGTGCGCGTGGGCTGCGTGCCGCGTGAATCGACCAGGGGACAACTCCGCGGGAGCGGGTGTTGCAGCCTGCTCCCGACGACCGCGACATGTCGTGGGGTTGTCTCTGGGGCGAGGGCTCTCGGGGGATCAGTAGTCGACGGACACCAGGCAGAGCCCGTGGGGCGGCGCCAGGGTGACTGAACCGGCGCGCACGCCTGATCGCAGCATGGCCACCACGTCCGACGGGCGGCGACGTCCCCGACCCACCTCGACGAGCGTGCCCACAGCCGAGCGGACCATCTGGTGGCAGAAGGAGGTGGCCGACACGTCGAAACGCAGGAGGCGCTCACCGGGGCCGAGCCCGTCGGGCCTCGGTCGCTGCTCGATCCAGGTGGCGTCGAGCACGCGCCGCACGATCGGTTCCGAGGCATCGCTTCCCACCGGGCGCCGGCAGAAGGCCCGGAAGTCGTGCTCTCCCACCAGGGCATCGGCGCCGGCGGCCATGGCCCGCAGGTCGAGACGGTCGGCCACGTGCCAGGCCACGTTGCCCAGCAGGGGGTCGGCGACTGTCGCCTCGAGCACCAGGTAGCGGTAGTGGCGCGCCCGGGCCGACCGCCGGGCGTCGAAGTCCTCGGGGGCCATCTCGGCCCGGCGGAGGACGACCGCAGGAGCGAGCAACCGGTTCACGCTCCGGGTCAGACGGGCCAGGTCCACATCGGGCCTCACGTCCACGTGCACCACCTGGCCGAGTGCGTGCACCCCGGCGTCGGTGCGCCCGGCACAGGTGATGTCCACGGGGTGGCGGACCACGGTGGTGATGGCCTCGGACAACGCTCCTGCCACCGTGCGCTGGCCCGCCTGGGCGGCGAAGCCCCGGAAGCCCGAGCCGTCGTAGGCGAGCTCAAGGCGCAACCGGACCGTGGCCCGTGGCAGCGGCACTGCGACCCCGGCCCCCGCCGGCTGGCCGGGCTCGGGATCGAAGAGGGTCAAACCAGTTCGATGCGCGCCATGGGCGCGCTGTCGCCCTGGCGGGGGCCCAACTTGAGGATGCGGGTGTAGCCGCCGGGACGGTCCTGGTAGCGAGGACCGATCTCGGCGAACAGCTTGTGCGCCATGTCCTTGTCCCGAATGAGCGCCACCACTTGACGCTGGCGCTGCACCCCGCCTTTGCGGGCGGCGGTGATGCACTTCTCGACCACGGGGCGCAGGGCCTTGGCCTTGGTCTCGGTGGTGACGAGCGTCTCAGCGGCGATGAGGGAGGCCACCAGGTTGCCGTGCATGGCCTTCTGGTGGGCGGCGTCACCACCCAGGCGCCGCCCCCGGCGGGGAGTACCGAGCATCGGCGGGCTCCTCCTAGTCCTTCACCCGCAGCGACAGGCCGCGCTCGTCGAGTCGCTGGATCACCTCGTCGAGCGACTTCTGACCGAAGTTGGTGATGGCCAGCAAGTCCTCGTGGGTCCGCTCCACCAACTCGCCGATGGTGTTGACTTGGGCGCGCTTGAGGCAGTTGCGGGGTCGCTCCGAGAGATCCAGGTCCTCGATGGGAAGATCGAGGTCGGGCGAGCCGCTGGTGGAAGTACCCACCTCGCCGAGCTCCAGGCCGCCCGGCTCCTCCTCGAGGTCGGCCACCAGGCCCACGAGCGAGCGCAGCGTGTCGCCGGCGGACGCCAGAGCCTGACGAGGCGAGAGCGACCCGTCGGTCTCGATGTCGAGCACCAGGCGGTCGAAGTCTGTGGACTGCTCGACGCGCACCGGCTCGATGGAGAAGGCCACCCGGCGCACGGGGGAGAAGATGGAGTCCACCGGGATCACCCCGATGGTGCTGGAGCGCTTGTTGCGCTCGGCCGAGGCGTAGCCCCGGCCCCGCTCCACGGTGACGTCCATGGCCAAGCGCCCTTTGTCGTTCAAGGAGGCCACGCGCAGCTCGGGGTTCAGGATCTCCACGTCGGCGGTGAGCTGGAGGTCGCCGGCCGTGACTTCGCCCGGTCCCCGCTTGTCGCAGCGCAAGGTCACGGGCTCGTCGCTGTAGACACGTAGGACGATGTCCTTCAGGTTCAAGATGATGTCCGTCACGTCTTCCTTGACGCCCGGCAGGGTGGTGAACTCGTGGAGGGCGTCGTCGAAGCGGACCTGGGTGACGGCCGCCCCCGGGATGGACGAGAGAAGGGTACGGCGCAGCGAGTTGCCCAGCGTGTGGCCGAACCCCGGCTCGAGCGGACTTATGGCGAAGCGCTGCTGGTTGGCCTCTTCCTCGCCGAGCGGCTCGACGGTTGGGCGCTGGATGATGAGCATGGCGTGTTGGCTCCTGCTGTCAGGGAATAGGGCCCGTTACTTGGAGTAGAGCTCGACGATCAGGGACTCCCGCACGGGCTCGTCGATGTGCTCCCGCTGGGGCAACGACGCGATCCGGACCTGGATCCGGTTCTCCTGCGCCTCCAGCCACAGCGGCAGCTGACGGTCGATGGTGTCAAGGTTGCGGCGGACGACGTACATCTCCCGCGACGGTGGCTTGATGGCCACGACGTCGTCCACCCGGACCCGGTAACTGGGAATGGTCACGCGCCTGCCGTTCACGAGCACGTGCCCGTGGCGCACAAGCTGGCGGGCCTGAGACCTGCTGGCTCCCCAGGCGGCCCGAAAGGCCACGTTGTCCAGCCGCAGCTCGAGCAGGCGCAGGAGGTTCTCGCCGGTGATGCCCGGCTGCCGGCTGGCCTCGGCGTAGACGTTGCGGAACTGGCGCTCGAGCACGCCGTAGATGCGCCGGGCCTTCTGCTTCTCCCGGAGCTGGGCGAGGTACTCCGAGCCTTGACGCATGCGGTCACGCCCGTGCTCACCGGGCGGGTAGGCCCGGCTGTGACGGTCGGTGACGGCCTCGGAGACGGGGCACTTGAGCGAGTAACAGCGCTCGCCCTTCAAGAACAGCTTCGTCCGCTCCCGGCGGCAGAGCCGGCAGACGGGACCTGTGTAGCGCGCCATGGCCTCTCCTCCCCCGGCTCAGACCCGGCGCCGCTTCTTGGGGCGGCAGCCGTTGTGGGGAATGGGGGTCACGTCCTTGATGCCGGCCACCTCGATGCCCGTGGCGGCCAGGGAGCGGATGGCGGTCTCCCGGCCCGATCCGGGCCCCCGCACGAGAACGTCCACCTTGCGCACCCCGTGCTCCATGGCACGGCGGGCCGCCTGCTCGGCGGCCAGCTGGGCGGCAAAGGGGGTGGACTTGCGCGATCCCTTGAAGCCGACGTTGCCAGCCGACGCCCACGAGAGCACGTTCCCCTCGTGGTCGGTGATGGAGACGATCGTGTTGTTGAACGAGCTCTTGATGTGGGCCACGCCGTAGGCGACGTTCTTGCGCTCGCGCTTGCGGGGTCTGCGGGCGGCGGCTGCTTTCTTCGAAGCGGGCATCAGTGCTTGCGGACCTTCTTCTTACCGGCCACCGTCTTCTTGGGGCCCTTGCGGGTACGGGCGTTGGTGTGGGTGCGCTGGCCGTGGACGGGCAGGCCCTTGCGGTGGCGGACCCCCTGGTAGCTGCCGATCTCCATCTTGCGCTTGATGTCCTGGGCCACGTCCCGGCGCAGGTCACCTTCCACCTTGAGGTTGGCGTCGATCCACGAGCGCAGCCGGGTGACCTCCTCGTCGGTGAGGTCGCGCACCCGGGTGTCGGCATTGGTGCCAGTGGCCTCGATGGCGCGCTTGGCCAGGGTGGGGCCCACGCCGTAGTTGTAGGTCAGCGACACCTCGAGACGCTTCTCCCGGGGAATGTCGACTCCGGCAATTCGTGCCACGTTCCTTCGTACCTCCTCGGGCCCTCAGCCCTGGCGCTGCTTGTGGCGTGGGTTCTCGCAGATGACCATGACCACCCCGTGGCGGCGGATCACCTTGCACTTCTCGCACATCGGCTTGACGCTCGGTCGTACCTTCATCGTGGGTCCTTCTCGTCCTGCTCGTCCTGCCCTGCTCGTCCTGCTCTGCCGGTGTCCCTACTTGTAGCGATAAGTGATCCGCCCCCGGCTCAGGTCGTATGGCGTGATCTCAACCTGCACACGATCGCCAGGGAGGATCCGGATCCGGTGCATCCGCATCTTGCCCGAGCTGTGGGCCAGCACCTTGTGGCCGTTCTCCAACTCCACCCGGAACATGGCGTTCGGCAAGGGCTCGACGACCGTCCCTTCGAGCACGATCGCATCCTCTTTGGGCTTGGGCAGGTGAGTCCTCCTCGTCGTCGTTCTGGTCCGGGCAGGGCTCGGTGGCGCCGAGGAACCCGGGCCCGCCGGGCGCCGGCCCGAGGGCCCGGCGGGGCGGAAATCTGGCTCGCCGGCCCGGCCCTGCCCCGTGCGTACGACCTGGCAGGCCCCACGAGCCGACTTGCAAGGATACACGCTGACCCTGCTGGCCGGCCACGCCGTCAACCGAGGGTGGCGCAGGTGACCTGCGGCGGCGGCCGCCACGCTGAGCAGGCTTCGGGGTGCTCGACGACCGAGGGTGCATTCAGGCGGCGCCCGCGGGCCAGGACCGGCGGCGGGCCAGGACTGGCGGCGGCCCAGGGCCGGCGACACCCGCGGCCAAAGGCGGCCCGGGGGCGAC
>JBJKRZ010000042.1:0-6297 GCA_046704365.1 Acidimicrobiales bacterium | reverse complement strand
CCTCCCGGCTACGGCCCGCCCCCCGGCTACGGGTGGGGGCCTGCGGCTGCCGTGCCGGGCGCAGCGCCGGCCGGCGCCGGCGCCGTCGTGGGCCGGCTCGTTCGCAACGTGGCGGTGGCATGGTCGGTCGCCGCCCTGCTCGCTCTCACCGTGATCGGCCTGTCCGTGTGGTTGGCGACGAGCGGGCCTGGCCCAGGAGTCCGGCAGGTCCCCTTCGGGCCCCGGGTGACCCCCTTCGGGTCAGGGTCGGGATCCTCCGGCGGCGCACTGGGCGGCCTTGGCGGCTTGGGCCGCCTGCAGGGGGTCGTCGGGACGGTGGCGACGGTGGGTTCGGGGAGCTTCAGCGTCTCCACCCGTTCCGGCACCAGCGTCACCGTGAACGAGCAGTCCTCCACCCTTTATTACGACGGCACCACGCCGGCCACCGCCAGCGTCGTGACCAAGGGCGCCGACGTGGCCGTGCAGGGCAGCCGCAGCGCCAACACCGTCACCGCCGCCCGTGTGGTGGTGCTGCCCGCCGGCGCCTTGCCCTGACGGGGCGGCCACGCTCCACGCCGCCCAGCCCGATCGCTCAGGTGAGGTGGCGGGCGATGAAGCGCAGGATGTGGGCGTGCTTCTGCGTGTCGGCCAGCATGGTCTCGACCACGAGGGACCACATGGTCGTGTCGCGGTAGTCGCGCAGCTGGTTGCGCAGGCGACGTAGCTCCTTCTCGTCCTGCTCCTCAAAAGCGAGCAGCTCGTTCGTCTCGGCCGCCAGCCGGTCGTCCTGCCCGCTGTCCTCGTAGATCCCCGGCGTGGCGGGCACGGGGCTGTTGGCCGACCAGCCCCAGGCGATGGCGTTGGCCAGCTCGACGAGCAGGCGGTGGTGACGGGTCTCGTCCTCGAGGAGGAGCCCGACGAGGTAGCGCACGGCCGGGGAGCTGGCTTCGGTGGCGTAGCGCTGGTAGCGCTGGAGCAGAACGCCCTCTTCCTCGCCGTGGCGTCGGAGCATCTCGACGAGCTCGCGCTCGCCGACGCTCGCCCCCATCTGCTCCAGTCCCTCCATGGCGGTCTCGAACGTGGCTTCCATGACTCCAGGCTCCGCCCGCCCCCGCCCCCGTGACAGGGCCGAAGGTCCCTCGGGGCCCGCCGCAGGTCCCTGGGGGCCGTCGCTCGTGACGCTGGTCGTCTACGTGCGCACGGAGGCCGCCAAGAAGGCGTAGTCCTCCGGATCCGGCTCCCGGGTGCGCCGCCAGAAGTCCTGGAGCGTGAAGGGCCAGTTCTGCGACACGCGGCCCAGGGCGTTCTTGTACCAGGTGTTGACGTGCGCCGACCCCCACACCCGCTTGGCGTTGGCCTCGTCCACGGCCCGGTTGTAGGCGTCGTGCACCTCGGGCCGGACGTCCAGGGCGTCGTGGGCGCGCTCGAGGAGGAGCCGGATGCACCCGAGCAGGTAGCGGACCTCGCACTCGGAGAAGTAGATGATGCTGCCGTTCACCACGATGTTGGTGTTGGGCCCGTACAGCATGAACATGTTGGGGAAGCCCGGCACCGTCATGCCCAGATAGGCGCGGGCGTCGCCCTGCCACATGTCGTGCAGCTCCACGCCTTGTCGGCCGGTGACGCGCACCGGTCCCAGGAAGTGCGAGGCCAGGAAGCCGGTGGCCAGGATCAGGGCATCCACGGGGTGGCGCTCCCCGGCGGCCACGACGGCGTCGGGCTCGATGCGGTCGATGGGGTCGCTCACCAGCGTGACGTTGGGGCGCTTGATGGCCCTGGCCCAGGCACCGTTGTCGAACACCATGCGCTTGGCGAAGGGCGGGTAGGCGGGCACCACCTTCTCGATGAGCTCTGGGCGGTCGGCGAATTGCTCCTCGAGGTATCCCTGCATGTAGGCGCGGGCGAAGGCGTTGAGCGGTCCCACGGCGCCGGGCTCGGACCACTCCGGGTCGACTTCGGTGGCGGGAAGAAGAGCGTCGGCGGTCCGGTAGAACAGCCAGAACCGGTACCACTGGTTGTAGAAGGGCACGTGGCGGAACAGCCACAGCTTCCCGGCCGGGATGGGGTCCTGGTAGTCGGCCATGGGCAGGAGCCAGTTGGGCGTGCGCTGGAACACGTAGAGGTGCTCGGCGCGCTCCGCCACCTCGGGCACCAGCTGGGCACCGCTCGCCCCCGTGCCGATGACCGCCACCCGTTTGCCGGCCACGTCCAGGGCGCCGTCCCAGCGCGCCGAGTGGAAGGCGGGGCCGCTGAAGCTCTCGAGGCCCTCGATCTCGGGCAGATGCGGGCGGTTGAGCTGGCCCGTGGCGAACACCACCACCTCGGCTTCCACCGTGCCGGCCCCCTCCGGCCCCACCACGTCGAGGCTCCACAGGCAGCGTTCCTCGTCGAAGGCGGCGGAGGTCACCTCGGTGCCGAAGCGGATGCGCTCGGTGACGGAGAACGTCTCGGCGCAGCTTCGGAAGTAGTCGAGGAGCACGTCGCGCGGTGAGAAGTGGTACGGCCAGTCCGCCTTCTGGGCGAAGGAGTAGCTGTAGAAGTGGTTGGGCACGTCCACGCGGCACCCGGGATAGCGGTTCTCCAACCAGGTGCCGCCCACGTCCTCGTTCTTCTCGAGCACCACGACGTCCACGCCGGCCTGCGCCAGGCGGTGGGCGGCCACGATCCCCGACATCCCGGCCCCCACCACCACCACCCGGAAGCTGCGTCCCGGCGCCAGCTCCTCGGCTCGCCATCCCGGCGCCCGGGGGTCCTCACTCTCGCCCCCGAGCTCCTCGTAGAGCAGAGGGAGGTACTCGGCGTCCACGGTTCCGCCAACAGCGAATTCCATGATGTGCCGCAGCTCCTCCATGGGGGGAGCTGCCAGCTCGGGGAAGCCGGCGTCACGCCAGCGACGTAGGGCACCGGCGGCCAGCGAGCCCGCCTCCTGCACGCTGTGCTCGGTCCATCCCGCCATGGGGTCGAGCGGCACCGACAGGTCGGGCTTGAGATCGGGGCGCAAGAGCCCTGTCTCACCGGTCACCTGGGCCAGGGCCGCCAGAAGGGGCGGGTCGGCGAAACCGACGGCCTCCTCGATGGTCGCGTCGTCCCATGCGCCGCCCATGCCAGGCGAATCGTACCGGCGACCGCTCAGGGCGCGTCGAGCGCCCCTTGCCCCCCGTCCGGCCCGGCGTGTCCTGGTACCGGCCCGTCGTGTCCTGGTACCGGCCCGGCGTGTCCTGGTACCGGCTCGAGGGCCGCCGCGAACAGGGCCAGCACGTCGTTGCCGTAGGGGGCCGCCGCCTCGGTGCCCAGCTGCACCAGGGACATGAGCAGCGACAGCACGATGCCCACGACCCCGTTGCCGATGGTGGCGGGATCGATGTCGTGGCGCACGGTGCCCGCCATCTGGCCTTCGCGCAGGCGCTCCGTGCACGCCTTGCGCAGCTCGGCCAAGGCCGGGATCTCGAGGACGCGCTCGGTCACGTCGGGCTCGAGGCCTCCCAGGACGCGCCGTGCCAGCGGATGGTGTTCGACGGCACCCACCAAGGTGACGAGGAGCAGCTGGCGCCAGTCCTCGAGGACCATGCCGCTCGAGACCGTGGACAGGCCCTCGTGGATGAGGGCGGCGGCGTCCTCGTCCAGGGCGGCCAGGAACAGGGCCTCCTTGTTGGGGAAGTAGGCGTAAGGCAGCGTGCCGCCCATGCCGGCGTCGCGGGCGATGTCGGCCACGGAGGTGGCCCGGTAGCCCTCCCGGCCGAAGCGGGTGATGGCCGCCTCCAGGATGGCCCGCCTGCTTTGGGCGCCCTTGCCGCCGATGTCGCCGCTGCTCACGTGCCCACTATAACAGAGGATTTGAGGATTTGACTCATTTCCTTGATTCATCTACTCTGGGAATCGAGGCGGGGCGCCACTCCCACGACGGAGGTTTCTTCCATGACCCAGACCCACGACCGGGCCCAGGCCCGAGACGGCCAGCGCACCATCACCACCAGGCGCATCTCCTTCGAGGAGTCCCTGGCCGGATTGCCCCGCCACTTCGCCGGCGAGGGCGACCTGGTCTCGTCCCATGTGGTGGCAGGCCTGTCGTCGGTGTTCCCCGACGGCGAGGACTTCTTCGTGCGCTCGGTGCGCCACTTCCGGGACCAGATCACCGATCCCGTGCTCAAGCGCCAGGTGGCGGGGTTCATCGGCCAGGAGTCGGTGCACGGCCGCGAGCACCGGGTGCTCAACGACAAGTTGGCCGAGCTCGGGTATCCCACCAAGAAGGTGGAGCGCCTGACCAAGGCCGGCCTGGCCCTGCGCTGGCGCGTGCTCCCCCCCAAGTCGAACCTGGCTGTCACCGCCGCCCTCGAGCACTTCACCGCCACCCTGGCAGAGTTGCTCATGACCGACGAGCAGACCCGTGACGCCATCGGCCACGAATCGGTGCGCAACCTCTTCCTGTGGCACGCCCTGGAGGAGTCCGAGCACAAGGCGGTGGCCTTCGACGTGTACCGCGCCGTGGGGGGCACCGAGCGCATGCGGGTGTGGACCATGAAGATCATCCGCCTGGGCTTCATCCTGGGGTCGATCCTGGAGGTGGTGGCGTCGCTGGCCACGGACCCCGCCACCTACAAGCGCGGCGCCCTGCGCAAGAGCCTGGCCCGGTTCCGGGGCTCGAACGTGGTGAGCAAGCGGGTGTGGGACCAGCTGCGCGAGTACGACCGGCCCGGCTTCCACCCTGACGACCACGACACCACGGCCCTCATCGAGCACTGGCGGGCCGAGCTGTTCGGCGACCAGGGCGTGCTCAAGGACCGCCTGGCCGGCTCGGCGGCCTGAGACGGGGGAGGCACCGGCCGTGGAGCACCTCGACGTCGCCATCGTGGGGGCCGGCCTGGCCGGGGTGGGCGCCGGCCACTACGTGCAGGAGCGCTGCCCCTGGGCCAGCTATGCCGTCTTCGAGGCGCGCGGCGCCCTGGGCGGGACCTGGGACCTCTTCCGATACCCGGGCATTCGCTCGGACTCCGACATGTTCACCTTGGGCTACCGCTTCCGGCCCTGGGACAAGGACCGCTCCATCGCCGACGGCGACTCCATCCTCCGCTACATCACCGACACAGCCGCCTCCTCGGGCGTGGCCGGGCACATCCGCTTCCACCACCGGGTGCTGGGCGCCAACTGGTCGACGCCCGAGGCCCGCTGGCACGTCACGGCGGAGCGCACCGACACGGGCGAGACGGTGGAGTTCACGTGCAACTTCCTCTTCGGCTGCACCGGCTACTACCGCTACGACGAGGGATACCGGCCCGATTTCACCGATATCGACCGCTTCGAGGGCACCCTCGTCCATCCCCAGTCCTGGCCGGCGGAGCTCGACGTGACCGCCAAGCGCGTGGTGGTCATCGGCAGCGGCGCCACGGCCATCACCCTCGTCCCCGCCCTGGCCGAGCGGGCCGAGCACGTGACGATGCTCCAGCGCTCGCCCACCTACGTCGCCGCCGTGCCCGGCGACAGCCCCATCAGCCGCCTGGTGCGCCGGGTCCTGCCGCCCAAGCTGGCACCTTCGGCCACCCGCTGGCTGCACGCTCTGTTCACCCAGGGCTTTTACCAGGTGAGCAGGCGGCGCCCCGAGCTCATGAAGCGCATCTTGCGCTCAGGGCTGCGCCGTGAGCTGCCCCAGGGGTACGACATCGACACCCATTTCACGCCCGCCTACGACCCCTGGGACCAGCGCTTCTGTATCGCCCCCGATGGCGACTTCTTCCGCGCCATCAGAGAGGGCCGGGCCTCGGTGGTGACCGACCAGGTCGAGTGCTTCACGCCGGGGGGCGTACGGCTGCGCTCGGGCACCGAGCTCGAGGCCGACGTGGTGGTGACCGCCACCGGGTTGCAGCTGCTGTTCTTCGGGGGAGCAGAGATCTCCGTCGACGGCGAGGCCGTCGACCTTCCTGCCACCATGGTCTACAAGGGAGCCATGCTCGAGGGCGTCCCCAACTTCGCCGTGGCCGTCGGGTACACCAACGCCTCGTGGACGCTCAAGGTGGAGCTCACCTGTGACTACGTGTGCCGCCTTCTCGACCACATGCGCTCGAGCGGCCTGCGCCAGTGCACGGCGGTGAACGCCGACACCACTGTGGTGCGCAGGCCCCTTCTCGGTCTGTCGTCGGGCTACATCCAGCGCTCGGCGCACCTCTTTCCCAAGCAGGGGTCGAAGTTCCCCTGGCAGGTGCACCAGAGCTACCTGCGCGACTATCGCGCCCTCAAGATGAGCCCGCTCGAGGACCCGGCCATGGAGTTCTCCCGGACCGCGCGCCCGCTGGCAGCGGTTCCCTAGATCCACGAGGAGGTTCACGG
>JBJKRZ010000041.1:0-33936 GCA_046704365.1 Acidimicrobiales bacterium | reverse complement strand
CATCCGGGGCATGGCCACGGCGCCGCGCTGGCGGAGGCGGGGGCTCGGGGGGTCGGTGCTCGAGGTGCTCCTGGCCCGGGCCCGGGCCGCTGGTGGGGGCGCCGTGTGGTGCAACGCCAGGGTGACGGCGCTGTCGCTGTACCGGCGGGCCGCGTTCCACGAGGCCGGCGAGATCTTCGAGGTGGCGGCCATCGGGCCGCACCTCACCATGTGGCGCCTGCTCGAGCGCAGTTAAGCGCAGTTGAGCGCAGCCCGCCGCCAGAGCGATCGGGCCGCCGGCGGGTGCATCGGTTGGGGTCGGACGCCTGGTCTGTGCCAACCTGGGCGGGTCACCGGCGGGACCCGTTCGAGAAGGAGCAGCAAGCATGCCTGATGCCGTCATCGTCGCCACAGGACGCACGCCGATCGGACGGGCCATGAAGGGATCGCTCGTGAGCTGCCGGCCCGACGACCTGTCGGCGCACGTCATCCGTGAGGTGCTGGCCAAGGTGCCCCAGCTCGACCCCGCTCAGGTGGAGGACGTGCTGCTGGGCTGCGGCCAGCCGGCCGGGGAGGCGGGCTACAACGTGGCCCGGGTGGCCGCCCTGCTGGCCGGCATGGAGGTGCCCGGGGTGACCGTCAACCGCTACTGCTCCTCGTCGCTGCAGACCATCCGCATGGCGGCCCACGCCATAAAGGCGGGCGAGGGAGACGTGTTCGTGGCCGGCGGGGTGGAGACGGTGAGCCGGTTCCAGTACGGGGCGTCGGACACCGGCCCCCACAACCCCGCTTTCGCCCAGGCCGAGGCCCGCACCGCGGCGCGCAACCCGGCGGTGACCGAGCCGTGGGCTCCGCTGTCGGGGGGGTTGCCCGACGTCTACATCGCCATGGGCCAGACGGCGGAGAACGTGGCCGAGTGGGAGAACGTGAGCCGCCAGGAGATGGACGAGTTCGCCGCCCTCAGTCAGAACCGGGCCGTGGAGTCACAGAAGAACGGCTTCTTCGAGCGCGAGATCGTCCCGGTCACCTTGGGCGACGGCACGGTCGTGTCGACCGACGACGGGCCGCGGCCCGACACCACCGTGGAGAAGCTGGCCACCCTGAAGCCCGCCTTCCGCGAGGGCGGCAAGGTGACCGCCGGCAACGCCTGCCCCCTCAACGACGGGGCGGCGGCCGTGGTCGTCATGTCGGACACCAGGGCCTCGGAGCTGGGCATCACGCCTCTGGCCCGCGTCGTCTCGAGCGGGGTGTCGGCGCTCGACCCGGAGATCATGGGACTCGGGCCCGTCGAGGCCAGCCGCCAAGCGCTGGCCAGGGCCAAGATGACCATCGACGACATCGACCTGGTGGAGATCAACGAGGCGTTCGCCGCCCAGGTGATCCCCTCGGCACGCCATCTCGGCATCCCGTGGGAGAAGCTCAACGTGAAGGGCGGGGCCATCGCCCTGGGGCATCCCTTCGGCATGACGGGTGCCCGCATCATGACGACGCTCCTCAACGCTCTGGAGGACGAGGGCAAGCGCTTCGGACTGGAAACGATGTGCGTCGGCGGCGGCCAGGGCATGGCCATGGTCGTCGAGCGCCTGTCGTAGGCACCACCCCGGCCGCCGAGGCGGGACGGTGACCGAGAAGGGGCCGCTGCAGATCGGCATCGCCCTGTTCGAGGGCGTGGAGGAGCTCGATTGGGCAGGGCCGTGGGAGGTGCTCGCCGCCTGGTCCCGGTACTTCCCCGACGACGACGTGCGTGTGTGCACGCTGGCGCCCGGCGACGGCCCGGTCACCTGCGCCAAGGGCGCCCGCGTGCTGGCCGACCACACCTGGGACGACCACCCCGTCCTCGACGTCCTCGTCTATCCCGGCGGCGAGGGCACCCGGCGCCAGCTCGAGGACAAGAAGGTGCTCCGTTGGGTGCAGGCCCGGGCGCACGAGGCCCGCCTGGTGGCCAGCGTGTGCACGGGCGCTCTGGTGCTGGCCCGGGCGGGGCTGCTCGACGGACGGCCCGCCACCACCCACTGGGCCTCGCTCGACCAGCTCGGGGGCCTGGGCAACGACGTCGAGGTCCGGCCCGACACCCGGGTGGTCGACGACGGGGACGTGGTCACGGCGGCCGGGGTCTCCGCCGGGATAGACATGGCGCTGCACCTGGTGGCCCGCTTCGCCGGCCAGGAGCGGGCCCGACAGGTCCAGAAGATCATCGAGTACTACCCCGAGCCGCCGGTCTAGCCGAGGGAGCGGACATGGAGCAGCTGAGCGGCGAGGTCCCCATCTACGACGTGGGCTCGCTGTGGGAGCTCGTCGATCGGCGAGCCGGCGCCACGCCCGACAGACGCATGCTCGTCGACCAGGACGACCGTGAGATCACGTTCGCCCAGTTCCGCGACCGCTGCGCCGCCGTGGCGGCGGGGCTTCACGACATGGGCATCGGCCCCGGGTCGCCGGTGTCCTGGCAGCTGCCCAGCCGCATCGAGACGGTGGTGCTGTCGGTGGCGCTCGCCCGTTTGGGTGCCGTGCAGAACCCGGTCATCCACATCTACCGGGAGCGAGAGGTCGCCTTCGCCCTGCGCCAGATCGGTGCCGGACACTTCTTCGTTCCCGGCTCGTGGCGGGGCTTCGACTACCTCTCCATGGCCCGTGCCGTCGGCGACGAGCTGGATGCGCCCCCCGAGCTCCACGTCGCCGTCGACGAGCTCCCCGAGGGAAACCCCGCCACCCTTCCACCACCGCCGTCGCCGGACACCTTCGACGACGTGCGTTGGATCTACTACACCTCGGGTACCACCTCCGAACCCAAGGGCGTGCGCCACAGCGACCGCACCCTCGTCACAGGAGGGCGCGGGCTGGCCGTGGCCTTGGCCATGTCCGAGGACGACGTGGGTTCCATCGCCTTCCCCTTCGCCCACATCGCCGGGCCCGATTACCTGGTCATGGTGCTGGCGCTCGGGTTGCAGACGGTCATGGTGGAGGCCTTCGTGCCCGACCAGGCGGTGGCCGTCTTCCGCCGCCACGGCGCCACCATGGTGGGAGGCAGCACCGCCTTCTACCAAGCGTTTCTGAACGAGCAACGCAAACAGCCGGGCGAAGCCATCATCCCCTCGCTGCGCATCATGTCGGGTGGCGGGGCGCCCATGCCGCCCCAGGTCTACTTCGAGGTGGGACATGAGATCGGGGTCAAGGTGGCACACGGCTACGGCATGACCGAAGTCCCGATGATCACCATGGGCTCGCCCGAGGACAGCGACGAGCAGCTGGCCAACACGGTCGGGCGCCCGGTCGAGGGCGCCGAGCTCAAGGTGGTGACCGTCGAGGACACCGAGGCGCCCGTGGGCGATGACGGCGAGATCCGGGTGCGCGGCCCCATGGTGTGCAAGGGCTACACGGACGCCGAGTTGACAACCCAGTCGTTCGACGCCGACGGGTACTTCCGGACAGGCGACGTGGGCCATGTGCGTCCCGACGGGCACGTGGTGCTCACCGGGCGGCTCAAGGACATCATCATCCGCAAGGGCGAGAACATCTCGGCCAAGGAGGTCGAGGACCTCCTCTACACCCATCCCAAGGTGGGGGACGTAGCCGTGGTAGGGGTGCCCGATCTCGAGCGGGGCGAGAGGGTGTGTGCCGTGGTGGAGACGGCAGCGGGAAGCGGCCCCATCGGGTTCGAAGAGATGGTCGGGCACCTGCGCTCCGCCGGCCTCATGACCCAGAAGATCCCAGAGCAGCTGGAGGTGGTCGAGGCGCTGCCCCGCAACCAGACCCTCAACAAGGTGCTCAAGTACAAGCTGCGCGACGAGCTCGCCAACAAGCCCTTCGTGGCCCGGGGCTGAGAGGGCTGGGCCGCCCATGCTCAGCGCCTTCGCCCACAGCGCCATCTGCGTCCCCGACGTCACCGAGGCCGTCCGCTGGTACAGCGAGGTTTTGGGCCTGCGGGTGCTGTCGCCGCCCTACCGCATGGAGGGGCCGTCCATCGAACGGGACATGGCCGGGCTCGTCCCCTCGCCCGTGGTGGTGGAGGCGGCCATGGTGGGCTTCGACGATTCGGACCACGTCATCGAGCTCATCGGCTATCCCGACGCGCCCCGGACGCCCCAGGGTGGCGACGGCGCCGACCTCACCCGGCCCGGCATCAGCCACCTGGGCCTGCTTTGCGACGATGTGGCGCGCACGCGTTCGGAGCTCGAGGCCAAGGGCGTGCACTTCCTCACCCCGGAGCCCGCCAGGATCGCCGGCCTGCGCACCACCTGGTTCCGCGACCCCTGGGGTGCGGTGTGGATCCTCATGGAGAAACGCTTCGCCGAGCGCCCCTACTGGCGCCAGTTCCCCGCAGAGAGCCTCAGCGAGGGCGGCCCGCCAGAGCCTTGAGCGCCCGGTCGGCGTGGGTGTTCATGTTGAGCTCGCTGGAGATGACGTCCAGCACGGTGCCATCGGCGTCGATCACGAAGGTGGCACGCTTGTTGGGGAGGAACCCCGTGCCCCGCCTGACGCCGAACTGGTTGGCCACCTTCTTGTCGGCGTCGGACAGCAGTGGGTAGTCGAAGGCGTGCTTGTCTGAGAACTGCTTCTGCTTCTCCACGCCGTCGGCGCTGATCCCGAGGCGCTGAGCGCCCAGCGCCTCGAACTCGCTCTTCAGGTCCCGGAAGTGGCAGCTCTCCTTGGTACAGCCGTAGGTCATCGCTGCCGGGTAGAAGAACAGCACCACCGCCCCCTTGTCCAGGAACTCCTGGAGCCGCCGGGGCGTCCCCGTCTCGTCAGGGAGTTCGAAATCGCTGACCTTGTCGCCTCTCTTCATGGCTCACCCGCCTTTCCGCTCGGCAAGCTACCGCGACCTTTCGAGGTGGGGGGATTCGGCGTGTGCTAGTGGTGTGCGCCGGGCACGGGCACCGGCACGGGCACGGGCACGGGCACCGGCACGGGCACGGGCACCGGCACGGGCACGGGCACGGGCGATGGCACAGGCGAGGGAGCGGGTGATGGACGAGGTTTTCCAGGGCAGGATCGGGCGGGACTTCGAGGACTGCGAGGCCTGGTGGCCCGACATCGTCCGGGCCCGGCCGGGGGCGCCCAACGTGCTGGTGGTGCTCCTCGACGACGTCGGCTTCGCCCAGCTCGGCTGCTTCGGGTCAGACATCGCCACCCCTGCCTTCGACGCCCTGGCCGCCGGGGGCCTCCGGTTCGCCAACTTCCACACCACGGCCCTGTGCTCGCCGACCCGGGCCTGTCTGCTCACCGGTCGCAACCATCACTCCAACGGCATGGGCCGCATCACGGAATTGTCCATGGGCTTCCCGGGCTACGACGCCCGTATCCCCCGGGCCAACGGGCTGCTCTCGGAGATGCTCCTCCCCCATGGATATGCCACCTTCGCCGTGGGCAAATGGCACCTCACCCCCGAGGACGAGTGCCACATGGCCGCTCCCCGGGGGCGTTGGCCGCTGGGACGGGGCTTCGAGCGCTTCTACGGCTTCATGGAAGGAGAGACCCACCAGTTCGTGCCCGCCCTGGTATCCGACAACCACCAGATCCATCCGCCACGCAGCTACGAGGAGGGCTATCACCTGACCGAGGACCTCGTGGACCAGGCCATCGGCTTCGTCAAGGACTTGCGGGCCGTGGACGACGCCAAGCCCTTCTTCCTCTACTTCTGCCCCGGCGCCTGTCACGCCCCCCACCAGGCACCGCCCGAGTGGATCGAGCGTTACCGGGGCCGCTTCGACGGCGGCTGGGACGCCTGGCGAGAGGCGACGCTGGAGCGTCAGCTGGCGGCCGGCGTGCTTCCCGAGGGCACCGAGCTGTCGCCCAGGCCCGACTGGGTGCCGGCGTGGGACTCCTTGCCCGACGACGCCAAGAAGGTCTACGCCAGGTACATGGAGGCCTTCGCCGGCTTCCTCACCCACACCGACCACCACGTGGGCCGGCTCCTGCAATTCCTCGCCGACACCGGTGAACGCGACAACACCATCGTGGTGCTGGCCTCCGACAACGGCGCCAGCTCCGAGGGGGGCCCTTTCGGCTCGGTCAACGACGTGCGGCAGTGGAACGTCGTGCCCCGCACGGTGGAGGAAGCCCTCGAGCGCCTGGAGGAGATCGGCGGGCCCTGGTGCCACAACAACTATCCCTGGGGCTGGACGGTGGCGGGCAACACACCGTTCAAGCGCTGGAAGCGCGAGACCCATGAAGGCGGCGTCGCCGATCCGCTCGTCGTCAACTGGCCGGCAGGAATCCGCTCCGCCGGCGAGGTCAGGCGCCAGTACGTGCACGCCGTCGACATCGTCCCCACCCTGCTCGAGCTGCTCGAGCTGGACCCGCCGTCGGAGATCGGGGGGATCGCCCAGCGCCCCGTCGAGGGCGTCTCCTTCGCCCACTGCCTGGGCGATGCCGGGGCGCAGACCAGGCACGACACCCAGTACTACGAGATGTTCGGCTGCCGTGGCATCTACCACCGCGGGTGGAAGGCGGTCACCTGGCACCCCATCCAGGACACGAGCACTGGATTCGACGACGACAGCTGGGAGCTCTACCACGTGGACGAGGACCCCTCGGAGTGCCACGACATGGCCCAAGCGCATCCGGACAAGTTGGCCGACATGGTGCGGCTGTGGTGGCAGGAGGCCGAGCGCTACCAGGTGCTCCCCCTCGACAACCGCCCGTTCTCAGAGCTCGTGTTCGACAAGCCCCGCCTGGTGCCCGAGCGGCGGCGCTACGTGTACCTGCCGGGCGCCGCTGCCGTGCCCGAAGCCTCGGCGGTGAACGTGCGCAACCGCAACCATGTGATCAGGGCCCGGGTGGAGATCCCTGACGGCGGGGCCCAGGGGGTGCTCCTGGCCCAGGGCTCGGGTCTGGGCGGTTGGGCCCTCTACCTGCGCAAGGGGGCACCGGCCTACGTGCACAACTACGTGTCGGTGGAGGAGCAGCACATCTCGTCGGAGTTCGTTGTCGCCGCCGGCCGACACGAGATTGCCTACGAGTTCTCCAAGTCCGCTGACCACACCGGCACCGGCCGGCTCCTCGTGGACGGCAACATGGTGGGCGAAGGGACCATCCCCCGCTTCACCCCCATGCGCTTCTCGCTGGCGGGCGCCGGCCTCACGTGCGGGTACGGCGACGGCGTCCCGGTGAGCCGCAGCCTCCCCGGGACATTCCCCTTCACGGGCACCATCTACGAGGTGGTGGTGGACGTGGAGGGCGAGGAATTCGTCGACCCCGAAGCAGACGCCGCCTTCGCCATCGCCCGGCAATGACCGGCGGAGGTGTCGGGCTCAGGCGGTGACGCCCCCGTCCACGGCCAGCACGGCGCCAGTGGTGTAAGAGGACTCGTCGGAGGCGAGGAAGGCGATGGCCGCCGCCACCTCTTCGGGCCGGCAGAAGCCCATGCGGCTGGTGATGCGGTCGAAGTGCTTGGGGTCGCCGCCCGGCGGTAGTCCGAAGTTGGCGATGAGCGGGGTGTCCACCCCGCCGGGGGCGACGGCGTTCACCCGCACCCCTTGGTCGGCGTACTCCACCGCCAAGGCCTTGGTGAGCATGACGACGCCGCCCTTGGAAGCGCAGTAGGCCGCCGAGTAGGCGGAGCCGACGAAGCCGGCCGTGGACGCCACGTTCACGATGGACCCGGTGTGGCCCGACAGCATGCCGGGCAGCACGGCCCGCACCATCAGGAAGGTGCCGGTGAGGTTGACCCCGATGATGCGGTCCCATTGCTCGAGGCTGACCTCGGTGGTGTGGGCGAAGGTCCCGATCCCCGCCACGTTGCACAGGACGTCGGGCGTCCCGAGGTTCTTCGTCACCTTGTCCACGGCGCGCTTGACCTCGGACTCACGCCGGACGTCGCAACGCTGGGCCATGGCCTTGCCCCCCAGCACCCCCAGCGCCTCGACCGTCTCCTCCACCCCTTCCGCCGCCACGTCCAGGCAGGCCACCGCCGCCCCTTCCACGGCGAGCCGGATGGCGGTGGCGCGTCCGATCCCCGAGCCGGCGCCGGTCACGACGGCTATGCGCCCTTCGAAGCGCCGGGAGGGAGGGGCGTCCACGGTGTCGTTCATCGTGCCTCCTGGTCGGGCCACAGGCGGTCGGTGTAGGTGTCCGTGCCCGGGATCGTGGGGATGAAGCCCATGGCGCCGGCCACCTCCGCCATGCCCGAATTCTCGAGGCCCCGGCAGTGCTCGCCCACCACGTCCTCCCAGGCGCCTTCGGGATGGCTGTCCAAGAACCACAAGGTGAGCTGGCGCCGGTCGTCGGCTTCCGAGCGCGGCACGTCGCCGGGGGCGTCGATCAGCAGGGGAAGGGGGTCGGCCGCCACGACCAGTCGGGCGGCGGTGCCGGCCATGAGCGAGGGCAGGTGCTCGTGGCGCTGCCACGCCTCGAACTCCTCGGCGCCCACCTCGGCCCGTCGGGCGCTCCACAGGGCAACCAGGCCGGAACAAGGGTGGTCGAGAGCGAGCTCGGCCGGCAGCCCGTCCTCGTCACGCGCCTGCTCCCAGGCGTAGCGGTAGAGGAGGGTGTGCACGTGGTCGCGCTGGGCGAACATGCGCCCGGCGCGGTGCAGGGCCTTGACCTGGTCGACCGCCCAGCGGTTCCAGGTGTCGTGGTAGCCGTCGAGGACCCAGTACAACCCCAGGTAGCTGCCCCGGCCGGGCTCACCGGTGATACCGGCAGTGGCGCTGTGGCACAGCTCCTTCAGATCGGCGGTCGACACGAAGCGCTTGCCGGCGAACTGGTAGGGGCCGATCATGCAGCCGGCGTAGAAGTGGTCGCGTTCGTACCAGCGGTTGTAGGCCACCTCGTGGCCTCGGTGGGGCTCCACCAAGGTGAAGAGCATGGACCCCAGCTTGACGGGCTCCGCTCCTGCCACGATCACGTGCTGGCGCGGCGGCCGCTCGGTCGAGGTGCTCTGCGTCATCGTCCTCCTCTCCCGGCGCCGGACAGAGGCGCTGGTGCCTCGGCGGCCGCCTCCTTCAGCGCCCTCGTGTCGGTCTTGCCCATGGCGGTGAGCGGGAGCGAGTCCACGATCACCAGCCGGTCGGGCGCCTTGTAGTCGGCCAGCTCCCGCCCGCACCAGTGGCGCAGCTCCTCCAGCGTGGGCCCGCCCCCGAGGTGCCGGCGCCGGCCCCCCTCGGTTGCCGCCACCTCCTCGGTTGCCGCCATTTCCTCGGTTGCCGCCACCCCCTCGGTTGCCGCCATTTCCTCGGTTGCCGCCATTTCCTCGGCCACCACGAAGGCCACGCCCACCTCGCCGAGCACGGGATCGGCAGCGCCCACCACGGCGGCGGCCGCCACCTGGGGATGGGCCCGCAGCACCGCCTCGACCTCGGCCGGGTACACGTTGTAGCCGCCGCGGATGTACATCTCGCCCACCCGGCCCGCCAGTCGCAGGTTGCCGTCGGGGTCCAACCATCCCAGGTCGCCGGTGGCCAGCCACCCGTCGGCCGACAGCACCGCGGCGGTCGCCTTCTGGTCGATGCCCGTCCCTCGGCCCACGTAGCCGCGCATCACCGCCGGCGATCGCAGCCGGACCCGCCCCACCTCACCGGCCGGCACCCTCTGGTCCCGCTCGTCCACCACGGCGAGCTCCACGCCCGCCACGGGCCGGCCCACCGAGGTGCACACCAATTCGGCCGGATCGTCGGGCTGGGTGCCGGTGCCGAGCGACGCCTCGGTAGAGGTGTAGCGGACGACGACCGGGCATCCGAGCCGGCGCCGCATGGCGCGCACCAGCTCGGCCGGGACGCGGGCGGCCCCCGTGGCGGCGATGCGCAGCGCCGAGAGGTCGGCGGTCTCCAGGGCGGGATCACGCAGGACCAGCTCCCACTGGGTGGGCACGCCTTGACCCACCGTCACCCGCTCGGAGGCCATGAGGTCGATGGTGGTGGACGCCTTCCAGGGCTGGGGCGCGACCACGGTCGTGATGCGACGCGAGATTTCGTCCCATGGCCTCGTCATGTAGCCGACATGGGCGAAGGGCAGCGGCGACAGGCGACGGTCCCCGGGCTGCGACAGCACGTCGGTCCCCTCGGCGACCGCCAGCAGGTTGCGGTGGTCGAACACCGCACCTTTGGGCACCCCGGTGGACCCGCTCGTCCACACCACGCACACCGGGTCGTCCTGACGTCCCCCGGGCGTCGACGGTGGACGGCCGCCTCCGTCCACGGCGGCGACCAGGTCCGCTCCGCACAGGAGCCGGCCGACCGGGGCGCCGGCGGGGACGAGGTCGGCCTGCTGGTCCACCGGGTCCACCGGGTCCACTGGGTCAACCGGGTCCACTTGGTCCACTGGATCCACCGGGTCCACCTCGACGACGGTGACGGCCGGGCGCAGGCGCTCGAGGATCGACCGCCGCTCCCCGGGACCCAGGCGGAGGTTGATCCCGCTCGTCACCGCCCCCACGCGTGCCGCCGCCTGGTAGCACACGGCATAGGCGATCGAGGAGGGGAGCAGGAGGCACACCACGTCGCCGCGACGGACCCCCCGGTCGAGGAGCACGGCCGCCACGGCGTCAGCGGCCCGGTCCCAGGCGCCGAACGTGAGCCGGCGCCGGCCGTCGGGCCCCGCCCCCGCCACCTCCGGGGCTCCCGGCGTCGCCACCTCGACAAAGGCCTCGGCCTCGGGGTCGGCCTGGGCCACCGCCCTCAGCAGAGCCGCCACCGTCCCGGGACGGTCGGAAACCTGACGGACCGTCATATCCGGGCGATCGTAACAGCGCGCACCGGCGGCCCAAGATGGCGGTGTGCTCGGATTCGTCGTCGTCGCCCTGGGAGCGGGGTTCGTGCTGATAGGAGTCAACGCGCTGGCGGGGGAAGGGGAGCGCCGGCGGCGACCGCCCGTCGCCGGGGTGGGATCGGGGCGCCCGCCCAGCCGGGCCACGAGGTGGGTGGTGGCCGTGGCCTGGGTGGTGCTCGGCGTCGTGTTCGTGGTGGCGGGCTTCACCCACCAGGTGCCCTGAGACACCGGGCCGGACCCGGCCAGGCAGCGGGCCGGGGGAGCGAGAGGCCCAGAGGTGCCGCTCAGAAGGTGAGCACGCCCCGGGCGAGCTTCCCCTCGTGCATGGCGTCCACGATGTGGCGGAAGCCCTCGAGGGGTGCCGTCTGGGTGACCAGCTCGTCGAGCATGAGGCGTCCTTGTCGGTAGAGCTCGACCATGAGCGGGATGTCGTGGCGCGGGCGGGAGGACCCGTAGCGGCATCCCATGAGCCCCCGGTCCACATAGGCCAGCTGGTTGACGTCCACTGCCACCTCGGCGCCGCGGGGCGGGATGCCGAGCGCCACCGCCGTACCACCCCAGTCGAGGGCGTCCAGCGCGTTGCGCAGCACGGCGGGATGGCCCACGCAGTCGAAACTCCAGGTGACCCCCCCGGGTCCGAGGGCGCCCGCAGTCGAGGAGGGGTCGTGCGCCACGATGGCCCGGATCTCCTCCACGGCGTCGGCCGCCGATGCGTCGACGAAGTGGGTGGCTCCGAACCGACGGGCCAGCGGCTCCTTGGCTGCGACGGTGTCGACGGCCACGATGCGGCTGGCGGCGGCCAACCGAAGCCCTTGGATCACGTTCAGGCCGACTCCCCCCACGCCGAACACGGCTGCCGTGTCGCCCGGGGCGACCCTTGCCCTGTTGAGCACCGCCCCCACGCCGGTGAGCACACCGCAGGCGATGAGGCAGGCCGAGGTGAAGGGGACGTGGCGGTCGATGGGGACGGCCTGCACCTCGGCCACGATGGTGTGCTCGGCGAACACCGAGGCAGCGGCGAAGTTGGACGCCGGCTGGCCTTCGTAGGTGAACGGCGTGGAGATGTTGCCCAGCGACCGGATGCACCAGGTGGGGTGGCCCGTGTTGCAGGCCCGGCACACCCCGCAGTTGGCGATGGTGGCGATGACCACGTGGTCGCCGGGCCGCACGGAGCGCACAGAGGACCCCACCGCTTCCACCACTCCGGCGCCCTCGTGACCCAACACGGCAGGTGCCTTGTACGGGATGGTGCCGTCGATGACCGACAGGTCCGAATGGCACACCCCGGCGGCCTCGATCTTGACCTTCACCTCGGTGGGTCCCGGCTCGCCCAGCTCGAGCTTGTCGGTGATCACGGCGTCGGTCCCCGTGTAGACGATCCCTCTCATGTCCTCTGCCTCCCTTTACCTGGTGGCTCGCAGCTCGGTCTTGAGCACCTTGCCGCTGGCGTTGGTGGGCAGCGCTTCCATAACCACCACCGAGCGGGGAACCTTGTAGTTGGCCATCTGGTGGCGGGCCCAGGCCACGAGCTCTTCGGGAAGGCCGGCGGCGTCCACGCCCGGCCCCGGCACCACGAAGGCGCGGCCCACCTCTCCCAGGCGCTGGTCGGCCACGCCCACCACGGCCACCTGGGCCACAGCGGGGTGGCGCGCCAACGCCTGCTCCACCTCGGCGGGGTACACGTTGAACCCGCCCACGATGAACATGTCCTTCTTGCGGTCGGTGATGCGGAGGTTCCCTGCTTCGTCCAGCACGCCGATGTCCCCTGTGTGCAACCATCCGTCGACGTCGACGGCCTCAGCGGTGGCCCGGGGGTCGTCCACGTAACCGGCCGTCACCGTGAACCCCTGCACGAGGACCTCCCCGGGGCTGCCGGCGGGCACTTCGGCGCCTGCGCCGTCCACCAGCTTGACGGCAACCCCCGGGATGGGACGGCCCGACGTGGTGGCGACGACCTCGGGCGGGTCACCAGGCCGGCACATGGTCACGACGCCGGTGGACTCCGTCAGCCCGTAGGCGGTGAGCACTGTCTCGAAACCGAGCTCGTCGGCCATCTGCCGCACCAGCTCCACGGGCACGACGGCTGCCCCGGTGACCGCCAGGCGCAGGCTGGACAGGTCGTGCTCATGGCGCGCCGGGTGCCCGAGCAGAGTCTGGTACAAGGTGGGAGGACCGGGAAGCACCGTGACACGCTCGGCCTCGACGGCGGCCATGGCCTTCACGGGGTCGAAGACGTCCTGGGGCACCATGGTCACGCCGCCCATCAGGCAGGCCAGGATCCCCGCCTTGTAGCCGAAGGTGTGGAAGAAGGGATTGACCACGAGATATCGGTCTCCCTCGGCGAGGCCCACGACGTGCGACCAGATGGCGAAGGTACGCAGGCTCTGGGCGTGCGTCGCCATCACGCCCTTGGGAGCGCCCGTCGTCCCCGACGTGAAGATGAGGTCCGACAGGTCGCTGCCCCGCACCGCCTGCCAGCGGTTGCGGGCGTCGTGCTCGGAGACGGGCACGCCCACCACCCCGCCTTCTCCCTCGACCACGCCCTCTGCGCCCAGGAGGAACTCCTCCCAGGCGAACACCGGCACCTCATCGGTGCTCGTGGGCTCGCTCTCCTCGCTGCTCGCGTCGCCGAAGAGGACGATGCGGTCGAGATCGGGGACGTCCTCGTCGCGGAGCAGCGACGGGTAGTCCACGCCCAGGAAATCGCCCACGCCGAAGAGCACTCTCGCCTTCGACCGGCGCAGCACGAAGGCCGCTTCGGGGCCCTTGAAGCGCGTGTTCAAGGGGACGAGGACGGCGCCGGCTCCCAGGGCGCCCATGGCGGCCAGGACCCACTGCACCGAATTGGGCGCCCACAGCGCCACCCGGTCACGGGGCTGCACCCCGGCGGCCATCACCGCCCTGGTCACCTGCAGGCACTCGCTCGCCAGCTCGGCGAAGCTCAGACGCCGGCCGTCACCCACCAGGGCCTCGACCTCGCCGAACTGCTCGGCGGCGTAGGCCACCAGGCCGGGCACCGAGCCCCACAGGAGATCGCCCCGGGGGTCTTCGACGCCGGCGGGCATGGCGACCCCCGCCATGGAGCCCGCTGCCGTGGGCCCCGGATCGGTCACGGGTGCTGCGAGGACACCGACACAACCTCGCCGTTCATGTAGGACGAATAGTCGCTGGCCAGGAACACGATGACGTTGGCTACTTCCCAGGTCTCCGCCGAGCGTCCCGAGAGCTCCTGGTGGCGGAGGCGGTCGAGCTCCTCGTCGGAGATCACCCGGTTGAGGAACGGATGCATGGCCAAGCTCGGCGACACGGCGTTCACCCGAACCCCGCGCACGCCGGCCTCGGCGGCGGCACAGCGGGTGAGGGCCATGACCCCGGCCTTGGCCGCCGCGTAGTGGGCCTGACCGGCTTGGGCCCGCCAGCCCAGGACCGAAGCGTTGTTGACGATCACTCCCGAGCCCTGTTCGTACATGATCCGCAGCGCGGCCCGGGTGCAGCGCATGGTGCCGGTCAGGGTGACCTCGAGCACGGCATGCCACTGCTCGTCGGTCATGTCGACCACATCGACGGTGCCGCCCAAGCCAGCGTTGTTGACGGCCACGTCCAGCCGGCCGTGCTCCGCCAGTGCAGCTTGGTAGAGGGCCTGGACCTCCTCCTCCACCGTCACGTTGCAGGGGACGGCCAGGGGTCGCCTGCCGCACTGCTCGCCCAAACGGTCGGCCGCCTCCTCCAAGCGGCGCTCGTGGGCGTCGGACAGCACCACGACCGCTCCCTCCATCGCTGCACGCCGGGCGGTGGCGAAGCCGATGCCGGTGCCGGCTGACGCCGTGACCACCACCACCTTGCCGGCGAGGAGCCCATGGCCCACGAGCTCGGCGGGCGCAGGAGGCGCAGGAGAAGGACCGCTCGCCGGGACGGCGGTGTCCCCCCCTGAAGAGGGCGCCGTCAACGCTGCGCCGCCTTGGGCTCCGGCGGCAAGCCGAGCGCTCGCTCGCCGATGATGTTGCGTTGGATCTCGTTCGACCCGCCATAGACGGTGTCGGCGCGGGAGAAGAGGAAGACGCGTTGCAGCTCGGACAATCCGAACCCGTCGTCCGGCCCCCGTCCCAGCACGGTGGCCTCGGTGCCGGCGACGTCCACGGCCATCTCCCCCATGTCCCGGTGCCAGGTGGCCCAGAACAGCTTGGAGACAGACGACTGCGGCGACGGGGCTGCCTGGTCGGCGCTGAGCGAGCGCAAGGTGTTGAGCCGCAGCAGGTAGAGCCGGACCCATGAGTCGACCAGTCGCTGGCGGACCAGCGGGTCGACGCTCTTGCCGTTCTTCCGGGCCACGTCGATGACCTGGTCGAGCTGGCGGCGGAAATGGACGACGTCACCGAGCAGACCCACCCCCCGCTCGAAGGCCAAGGTGGACAGGGCCACCCTCCACCCGTTGTCGACGCCCCCCACCACGAGATGGGCTTCGGTGCGGGCCCCGTCGAAGAACACCTCGTTGAATTCCGAGGTTCCCGTCAGCTGTCGGATGGGACGCACCTCGACACCGGGCTGGGCCATGGGTACGAGAAGGTAGGACAGCCCGCCGTGGCGAGGCACGTCTGGATCGGTGCGAGCCAGCACGAAGCACCAGTCGGCCCATTGGGCGTAGGACGTCCAGACCTTCTGGCCCGTTACCACCCACTGGTCACCGTCGAGGACGGCGCGTGTCTGCACGTTGGCCAGGTCCGAGCCAGCGTCGGGCTCGGAGTAGCCCTGGCACCACAGCTCGGTGCCCAGACGGATGGGGTCGAGGAACCGCCTTTTCTGCTCCTCGGTGCCGTGGGCGATGAGGGTGGGCCCGAGCAACCCCTCGCCGATGACCCCCACCCGGGCCGGGGCGTCGGCTCGCACGTACTCCTCGTTCCAGATCACCTGCTGGGTCAGCGGGGCACCCCTGCCCCCTGATCCGACGGGCCAGCCCACGCAGCTCCACCCCGACCGTCCCAGGTGGCGCTCCCAGGCCAGGCGGATCTCTCGGCCGACGTGCTCGTTGCCCACCCGACCCAGGCCCCGGGCCCCGGCGAACTCGCCCGAAAGGTTGTCCTCCAGCCAATCCCGGGCTTCCTGTCGGAAGGCGGCGTCCTCGGGGCTCTCGCGGAGGTCCACGACCGGCCGACGCTACCAAAGGGCCGCTGGGGGAACATTGTGGAGGGCAAGGCCGTTGTCACCCAGGGCGAGGCGCGGAAGAGGAGATCTCCATGGTCGACGAAGTGCGCAAGTCAGAGGACGAGTGGAAGCTCGAGCTCGCAGCGGACCGCTACCACGTCCTGCGAGAGAAGGGGACCGAGCCCGCCTTCACGGGGACGCTCCTCGACGTCCACGACCCGGGTCTGTTCCGCTGCGCCGGGTGTGGTACGGAGCTCTTCCGTTCCGACGACAAGTTCGAGTCCGGCTCGGGGTGGCCGAGCTTCACCAGGGCCTCGGACCAAGGCGTGATCATCGAGTCCGAGGACCGCTCGCACGGGATGGTCCGCACCGAGATCACCTGTGCCCGCTGCGGTGGGCATCTGGGACACGTCTTTCCTGACGGGCCTGCACCCACCGGCCTGCGCTACTGCGTCAACTCCCTGGCACTCGACTTCGAGCCGATGCAGTCCGAGGCGCCCTCGGCGTAGGGGGCCGGGAGGGGGTCGAGGATCACCCGGTCCTCGAGGAGCTCGAAGAGCGACGCCACCTCGGCGGCTTCGGCGGCCCGTCCCGAGCGCAGCAATGCCCGCTCGGCCTCGGCGCATGCCTCCAAGGCGTCGAACACCTCGCGCTTGGTGAGGACCACCGCAGAGGCGAAGGCCGTGTCGGCGTTGTGTGTGCTCATGGACGCCGGACCCGTCGGCGGACCTCCAGAACGATGACCCCGACCAGCGCGCCGGTAGCGGCGACGCCCAGGGCCGAGAGCCAAGCCAGGGCCGGGACGCCTGGCGTCCCCAGGGCAGGTCCCAGGCCGGGCATCACGTCGATGAGTGACATGGTGACTCCTCGCATTCGTCGTTGTCGTGACCGCTACGAGTGGCCCCGGACCCGAGGCAGGGGCAGCGCCGGGCCCGGGGCGCGCTCGCTCAGGCGTCGGCGGCCAGGGCGGCGTCGACGTGATCGGAGCCTTCGTCGGGGCCGTCGGCTGTCCTCCGCGCCGTCCTCGTCACCTCGGCGGTGGCGAACCGCAGCGACGGCCCCACCTCCTCGGCGGTGATCTCCACGCGGCTGCGCCGCTCGCCCAGCTCGGTCTCCCACACGTGCTGGTCGAGCCGGCCCGTGACGATGACGCGGCTCCCCTTCACCAGGCTGAGAGCCACGTTCTCGGCCATTTCGCGCCAGCACACCACATCGAAGAAGGAGGTCGCCTCCTCCCACTCCTCGCTTCCCCGCGGCTGCCAGCGGCGGTTCACGGCGAGGCCGAAGGTGGCATTGGCCTGGCCGTCGCGCGTGTAGCGGATCTCGGGGTCCCGGGTCAGGTTGCCCGACAGGGTGGTCGTGTTGCTCATAGCGATGGGTCCTCCCTCGTAGTTCGGGCGCAGGGACCTGCGCCGCTTCGTCACCAGCCTTCGGGTGACGCAGGCCACCGTGGAAGACCCTCCTTTCCGACAACCTTGCCGACCTCCTGGCCAGGAGGCGGGTGCTGGCAGGATTTCCCCACTTCAGGCGCTCGCCGGCCCTGCCGATACCTGAGATGGCGCCGCCACCGACGGGTTGGCGGCGTTTCGGGGGACGACGGAGACCGGGGTAGGCGCGACGGATAGCGCAGCCGGCCTGCTGCGCCACGAGGGGGCAACGCCGCGCTACCCCGGATCCGTCCCTCCAGGCGCCGGACCTCCAGGTGCCGGGTCTCCAGGTGTCTCCCGAACCCGCTGCCGTGCGGGGCCGGACAAACGCCCCCGCCAACCCTGACCTCCCTGAGGAGCCCAGGCCGGGGGCAGGGCGCCTTTAGTCGGCGACGGACCGGAAGACCATCCCCGTGCGGGGCTTGGGATGGAAGTAGGTGCTCTTGGGAGGCATGCGCCGACGGGCGTGGGCCCAATCACCGATCTGGGCGACGGTAACGGGGCGCAGGAGCACGGCGGCGTCGGCTTCGCCCGCCATCACCGACTCCACCACCGTCCTCCAGTCGTGGTGGTACTCGATCGAGGCCTGCGGGATCGCGTCCACGGCCAGAGCCACGATGCTCGAGTCGAGGTCGGAGCCGGCCGTCTCGTAGGCATCCTCACGGGCGGTGAGGAGCCAGACGTCCTTGCTGGTCACCAAGGCCAGAGCGCGAGAGTCGGCGGCAGCAGTCACGACCTGCTCGTCGGCGGGACCAGCGGGAACGCAGTCGAAGAAGCGCTCGAAGGCATCGACGAGCGCGGTGGCGTCCGGCGCCCCCTTCACCATCCGATGGATGGGCCGAACCGTGAGCTGATCGGGAGCCAGCTCCACGACCAGGGCCATGACCAGGTCGTAGTCGCCACGCATGCCGTCACGGGTGGCACGGCGCTCGGCCTGGTAGGAGAGGGCCGTCTCGTAGCGGTGGTGCCCGTCGGCGATCACGACCGGCGAGGACCCGACGCTCAAGCTGATGGCGTCGATGGTGGCCGGTTCGTCGATCACCCACAGCTCATGGAGGACACCGTCCTCGTCGGTCGCCGCGGCGTCAGCCGGCTCGCTCTGCTGGTACAGCAGGGCGAGCCCCTCGGTGAGCGAGAGCCCCCAGATGGGTGAGGTGTTGGTTCGGGTGGCCCGCAGCAGGTCCAGACGGTCACTGCGGTCCTTGGGGATCGTCTGCTCGTGCGGCAGGACCTCGCCGCCGATCGGCTCGCAGCCAAGGGCACCGATAACCCCGGTGGTCCGCTCGCCGGCCGGGGTGGTCATGCGGTAGGCGTAGAAGACGGGGGCGGCGTCCTGGAGGAGCAGTCCCTCGTCGAGCCATAGCCCGAGCAGCCTGGCGGCATGGGCGTAGCGGTCGAGGCCCGAAGCCGGGTCGTCCACCGGGAGCTCCACCTCGATGGCGTTGGCCCGGTGGCGGGCGGCCAGCCGGGCACGCTGGTCGGGCCCGACCACGTCGTAGGGCGGGGCGATCACCTGGTCCATGGGGACCGAGGGGTCGTATCGCAGCCCGGCGAAGGGCTCGAATCTGGGCACTGCCACTGGCTATCACACCCCGCAGGGCATCCCGGGGGCTGAGAGGGCCGGCCAGGCCCCGCCGGCCGGCTCTACTTCACGTTCACGTAAACTGAGCAGGCGATGGCTCCCCACCCCGAGCGCTACAAGTGGACCGTCCTGGTCAACACCACGATGGGCGTGTTCATGGCCCTCATGAACATGTCGGTGGTCATCATCTCGCTGCCGGCCATCTTCCGGGGCATCCACGTCAACCCGCTGGCACCGTCCAACATCGGGCTCCTGTTGTGGCTGCTCATGGGCTACATGGTGGTGACCGCAGTGCTGGTGGTCACCTTCGGCCGCATCGGGGACCTCTTCGGGCGGGTGAAGATGTACAACGCCGGCTTCGCCGTGTTCACCGTGGGCTCGATCGCCCTGTCACTCTCACCGGTCAGCGGTCCCGCCGGCGCCTGGGTCCTCATCGGGTTGCGGGTGCTCCAGGGCATCGGCGGCGCCCTGCTCATGGCCAACTCGATGGCGATCATCACCGACGTCTTCCCCGTGAACGAGCGGGGGATGGCGCTCGGCATCAACATCGTGGCCGGCATCTCCGGGTCCTTCTTGGGGCTCATCGTGGGCGGGGTGCTGGCCGACGTGAACTGGCGGCTCGTCTTTTTGGTGAGCGTTCCCTTCGGAGTGGCCGGCACGCTGTGGGCATTCTGGAAGCTGCACGACACCGGGCTGCGACGGCCGGCTCGCATCGACTGGTGGGGCAACGCCACCTTCGCCGTCGGCCTCGTCCTCGTGCTCGTGGGCCTCACCTACGGCCTCATGCCCTACGGGGGCCACTCCATGGGATGGACCAGCCCGAGCGTGCTGGCCGAGCTCCTGGGCGGGCTCGGGGTGCTGGGGGTCTTCACCTGGATCGAGAGCAAGGTGGAGGAGCCCATGTTCCACCTCAGGCTGTTCCGCATCCGGGCCTTCCTCGGCGCCGGCACGGCCAACTTGCTCGCCAACATGGGGCGGGGCGGGCTGCAGTTCATGCTCATCCTGTGGCTCCAGGGGATCTGGTTGCCCCTGCACGGGTACCCCTTCGCCTCCACGCCCCTGTGGTCGGGCATCTACCTCGTCCCCATGTCCATCGGGTACCTCCTCTCGGGCCCGCTGGCGGGCAGGCTGTCGGACCATTTCGGCCAGCGCTGGTTCTCGACCGTCGGCATGTTCGGGACGGCGGGCACCTTCGTCGTGCTGCTGTTCTTGCCGGTCGACTTCCCGTACCTCGCCTTCGCTGCCATCGTGCTGGCCAATGGCGCGTTCACGGGGCTGTTCTCGGCGCCGAACACGACGACGATGATGAACGCCGTGCCCGCCGATCAGCGGGGAGTGGCGTCGGGCATGCGGGCCACCTTCATGAACACCGGCTTCGTGCTGTCCATCAGCATCTTCTTCTCCCTCATGATCGTGGGCCTGGCGGCGTCGCTCCCCCACGCCATGGCCACGGGGCTGATCGGCCAGGGCGTGCCTTCCTCCGTCGCCCACCGGGTGGCGGCACTGCCCCCAGTGGGGACTCTGTTCGCCGCCTTTCTCGGCTACAACCCCATCGGCACGCTGCTCGGGCCCCACGTGCTCGCCCAAATCGGCCCTGCCCACGCCGCCACGGTGACCGGCAAGGCATTTTTCCCCTCGCTCATCTCCGGCCCCTTCCACCACGGGCTCATCGTGGCCTTCACCGCTTCGGCCGCCCTGTGCGCCCTGGCAGGCTTGGCCAGCTGGTGGGCCGGTGACAAGCACTACGTCCAGGCAGAGACACCGGACCGGCCGGCGGTACCGCCTCCCGCTCCGGTGAGCGTCCCGCATGGAGCACCGCCCCTCAAGGTTCCAGCAGGCAAACCCGTGGCGGTCACCTCCACCGTGGAGGCGGAGGAATCGGACGATCAGGAGGAGCAACCGCCTATGCGACGTGCTGTGGGGGAACGATGACGCCCACCCGCTCCGTGGTGCCGGAGGATCTCGAGCTTCTGCGCATCGGCGAGGCGGCGGAAAAGGCAGGAACCTCCTGCCGCACCCTTCGCTACTACGAGGAGCTGGGGCTCTTACGGCCTGCCCGCCACGCAGCCGGCGGAGCCCGGCGATATAGCGAAGACGACGTCACCCGGCTGCGGAGGATCCGCGAGCTGCAGGAGCTCCTCGGCTTCGACCTGGGTGAGATCGGTGAGATCCTCCACCACGAGGACCAGCTCACGGACCTGCGCAGCGAGGTGCAGGCCGGGGTCACCCCCGAGCGGCGACGGCAGATCCTGGCCGAGGCCGTGGGGATCAACGACCACCTTCGGGCCCTGGTGCGGGCCAAGCAAGGGCGCCTGGCCGCCATGATGCACGAACTCGACGCCAAAGCGAGACGCTACCGGGCCAAGGCCAAGGAGCTCGACAGCGAGGAGGGGGGGCCTCGAGGTGGGGGATCAGGCCCCGCGGCGCACACCCGGTCGGCGAGACAGACGTCGGTACAGCTCGAGGGTCTCGGGATGGACGGCGTCGTAAGGCTCGATGTCGTCGGCAACCAGCTGCACGAGCTCGCGCATCGTCGCCTCGACGCCTGCGGGATTCCCGGCAGCATCTGCTGCCCGTAGGAGGACCCGGTAAAGACGCTCGTCATACGGGCTCACTCGCAAACCCTGACGCGCTGACCACTCGGCGGTGGCGGGATCGGGATCGCCCCCGGTGAGCGCCCAATCGGCGTGACGCAGGGCAAGGTCCACGACAACGGTCTCGATCGCCGCGAGATGGCCATCCAGAAGGGGCCAGTCCGGAGACCGCAAGCCGTCAAAAGGACGGCCCCGAATCAGGCGGAGCGCGGCGCGGCGGCTTTCAGGGCTGTCGACCGAAGCAAAGCGTTGAAACTGCTTCCAGTCGCTGGTAACACCGGGGCCGAGAGCAAGCCGGCCGTGGGAACGCGGGAGATGATCCTCGCCCGACGCCGAGACACCCAGGCAGCGACGCGCAGCAGACGCCGTGGAGTGCAGGGTGGCAGGTGCCATGAGCTGATCGGGCCAGAGCGCCGTCGACCACTTCTCAGTCGTGGCTTCGCCAGTAACTGCGAGATACACGACCAAGTCGATCGTCCAGGCTCTTGAGAACGGCCGCGCAGTACCAAGCACCGCAATTGGCCCCAAGATTCTCACCTCGACCTCATGACCTTCGCCATCAGGCGCTGACCTCGTCGACTCTTCGATGGCGCCGTCGGACATGACCGACTCCTCAGTGTCGCCGTTCGGTGACGAGGATGCCCGAACCGCCGGTGCAAACCTGTCTCCGGAGAGCGCCGGGGGTCCTGACGGCGCCCGGGTGGCCACGTCGTGCACGACACTGGTCAGGGTCGTGCCGGCGTCCTTCGTCTCTCCAGAAAAGAGCTCGTCGACACGCCCGAGCAGGTCGGTGGGAAGTGTTTGGGTGGTCAATGGGCCAAGGCGATCCGCTTCCAGCTGAACGCCGCCTTCTGCTCGATCGGTGGTCCTCACTCGTTGCAGAGCGACGAATCCTTGATCGGTTGTGGCTGTCCAACGCGTAGCCGTGGTGATGCCGCTTGCCGATCCGAACAGGACGACCAGGCCCTGGTCACCGTCCCCGGCCAGCTCGGCCAGACGGAGGGCAGCTTCGGGCTCCGCCTGCACGGAAGTGGGAAGCGCCACCACCACGACGGCGTCCCAGGCGGGCCCCCCACATCCCCATCGGCCATCGGAAACGGTGCCGACCGAGCCTCCCTCGAGCAGGCGGCCCTGTTGCGCGACACGCAGTCGCATCTCGGCCAGAATGGCACTGAGCGAAGGGGCACTTCGGACGCGCTCGAGGCCGCGCAACTCCGTTGGGTGACCAACCACGACGATGTCGGCTCCCTCGCCCCATGGAACGGTCGACAGCTCCACGATGATGCCCTGTAGGACAAGGCTGGTGTCGGCTCCGACGACCGCTAACGATCCCATTCGCTCGACGTCCACGAGGACTGTTCCAAGCTCGTCGGCTCCGAGTGTGACCAGGGTAGGAACAGGTGTATCCGCCCTCGCCAGAGCCCGCTTGCGCTCCGACGTGAGCTGAGCGATCCATCGACGCTCCAGCCGCCACGTGCGATCGGGGGCAATGGCGGCGAAGGGTGCCGGTGGGTCCGGGAACTCGTCATCTCCCAAAACGAACTCGAGCGCGTCTTCTCGGCATCGAGCGGCAACAATTTTGGGTGGCGCGCAGATCCCTTCGTCCACCAGGGTACCCAAAAGACGAATGCCGAGGTCGAGCGAAAGTACAAGGTCGTTGTCGGCTGAGGCTCGCAAACCCCTCTCGAGGTTGGCAATTTCAGCTTCCGGGAGGGTGATCCGAATACTCCGAGGCTGGCGGCGTTGGCGCGCCCTCCGCATCCGCTCGAGAACGAGGACCACACCTGCCCCCAGAATCCCGAACCCGATCGGCATCACTGGGACCGACGCCCGAGCAGCGGCAGATCGGGCTCCGGCGGGGCTGGTGCGCGGCCTGGCCCCCGCCCCTTCAACCGAAGTGCGATACCGCCCGCGGGGACCTACTCCACCGCTGGCAAGCGCATTGCCAACTGCAGGACTGCCTCCAGCGGCCTGCGAAGATGCGACTGGCAATAGGCCCGGTGGCTGCTGTGAAGCTGGAATCTCGGCCGACGCCGTGGAGGACCCCGGAACTCCGAGGTCTGTGGCGTCCGGCGGCAGCATCAGGACCCACCCCGGATATATCCAATCCGGGTCGCCGAATGTCGCCAGACCCTCCGGGCGACCCTTGTTGAGGGCGGCGATCTCGGACCAGCGCAGAGGGTCTCCGAGGTACCGCTCGGCGATTCCCCAGAGCGTATCGCGTGGTTGAACGACGTAGGTGGGAAGCGAATCGGGCGTGACCGACGGCGAAGGCGCGATAGCAACTCCGTCAGTGAGGATGAATTCCGCCGGAAGCGCGACAGCGTCGGAAAGCAACCCTGAAGAAGTCGGACTGGCGATCCCTCGTCCCGGGATCGGCGCCGACAAGACCACAGCCGCTACAAGCTTGGCTAGCACGGGCTGGAGCGGTCCCAGCGCCGATGAGTGTCGGCTGCCATGTCGCCTGACCCAACTAGCAGTCTCGGCAACGATCTCGTAGGTCAGGAACAACCATAGTGCCCATCCAGCCACGAGAGCGACTTTGACGACGGCCGAAGTGGGCACGTAACCCACCCGGACATCGGTTACGAACCGCTCCCACGACCAGTGCACCGGCCATGGAGAACCGAGTCCGGCCAAGAGCATCGGCACGCCCACGACGAAGAAGGCCAACGCCAAAGCGGCGGAGACGCAGCCCACTGCGTAGCGAGCAGGGCGCCTCATCATGGCTCTGCCCCTGTGATACCTCGAGTGGCGGTCGCGGTTGCCGTACCCGAGACGCTGACCGGACCGACACCGAACATCGAAAGAACGGCGAGCGGGTGCCGAAGCGACACCTTGACCGTCACGCTGTTTCCGTTGATGACCACGGTTCCGCCCTCCCCCGCCGCCGCCAAGTAGGCCAAAACATCGGCGCGCGCCTCAACCGGATCGAGTCGGACTTCACCCGAGGACCGCAGGATCCCGATGTCCACCGCCTGGGCTCCCGCCCGCGCCGCCTCGGACGCCACTGACACGGCTCTCTGGTGCGCTGCCAGGACTCCACCACCATCGGCTACCAAGCCGACCAGCCCCACGAGCGGCACGACGAGCACCGCCACGAAGGCGCTGAGCTGGCCCGATTCCCGCCCACGTCTCACGGCGTCACAGCCCTGTAGCGATCTATGGGCGAAGACGCCGAAGCCGTCAGTGTTTCGGAGCCTGGAACAGCCAACAGGGAGAGTCCGGCCAGACTGGCCGTGCAGGACACGCGCACACTCACGACCCCACCCGGGATGAACGCGCCCGTCTCGACGACCGCATTCAGCGGACTGCACGCCACTCCATGGGTGGACAAGTCGCTCGTGGCGGCACTGGTAGCGGCCTCAATCGCCAGTGGCACGGAGTTGGCGACGCTCGCCGCCCGCGCCGCGTCTGCCGCAGCACTGTCGACTTCCTGCCGCGCCAGCACCAATCGACCAGCAGCCACACTGAATAGGACGAACAAGATGAGCACTGGGGCGAGCAGGGCGATCTCAACCGTGGCCGATCCCTGCATATGGGCACGGTTCGGCGCCCGGGAAGTCATGGTCGGAAGATCTCGACCGGCAGCGAGGCCGAAGCGGTAACGATGAGAGACCATCCTGGGACGATCGATTCGGCACGGCCGGTCACTGTCACCTGGGCTCGGTTGCCGTTTCGAATAGCCCCCACCGTCGTATTCGAGAGCATGGGTCCGGCGAGTTGTGCCAAGTCGTTCTTGGCAGCGGCCACGCCCGCGCTCGAGCTACCGTCCACCACAGCGGCAGCGCGAACGCCGTCCTGAGCAGCGTCAAAGGCCACCGATCTTCCCAGAAACCAAAACACCGCTTGTAGAAGCACCAGAATGACAAGCATGACGACGGGAAAGACGATGACCAGTTCAACTTGTCCGGCCTGGGACCGCCCGTGCGTCGCGAACATGCCTCGGCAGGGTCTCGCCATGCGGTCGCCCACCGATCCATTGCCATTGCGCTCGTCCACCTGCCGATTCAGCTTCCGTTGCCATTGAGGTCGATGGAATTGGCCTTGGCGAGAACCTTTGTGGTGATGATGAGGCCCACCGCAATGGCCAAAGCAGCCAGCAAGGCCGTCATGATCACGGTCTGCGTGGTGTAGCCACCCTCTCCGGTGGCGCTGTGTCGCAGAAATTGCACAAACCGCATCCAACCGACGAGATACATCTCGAGTGCTCCCATGCGCCTCTCCTTCTCGGTATCTGGACCTCGCACTGATGTTGGAACACGCCTGAACCGATCGATCGAGATCAATAACCCTGCGCCCACGAACTTCATAATTGAGTTGTGATCTGAACGATTGCTGGGTAGCCAATGAGAATGAGGAATCCCAGCACGAGCAACACGACGGGCACGGACATCCGTTCGGTCTCCGACTCGGCCGTGGCCCGTGATTCGGCCAACCCTCTTTCTCGGAGTGCCTTCGCTCTGGCTGCCAGAGATGCTCGCACCTTCGCCCCCGAGGCACCGGCGAGGCGTATCGACGCCGCCAACCCGGAAAGCTCCGGCACATCGAGGGCCGCACCCAGTTCATCAAGGGCGTCCCACGGAGGGATTCCGCGGAGCCGTGCGCCTTCCAGGGCTTGTCGGAGGGTGTCGAACGCCGCTCCGCAGCCCGTCTCGGCCGCTATCGACAGCGCGCCTTCTGTTCCCCGCCCAGCTGCCATCGATACGACGACAAGGTCGAGAAAGGCTGAAAGCGCAAAGCTGAAGTCCTGCCGAAACCGTGACGCCTCGGTCCGTACCTGCAACACCTGGGTAAGGCTCGCCGCAGGTCCTGCCACGAGCGAGACCATGAGTGGTACCCCCCAGGGGAGATGCACCCCTCCGACGAGGAACACAAGAGACAGCGCAGGGCCGAGAAGGACACCACAAATTCCCACCAGGACCATTGTGGACAGCATCCATCCCTCGTCGTGACCAGTGATGTTCAAGTCCGGCTCGAGACGCGCCGTGATGAGTCGGTCGGCACGCAACATCCTCCCGATTCCTGCCAGAAGGTTGGCAACCTCCGATCCTCCTGAGGGCGACGATCGAGGCGGTTGGTGAAGGGCGATCAGCGCCGCTCTCAGCGACGGGGGCCTAGGCGCCAGAGCGAACACGGCACAGGCAGTCCCCAGACCAAAGGCGAATCCAAGGGCGAGCGCGAAACTCACGACGGCCTTTGCTGTACCGGTGCCAAGATCCGCCCCACCGATCTGGGGTGACCCATGTGGTGGAGCACGGCAACCCCAGTGCCGTAGCAGATCAGGACGAGGGCCAAAACGAGTTGTCCGGCCGCACTGGAGTACGGACGCAAATAGTCGTGGCCGACGAGCAAAAGGCCCACTACCGTCAGCAGGGCTACTACCGTGATCGTCCGCACTGCGGTACGCGTCCTTGCTCGGGAGGCATCGACGTACCGGCGCATTGTGGCGTCATCTCTAGCGGACGATGCGATAGTGGACAGGACGTCTCCGAGATCCTGCGCCTCCCCAGTGGCCGCTAGAACCAAAGCGGTGATGACCAAATCCGCAGTGGGATCGTCCAGCTCCTCGGCCAGCGTCATGAGCACGGGGGCAAGAGGTTGACGAGCCGTTTTCGCCGCTGCTCGGGTGATCTCGGGTCTGATCGGATCGGGAGCGAGCGGCGCAGTCGCCATGATCGCCTGTTGCAAACCTGCTGCCGCCGCCATCGTGTCCCGCAGCTGCTCCGTCCACACGGCAATAGCTTCAGTCCGCTCGATTCCGGCGTGACGATCAGTCCGGGGCGTAAGGAGCTCTCGCCCGAAGAACCCGAGCGCCAGGCCACCCACTGCGGCGACTGGCCATCCAGTTGTGATTCCGAGCGCTGCGCCGCCAGCCCCTGCCAGGATGATCCGGGAACCGAAGTCGTGGGGTCTACGCCATTGACGGGGACGTCCGTGGGTCCTTTCGACTTCTGTCGCAGGGAAGCGCTTGAAGCCGCTCACCGCAAGCGCGAGCGCAGTCACCAAGGTGAACCCACAGCACCACACCAGCGTGGTCACGTCCATTTCTCCTGGTAGCCCGCCCTCTGGCAAGCGAGCTGCATGGATTGCGTGAGGGCGACCGCCGTGCGCACTGCCCGGCCGTCTACTCCGCCTCTCCAAATCTCATTGGTCGTAACCTGCGCTCCGTCTGAGCCAGTGATCTCTCGCACGCTCTGGACGACCCTCTGGCCTATCCGGTCTCTGGCCATGAACACCACGAGATCGAGCGCCTGCGCGGCAAGGGCATAGGTATGAGTCATCTCCAGGTGTTCCGGTGCTTGTACGGCAAGCAAGGCCAATTTGGCCAGCGCATCGGCCGAGGAATTGGCATGCACAGTGCAGAGCGAGCCAGCCGCCCCAGAATGCATGGCGTTAAGCATTGGGATCACTTCCGACCCCAGGACCTCGCCCACGGCCAGGCGCGAAGCAGCCATGCGCATTGCCCATCGCACGAGATCGGCGCAGGAGACTGATCCAGCCCCCTCCACATTGGATTCACGCGCCTCGAGGGCGATCAGATCGGGATGGCGCTCCGGGAACCGGTCCAGGGCAAGTTCGTAGTCGGTTTCGACGGTTACGATGCGCTCATTTGGTGCCGCCTCGGCGAGTAGAGCTCGCAGCAACGTTGTCTTACCGGCGCCCATTCCTCCTGCGACGAGGATGTTGCGGCGCGACCGCACCGCTGCAGCGAGAAAGGAGGACAGGTCCTCTGACATGGTGCCCGCTCTCGCCAGCTCGTCCAGGGTCACGTCCAGATACCGGTGCCGGCGAATGAACAGGTGTGGCCGACGAGTGACCCACGCCACAGCGAACAGCCGGCTCCCGTCTCTGAGCTGCTGGTTCAGCTGCGGATGGGCGAAATCGAATCGACGCTCGGAAATGCCCTCGTTGCGACCGATCACTCGGGTGAGCTCGATGAGTTCCTCGTCGGTGTCGACGACCGGCTCCAGGTCTGTCTTTGATCCGTCGGCGAGGTCGATGAGCACGCGGTCGCTACCGACTACATGGATGTCGGTGATCGAGTCATCGGCTAGGAGCGGCTCCAAGCGGCCAAGGCCGAACAGCTCAGCTCGAACAGCCGCCGCGAGGGCACCTTCTGCTTCGGCGGTCAATGGTGCATCTCCGTTGGCGAGGCAGGCTCGGGCGTGGGCTTCCAAAGACCGGGCTACGAGTTCGTTCGCCAGTGCTTCACGGTCGCGCCTGGCGAGCTGTTCGGAGCCTCGTCTTGTCAGTTCGTCAGCAACCTCAGCACGGATGGTTGCCACCAGGGTCGGCGTCATTCCTGACGGCATCGGACGATGGGTCAGTGGCGGAAGATCGCCCAGGGTAGGGCGCTTTTGGGCGAGCTCAGTCCTGGTCACCGCGACACGCCCTGCCCGAGCGGCTGGCGATGGCGACGCATTCGTTCGGAGCTGTCTTTGTCATCGCGCACGTGCGCTTCCCTGGTCTCGACGGCGACTAACCGCGTGGCGAGCAAGCCGAGCGCACGAAGCAGGGGACGGCGGCAGCGACTTCTCGACTTCGCCTCGAGAGACCACAGGGTGTCAGCGCCCACCGGGTCTCGGGGTAGGTGGCCGACATGCTGGACGGATAGAGCTTCGGCGATGTCGCGTCCGTCATAGGCGCCAGGACCCACGGTCACGAGCTCCGCACGTGAGCGGAGCTCCGTGCGCTCGGCGATTCGAACGGCCAATGCGTCAGTTCCTTCGAGGGTTGGCTGGGTTACGACGAGGATGTGTTCGGCGTTCGCCACCAGGGGCAAAGATGGCGACTCCAGGTCGAGCCTCCCGAGATCGACCACGACGGTGATTGTCTGGAGATCCTGTATCGCCTGCTCCAGGCTTTCTGCCATGGCCCGTAGGGCGGCTCGCGCCTGTCCGGGTGCACTCGGCGCCAGGAGAAGTGCGAAATTGAGCGGAGAAGCCTGCAGATGGGACGCGAACATGGCAGCCGACAGCTCGTGGCGGCCGGCCGCCGCCAATGTGGCGAGTCCCGGCTCTTGTGGCAACCCGAGCCGGGCGGCCATCGCTCCTCCGTCGGGGTCGGCTTCGATTAGGGCTACGGGCCGGTTCGCGCCCAAGAACCACGAGATCCCGTAGGCGACCGTGGTGACACCAGGAACTCCCTTCGTGCCTGCGACGCCCACGATCACGTGGATGACCCCTCTGGACTCACTCCAACCACTGCGACCTGGCCCGCGGCAGCGGCGGTGGCGATGGCAGCTGCAAGGTCTGCAGGGACGACGAGGGTAACCTCGGTGTCGTTACTGGCGGCCGCGTTGGTGGGGGTCACCGCCGAGAGCACGGTGGCGCGGCTGACCAACACCGTAGGGTTGGAAATGGCAGCGGCAACTGCACCGGAACCTGCCCCTGTTGTTTCGATCACAGCCACCGATCCACCTGGTGCGAGGCCGGCGGGAACTTGCCCCGGCTTGAGGTCCAATCCCACGGATGCCTGCTCGCGACCGAGGATCGGACCGGAAGCAAGGTCCCTGCCCGTGAGCAAGGTCCCCGGGACCAAGCCCACCGCAGCGCGCCTACCGATGACGGCATCTACCTGGCCGGCAGGGACGGGGTCCAAGGCGCTCGCGCTCGGCATCCGGACAGTTGTGAGGTCGGCGGCAACAACGGTTTCGCCAACTGCGACGGGCCGCGCCACAGCCAGATACGGGTGGCGCGATCCCTCAGACGCGTAGAGGGCGACGAAGATGGAACCTGAGATGATTGCCAGGGCGACTCCGGCCCCTACACGAGGCCAGCTTCGATGCCTGGACGAGCGCCCAGGTGCCAACTGCTCGAGCAGTTCCTGGCCAGCTGACTGACCGTTGGTCGAGGCCCGAGTGGCAAGTGTGGGCATTCCGGTGCCGCCTTTCGCTAAGGGTTCGTGCCGAGGGCCTCGATCTCCGATACGGGAATTTCAGCTGTGGCCGTAGGTCCGGCGTACATCCCGAGGTCGGGCGTGGGGTCCGGCGCCCCGGCAACAGTGGTGGTCACCTCGTACTCGATGGTGGCTGTCAGCTGATAGACAGCGCCGGGCTGGTCAGCCGAAGAGGCGGGCCAGGCATACTGGCAGTAGGTCGATTGACCGCCCGCCGGCTCGGCAGGGGCATATGGCACCCCGGGCCCTGGACAAGCAAGGGAGACACCGTTCCCGAAGGTCCAAGCAACGGTTGTCGGGGTGGCCATGACGGTGGTCGCCACGTTTCCGGCCGTCGCCGTGGCCACGACGACGCTCCACTGGTCGGGTGAGATCCACAACCAAGTGGGGATGAACACGACTTGCTGCCCGGGCGGGTCGACGTTGATCGTGGGGCTCACGAGTGGCGCATGGTCTATGGCCTGCTGCAGTAGTGCAGGGACCGAAGGGGTCGCAGTCGGCGTCGAACCTGCGGCAACCCAGACCGGCAGCTTCGGGTTGTTGATATAGCCGAGTGGACTGGTGCAGTACCACGTGTACCAGGTCCCGGGCCCTGAGCCGCCTGCTCCCAGGCTGGCCGACACGCTCGCGGAAGCCGGGACGTAGTAGCACGGAGGCGGAGGGGGTGATCCACCTGACCCGCCCGATGCGCTTGAATAAACGCCAGGAGACGTTGATCCGAGATCGCCGGGAGACGATGAAGTCGCCGTGGCCGTGATGCTTCCATCGGAAACCGAGCCGTCGCCGCTCCCGATGCTTGTACCAGCGAAGGCTGGACAAACGTCCAAGAAGAAAATGGTGGCCAGAAGAGCGGAAACCCGGGCCAAACCTGCTACGAGATCCCGGCGCATGCCACACTCCTGTCGGTGTTACCTACTCCACTCTGTTCGGACAGCTTCCAGGTACCTTGCAAAAGGACCATGGTTGATGTATTGCCGTCCCACTCAGGAATGCCGTTGGGCCCGGCGGCTGTTTGGCCGGTCGCCTCGTTCACCAAGACCTGGGTGTCAGCGATGCAGGAGACGACCGTGGCGGTGGTCGGATGGCTCTCGTTCGGTCCCAGTGACACCACCCGGGGTGTCCCGAGGTTCCACGGTCCCCGCCCGATGAATCCCTCGCTTTCTTGTCCAGCCAGGTTCCGCTTCACCATTAGGAGCTCGGGGTCGACCATCGTGGCGGGGAGGGCTGGGGAGAACAGGCCCCGGGGATCGGCCTCCGCCTCGTAGAAGGCGTTCTCGGCGGCCGACCAGGCTTTGAGGATTGCGGCGTCAAGCGCCGACGTGGGGCTCGTCGTCGTGGTTGTCGCGGCCTTGGAGGAGCCGGCCGGCGTTGCGGACGAACACCCGGCCAACAGGAGCGAACCGGCGACAGGAGGCAGCAGGACGACGCCGATCCTCCATCGACTCGTGGCCGCGCGCCTTGCGAGCCGCAAGCCACAGAGCCGAGAGCCCGTCTTCATCGCAGTCGCCGCCGTCGCCACAGACCCCTCCTGGTCGTGCCTACGACTGCCCCCCGACTACGTCACCTCCACCGCTGAATTCCCCCGGGCAAGTCCTGGGCTCTCGACCAAGAGGGCGCCGACCAACTGGTGCCGACGTGGCCATAGTCGACTGCACGTCGCCGCAATCGTCTAGGGACTTTCGGCCCACCCGCGCCGATGAATCCGGGACACAGCCCAACCCGCTGGTCATCGTCGTTCGGCGAATCCCAAAGGCCCGCAGAGCGCGGCGCCCAGATGACTTGGCGTGCTGGCTCTTCTGGCGAGTGTGCCGGCGCGGACCGGCCGGTCGGGGGACGTGACTGTCCGACCGACCGCGCCGGCTCGCGCTCCGGCCGCAGGACGACCGGTGGGGGGATGCCGTGGGGCTGGCCACAACCGGAGGATGCGCCTTGCGCTTTGCCCGGGAGCTTGCCGAAGACCTTGCCGGCGCCAGCAGGAGGGCCGCCTAACCCTCGACCTCGGCTTTCTCCCCTGCCTGCGGGTCAGGAGCAGGATCGCCGGTCCCCTTACTGGCCGGGACGAGGACGAGGTCGGCGTCCACATCGGGATCGGGGGTGATCAGCTCCGGCCCGTCGTTGCGGACACTGTTCACCTCGGTGCGGACGGGATGGCGCACCAGGGTGCCCCGGGCCGAGGGCTTCAAGAGATCTGCCACGTCGGCCGGGTCCTGGGTGGCAGGGTCCAGCCAGCGCTCCCGGTCGGCGGCCTCGACGATCACCGGCATCCGGTCGTGGACGCCTTCCATGTCCGGTCCGGCGGCGGTCGTGACGATCACGCACGTCTGCAGGTAGGACTCGGGGTCGGGCTCCTCGGAGCGGGACTTGTCCCACCACGTCTCGTAGAGCCCGGCGAAGGTGATCGGTGCATTGTCCGCCCGCCGGAAGTAAAAGGGCACCTTGCGCTTGGGCTCGGCCGGGTCGGGCGCCGCCCACTCGTAGAAGCCGTCCACCACCACAAGACAGCGCCGGTAGCGCAGCGGTGTCTTGTAGGCCCCGCTCGAGGCAGCCGTCTCGGCCCGGGCGTTGATCATCTTGTAGCCCATCTTGGGCGACTTGGCCCAGTGGGGCACCAGGCCCCAGCGGAAAAGATCGAGCACCTTCGTGTGGTCGTCCATCACCAGGGCGGGGATGGCGCGCGTCGGCCCCACGTTCCAGCTGGGCCTTCCGCCTTCCACCCCGGCCGCCAGCTGAGCCTCGAGGGCCCTCGCCAGCTGCTCAGGGGGGGTATGGATGTCGACGCGGCCGCACATGGTCACACGCAGTGTACGGCTGTCCCCGTGGCGCGCTTCGGGTCGATCCCGGGCCGGCCCGCCCCCGCCGAGAGCCGCGGGCCCCGCTCCCGCGGCGGCGCCGGGAGGCGCTCGTGAGGGCGGCGGGCTCCAGCTGCCCCTCGGCGTTCAGGCGAAGGAGAGCTTGTCGAACTCCCAGAACGACCGCAGCGAGGCGATCCTCCCCTCGCCGTTCACCCGATAGACGTTCACGAGGTCCACCGATCCCTGCTGGCCACCGGGAAGGACGATGTGGATCGTCCCGGCGAACACGCATTCGTCCCCGCACTCGGCCGACTGGCGCATGTCGAATTTCACCCGCTCGCTGGTGGAGATCACGTTGTCGTAAAAGGCGGCGATCCCCTCGGCCCCCCGGTGCCCCTTGCCCTCGGGATCGAAGACCGAGGGCCCCACCGGGTCCTCGACGAGGGCGTCGGCGGCGAACAGGCCCAACCAGCCCTGTCGGTCCTTGGCCTCGGCCTTGGCCATCGACTCGAGACCCATCTCCCGCGCTCTACCCATCACGTCCTCCTCAGACGGCCCTAGCCCTAGACGGCCCTAGCCCTAGACGACCTGGATGACCTGCTCGGCGAACCGGCGCAGGTTGTCCAGCTTCACCTCGAGCGCCTCGGTGTCGGGCCCCGTCACGTAGGGCCAGCGGAACCCCACGACGACGTCGGTCACGCCCTCGTCCTGAAGGCGCTTCACCCCCTCCACCGACCAGGCGTCCATCGAGATCACGTGCACCTCGAAGCCCTCGGGGCCCCACTCGGCCTCCTCGAGCTCCCGGCGCAGGTCGGCGA
>JBJKRZ010000040.1:0-7108 GCA_046704365.1 Acidimicrobiales bacterium | reverse complement strand
CCCGGGGGACTGCGCGGGGGCCCGGGCGGTCGGGGTCGGCCCCCCCAGCGTCGGCCCCGGCGCCGGCGCCGGAACCTCGAGGAGCTCGAGCCAACCCAGCTCACCACCTACACCCCTTCGAGCGCGCCCGTCCCCGACCACGAAGTGATCGTGGAGCGCGGGTCGACGCCGCGTGAGCTCGGCCCCAAGCTCAACCGCTCGGCCGGAGACGTGATCCGCTTCCTGTTCCTCCAGGGGGAGGTCGTGACGGCCACCCAGTCGCTGAGCGACGACATGATCGAGCTGTTCGCCGCCGAGCTCGGCGCTCAGGTGCGCTTGGTGGACCCAGGCGAGGAGCAAGAGGCCGAGCTGCAGGCGCGTTACTTCGAGGACGACGAGGAGGTCGACGAGGCCGACCTTCGGCCCCGCCCGCCCGTGGTGACGGTCATGGGCCACGTCGACCACGGCAAGACGTTGCTGCTCGACAAGATCCGCCAGGCCAACGTGGTGGCCGGTGAGGCGGGGGGCATCACCCAGCACATCGGCGCCTACCAGGTCGAGATGGGCGACAACCTGATCACCTTCATCGACACCCCCGGCCACGAGGCGTTCACAGCCATGCGCGCCCGGGGTGCCCAGGCCACCGACATCGTGGTGCTGGTGGTGGCGGCCGACGACGGCGTCATGCCCCAGACGGTGGAGGCCATCGCCCACGCCCGGGCGGCCGAGGTGCCCATCGTCGTGGCCGTCAACAAGATCGACCGCGCCGACGCCGACCCCAACCGCGTCATGCAGCAGCTCTCCGAGCAGGGGCTCGTGCCCGAAGCCTGGGGAGGCGACACCATCGTGGTGGAGGTCTCGGCCCTGCAGGGCCTGGGCATCGACGACCTACTCGAGCAGCTGGCGCTCGTGGCCGAGGTGGAGGAGCTGCGCGCCAGCCCCGAGGGACGGGCGCGGGGTGTGGTGTTGGAGGCCAACTTGGAGGCGGGCCGGGGACCGGTGGCCACGGTGATCGTGCAGTCGGGGACGCTGCGGGTGGGGGACACCGTGGTGGCGGGGGCCGCCTGGGGCAAGGTCAAGGCCCTCATCGACGACCACGGTGACCAGGTGAAGGAGGCCTCTCCCTCCATGCCCGTGCAGGTGCTCGGGTTCTCCGAGCCCCCCGGCGCCGGCGACGAGTTCCGGGTGACCACCGACCAGTCCTCGGCCCGCACCATCGCCGAGGCCCGCGAGCGCCGATTCCGGGTGGCGGGCCACGCCCCTTCGCCCACGGCCCCGGGCGCCAAGCTCGAAGACCTCTTCGAACAGATCCAGCGCGGCGAGGCCGCCACCTTGAACCTCATCTTGAAGGCCGACGTCCAGGGCACGCTGGAGGCCATCACCGACAGCGTGCGCAAGCTGGAGCGGCCGGAGGTGAAGCTGAGCTTCGTGCACCGGGCCGTGGGAGGCGTCACCCAGTACGACGTGGAGCTGGCGGCCGCCTCCAATGCCACCATCATCGGTTTCAACGTGCGGCCCGACCGTCGTGCGCGTGAGCTCGCCGCCGAGCGGGACGTGGAGGTCCGCACCTACGAGGTCATCTACAAGCTCCTCGAGGACCTCGAGGCCGCCATGGTGGGCATGCTGGCGCCCGAGTTCGAAGAGGTCGTCACCGGCGAAGCCGAGGTGCGGGCCGTGTTCCGGGTGCCTCGGGTAGGCGCCGTGGCCGGTTGCTACGTGCAGCAGGGCGTCATCACCCGGGGGTCCAAGGTGCGCTTCCTGCGTGAGGGCGCGGTGATCTGGAAGGGCAGCATCACCTCGCTGCGCCGCTTCAAGGACGACGTGCGCGAGGTCCAATCCGGCTTCGAGTGCGGCATCGGCTTGTCGGACTTCCAGGACCTGAAAGAAGGCGACGTCATCGAGACCTTCGAGGAGCGGGAGGTCCCCCGCACCTGAGGCGCCGGTCCCCCCGCCGCAGCCTCCCCCCGGGACGCTTTCCCCGCACGGCCCGGGTCAACCAGGTGCTGCGCGAGGTCGTGGCCGACGCCCTGGAGCGGCTGGCCGACAGCGACGAGCGCCTGCGCCTGGTCACCGTCACGGCCATCGACGTCGCCCCCGACCTGCGCCACGCCACGGTGTACCTGAGCTCGCTGCCCGAGAGCGCCCAGGCGGCCCTGGCCGACCACCGCGCCCAGCTCCAGGGCGCCATCGGTCACCAGGTGCGCATGAAGCGGACCCCCCAGCTGTCCTTCGCCGCCGATCCGGGCGTGGCGCACGGCGAGAAGGTGGAGGAGATCCTGCGACAGATCCACGATCGGCCGGGCCCGGAGCACGGCCGTGGTGAGCCCTGAGAAGGCGACGGCGGCGCTGTCGCGTCCCGCCGTCGTGGGCATGGTGGTGGTGGACAAAGAGGCCGGTTGGACCTCGCACGACGTCGTGGCCCGGTGCCGGCGCCTCTTCGGCGAGCGGCGGGTGGGCCATGCCGGCACCTTGGACCCCGATGCCACCGGGGTGCTCCTCGTGGGCCTGGGACGCTTCACCCGGATGCTGCGCTTCCTGTCGCCGCTGCGCAAGTCCTACACCGCAGAGGTGGTGCTCGGGACCGCCACCTCGACCTTGGACGCTTCGGGCGAGGTGACGGGCCGATGGGACATGACGGGCGTGGACCTGGCCGCCGCCCGGGCGGCGGCAGCGGCGCTCACCGGCACCGTGAGCCAGGTCCCACCCATGGTCTCCGCCGTCAAGGTGGAGGGCCAGCGCCTCTATGCCCTGGCCCGCAGCGGCCGGCAGGTGGAGCGCTCGGCGCGCACGGTCGTGGTGGAGCGTTTCGACGTGGAGCCCGGTCCCGAACCGGGGGTGCTCGCCATCGCCGTCGATTGCTCGACGGGGACCTACGTGCGCTCCTTGGCCGCCGACCTGGGGACGGCCCTGGGCGGGGGAGCGCACCTTCGCAACCTGCGACGGACGGCTGTGGGCTCCTTCGTCGTGGGCGAGGCGCACCGTGTGGGCGAGCTCGTGGCCGAGCACGTGCTCAGCCCCGCCCAGGCGCTGCGCCACCTGCCGCGCGTCGAGGTGGGAGGCGAGATAGCCCGCAACGTGTCCCACGGCCTCGGCCTCGACAAGGTGCAGGTGGGCGCGGCGGGAGCCGGCCCCTGGGCGGTCGTGGACGGTGCCGGGCGCCTCCTGGCCGTCTACGAGGGCACCGAGACCGACCGTCTGCGGGCGGCCTGCGTGCTGGCCAGCACCAGCCGGGGCCACCGATAACCTTCGGCCATGCACGTGGCGCGCGGCCTCGATCACGTCGCCGCCGCGCCTCGGGGATCGGCGGTGACCATCGGGGCCTACGACGGCGTCCACCTCGGCCACCGCTATGTGTTGGGCCTCCTCCAGGACATGGCCCACCGACGCGGGCTCGAGACGGTGGTGGTGACCTTCGACCGCCACCCCGCCACCGTTGTGCGCCCCGATTCGGCCCCTGTGCTGCTCACCGACCTGGAGCAGAAGCTCGAGTTGCTCGACGCCGCCGGCGTCGAGCGCGCCGTGGTGGTGCCCTTCGACGAGGCCAGGGCCAACGAGACGGCCGAGGACTTCGTGATGGAGGTGCTGGTCGGGGCCCTGGGGGCGCGCCTGGTGGTGGTGGGGCGCGACTTCCACTTCGGCCACGGCCGCAAGGGTGACGTGGCCCTGCTCGAGGACATGGGGGGGCGCCTGGGCTTCGAGACGGTGGGGGTGGGGCTGCACGGCGACGGCGGTGACGAGCCCGTCTCCTCCACCCGCATCCGACGTCTCCTGGCGGCGGGCGACGTGCGACAGGCAGCCCGTCTGCTCGGGCGGCCGCACGAGGTCCGCGCCCAGGTGGTGGCCGGGGACGGCCGAGGGGGGGCGCACCTGGGCCTGCCCACGGCCAACCTCGCAGTTCCGCCCGGCATCGCCCTGCCCGCCGAGGGCATCTACGCCTGCCGCTACCGCCGTCCCGACGGGAGCTCGCATCGCGCCGCGGCGTCCTACGGCCGCCGGCCCACGTTCTACGAGGAGGGGTCGCCGCCGCTGCTCGAGGCCCATCTGATCGGCTTCGAGGGCGACCTGTACGGGGAGACGGCCCGGCTCGCCTTCGTGGAGCGCCTCCGGGCCGAGCAGCGCTTCGAGTCCGTGGAGGACCTGGTGGCCCAGATGCACGCCGACGTCGAGCAGGCCGACTCCGTCCTGGCCCGGGAGGGTGCCTGAGGGCCCCCACGGACCCTCGGCACGGGCGCTGGCCAGGGCGCCTGCTACAGTGAACCCGATCCGGGGCGCCGTCCCGGTGGATCCGGGGGGAGCGCGGCCCGTTGCCGAGCCCCCCGAGCCAGCCCTCGAAGTGCCCTCCTCACATGCCTGACAAGACTGCGACGATCGCCGAGCACCGGCTACATGACACCGACACCGGCTCGCCCGAGGTCCAGATCGCCCTCCTCACCGAGCGCATCTCGCACCTCACCGACCACCTGAAGGTCCACAAGGGCGACCACCACACCCGTCGGGGCCTCATGAAGCTGATCGGCCGCCGCCGCCGCCTTCTCGACTACGTGCGGGACAACGACGTGGAGCGCTACCGGTCCATCATCGGCAAGCTCGGCATCCGTCGGTAGGCAGCGGCACAGGGCCGCCGGCGCACAAACCACCTCGCCGCTGGCGAGGCACAACAAGGCGGCACCGGCCAGTGCTCAGCTGCCAGTCGCCGACTACTTCAGCGTCGTTGCCGGCGCAACCGGCGGCCCACCACGGGGCCGGGGTGACGGGCGGCATGGGCGAAGAGGTGGCCGACCACTGGGAACTGGCCTGGCACGGTGCCCCGTCACAGACGAGGAGACCCAATGGCGCGAGCCGTCACCGTGTCGGCGCCCATAAGCGGCACCGACCGCACCCTGTCGTTCGAGACCGGCCGCCTGGCGGGCCAGGCAGACGGAGCGGTGGTGGGCCGCATCGGCGACACCATGGTGCTCGTCACCGCCACCGCCGCACGATCGGTGCGCGAAGGCACCGACTTCTTCCCGCTCACCGTGGACATCGAGGAGCGCATGTACGCGGCCGGCAAGATCCCCGGTTCCTTCTTCCGCCGTGAGGGCCGGGCCACCGACCAGGCCATCTTGACCTGCCGGCTCATCGACCGACCGCTGCGACCCTCGTTCCCCGAGGGGTTCCGCAACGAAGTCCACGTGGTGGGCACCATCTTCGGTGCCGACCAGGAGAATCCCCACGACGTGCTGGCCATCAACTGCGCGTCGGCGGCCCTCACGGTGTCGGGCATCCCCTTCGATGGCCCCATCGGAGCGGTGCGCGTCGCCTGGACCACCGAGGGCAGCTGGATCCCCCATGCCACCTACCAGCAGGGCGACGCCTCGTGCTTCGAGCTGGTGGTGGCAGGCCGGGCGTTGTCGGAGGAACCCGACGCCGAGATCGCCATCATGATGGTGGAGGCGGGCGGCACCGAGCGCTCCTGGGAGTACTACGAGGAGGGCGCCCCCAAGGTCACCGAGGAGGTCCTGGCCCAGGGCCTCGAGGCGGCCAAGACCTGGATCCGAGAGTCCATCGAGCTGCAGCGGCAATTGGTGGCCGAGGTGGGCAAGAAGCCCACCATCTCCTACGAGCTGTTCAAGGACTACGGCGACGACGTCTCGGCCCGGGTGGCCGAGGTGGGCACCGAGGCGCTCGCCAAGGCCAACACCATCACCCAGAAGTCCGAGCGCAACGCCGCCGTCGACGAGGCCACGGCCCGGGTCCTCTCGGAGCTGGCCGGGGAGTTCCCCGAGCGCGAGCGGGAGATCAAGGCGGCGGCCAGGGCGCTCACCAAGAAGCTGGTGCGCAAGCGCATCGTCGAGGAGGGCGTGCGCATCGACGGCCGGGGGACCTCGGACATCCGCCCCCTGGCGGCCGAGGTCGGAGTCATCCCTACTGCCCACGGGTCGGGGCTCTTCGAGCGGGGCGAGACCCAGGTGCTCAACGTGGCCACCCTGGGCATGCCGCGCATGAACCAGTTGCTCGACACCATCGGCATCGACGAGACCAAGCGCTACATGCACCACTACAACTTCCCGCCCTTCTCCACCGGGGAGACGGGGTTCATGCGCGGGCCCAAGCGCCGGGAGATCGGTCACGGGCTGTTGGCCGAGCGGGCGCTTCTGCCTGTGGTGCCCCCCGAGGCGGAGTTCCCCTACACGCTGCGCCTGGTGTCCGAGGTGCTGTCCTCCAACGGTTCGACGTCCATGGCGTCGGTGTGCGGCTCGACGCTTTCGCTCATGGACGCCGGCGTGCCCATCAAGGCGCCGGTGGCCGGCATCGCCATGGGCCTGGTGTACGACCAGGGCACCTACGTGACCCTGACCGACATCCTCGGCGCCGAGGACGCCTTCGGCGACATGGACTTCAAGGTGGCGGGCACGGCTGACGCCGTCACCGCCCTGCAGCTCGACACCAAGATCGACGGCTTGCCCGCCGAGGTCCTGGGCCGGGCCCTCCAGCAGGCCCGCGAGGCGCGGCTCAAGATCCTCGAGGTCATGCGGCAGGCCATCTCCGATCCCCGTTCCGAGGTGAGCCGCAACGCCCCCAAGATCGTGTCCTTCCAGATCCCCGTGGACCGCATCGGCGAGGTGATCGGGCCCAAGGGCAAGGTGATCAACACCCTGCAGGCCGAGACCGGCACCGACATCACCGTGGACGACGACGGGATGTTCGGGCTCGTCACCATCGGTGCCAAAGACGGGGCCGCCGTGGAGGAGGCACGCCGTCGCGTCTTCATGATCGTGGAGCCCCCCGAGGCGGAGGTGGGGGCCACCTACAGCGGCAAGGTGGTCAACATCACCAAGTTCGGCGCTTTCGTCAACATCCTCCCCGGGCGCGACGGGCTGTTGCACATCTCCAAGATGGGCGGCGGCAAGCGGGTGGACCGGGTGGAGGACGTCTTGTCGCTGGGCCAGGAGCTCGAGGTGCGGGTGGACGACATCGACCCGCAGGGCAAGGTCTCGCTGTCCTTGGCGGGCGAGCTGGCCGGTGGCGGGCCCGCTGGCGGCAACGGGGCCTCCGCCGGATCGGGTGACGGCGCCGGCGGGACCCGGTCGGGCGGATCGGCTCGTGGCGGCGCACCGGCTGTGCCCGTGGCCTCCTTTGAGGCGGCCTT
>JBJKRZ010000039.1:0-3763 GCA_046704365.1 Acidimicrobiales bacterium | reverse complement strand
CTGGAAGTATGCGTTTAGCCGCCCTAACTCCACCCGCGCCTGGGCTTGGTCGCGGGCAAGATCTAGCATGCGGGCCTAGGCACCGATAAGCTGGTGGGACAGCGCCAGGCGCGCCTGGGGCACGGCGCCGGGCCAGCCCTCCTCCTCCTCCCACTCCACCGGGGAGAAGGCGCCGACATCCCCCGTGACGCGGACCAGGCCCAGCCAGGGGTCCATGCCGGCCACCGCCCGGCACTCGAGGGCGGATCTCTCCACCACGGCGCAGGTCGTGCTCGCTCCGCTGGCCACAGCCACCACGGCGCTCTGGGCGTCGACGACCCGGGCCGTGCCCACCCCGTCCACCACGAGACGCCCCGCCTCCTCGCGTCCCGGGGGATCGAAGCGGCCCATGGCGGGCAGCACCACGGCGGTCCCCGGCGCGTCGATCCCGAGGGCGCCGGCGAGCACGTCGTCGAGGGCGGAGCTCGTGGTCCCGGCCCGGCCCTGGTGCTCGAAGAGCAACCCCACGACGTCTCGCGCATGGCCGGCCAGCGCCTCGTGCCAGCCGAGCTCCGACAGCGCCGCGTCCAGGGCGGCGCCGCTGTGGGTGTCGGTCGCCCGGCGCAGGGTCCGCTCGAACAGCTCGAGCTCGGCGCCCTCCATCACCGGTCGTCCCCGAGCTCGAGCAGGCGCCGGGCGATGATGTTGCGCTGAATCTCGGCCGTGCCGCCGTAGATGGTGGCGGCCCGGGAGAAGAGGTACTCGCTGCGCCAGCGGGCGGCCCCGGGATCCTCGCCGAGCAGCACGTCGTGGGCCAGGCCCCTCTCCACCAGGTCGAAGACGGCCTGCTCGGCGCTGGCAACGAGCACCTTGTCGATCGAGGTCTCCGGACCGAGGCGCTCCCCGGCGGCGAGGCGGTGCACGCTCTGGCGCGAGCGCGCCCGGAAGGCGGCCAGCAGCTGCACCGTCTCGCCCAGCTGCAGCGGGTCGAGGCCCCCCTCGGGCACCGCCGACAGGAGGTCCCCGAGACGGCGCTGGAGGAAGGCGGCCTTGTGCCACAAGGCGGTGCTGCGCTCGTAGGGGAGCAGGTCCATGGCCAGCGCCCAACCCTGGCCCTCTGCCCCCAAGGTGCGTTCGAAGGGGACGGCCACGTCGTCGAGGAAGACCTCGCAGAACTCCTCGGCGCCGTGCATGGTCTCGATGGGCCGCACCGTGATGCCGGGGCTGTCCATGTCGACGAACAGGGCGGTGATGCCCCGCCGGCCGGATTCGGGCGGCCCGGTGCGGGTGAGCAGCACGCAGCGCTGGGCGTACTGGGCCAGGCTCGTCCACACTTTCTGCCCCGTCACCCGCCAGCCTTCCTCGGTGCGCGCCGCCCGGCAGGCCAGGGCGGCGAGATTGCTGCCCGTCCCCGGCTCGGAGAAGCCCTGGCACCACGTCTCGTCCCCGCGCAGCAGGCGGGGGACCATGGTGCCGGCCAGCTCGGGCGGGGCGTAGTCGATCATGGTGGGGGCGAGGGTCTCGGTCATCGAGTAGATCCCGGGCTCGACGAGGTCCCGGGTGGTGAGCGCCTCGCCCAGATAAGCGCGCAGCAGCGCCGAGCCGCCCAAGCCGCCCACGCGCTCGGGCCAGCCCCGGCGCATGAAGCCGGCGTCGTAGGTGAGCCGCTTCACCTTGGCCAGTTGCGCCATGTGGCCTTCGAGGGAGTCCTGGGCCCCCTCGGGAGCCAGAGCGCCGGCCTCGGCGTCGAGCCAGCGCTCGAGCGCCGCCCGGAATGCGCCGAGCTCCATGGTCAGGCCGAGGGCAGGGGCCTGGTGGGGTCGTGCGCCCGACCGCTGTCGCGCTCCCCGCTGCGACGGATGAAGGTCATGGCCCGTGTGCGCAGCCGCCAGCCTTCGGAGGTGCGCCGGTAGGTGTCGCTGTACCAGCCGATGCGCATGTCGTGGGTCTTGTCCTCGACGAAGCACAGCGGCTGCTGGCCGGTGCCCGAGTCCCCCTCGAGGTGCACCACGGGCGGGCCCACCAGGAACACGCCTTTGGGCGCGGCCGCCACCAGGGCCGGGAAGTCGGCCAGCGGGTAGGTGTCGCCGAAGGCGCTGTAGGTGCCGTCGGCCGTGAAGGTGTCCATGACCGCTTCGACGTCGTCCTTGGTCATGCCCAGGGCGTAGCGGGCCAGCAGCTGCTCGACCTCGACGACGTCGTCGGTGGGAGACCGGCCCATCTCAGTCGTCGAAGCCGTAGGCGACGCTGACCACAGGCGTGGTCGGCACCGACTGGCAGGTGAGGATCCAACCCTCCTCGAGCTCCTCGGGGGTCAGCGCGTTGTTCACGAACATGGACACCGATCCCTCCACCAGCCTGGCCATGCAGGTGGCGCAGCTGCCCGACTCGCAGGAGAAGGGCGGGGACATCCCCATCTGCCGCGCCGTCTGCAAGATGGTGGTCCCCGGCCGGTGCTCGGTGCTCTCGGCGCGGCCGTCGAGCTCGATGGTGACCCGGGTGCCGCCGGGCGGCTCGGGCGGCGGGGGAGGTGCCCCCACGAGGAGCTCGGCGGTGCTGAAGCGCTCGATGTGGATGCGGGGCGCCTCCACCCCGAGCGAGCGCAGGGCGCTCTCGACGATCTCCATGTAGGGCGCCGGGCCGCACACGTAGAACTCGCCGCCCCTGGCGCTGGCCTCGGCGAAGGCCGAGGCCGTCTGCTCCGTGAGCAGGCCGTGCTCCATGTCGAAGGAGCGCGCCACGCTGAGCCGCCCGCCGTGGCGGGCCTCGAGCTCGTCGAGCTCCGAGGCGAAGATCACGTCCTTTGGGCCCCGGTTGGCGTAGTGCAGCCGCACATTGCGCCTCGTGGTGCCCAGCGCCGTCTTGAGAAGCGAGAACACCGGCGTGATCCCACTGCCCGCCGCGAAGGCCACCAGGTCCTCGGCCGTGTCGGTGAGCTGGAAGAACCCGGCGGGGGGCGAGAGCTCGACCAGGTCCCCGGCCCGGAGGTCCTCCACGATCCAGCTCGACACCGTCCCCCCCGGCACGCGCTTGACCGTGAGCGCCATGTCCTCGCCCAGATCAGGCGACGAGGACATGGAGTAGCAGCGCATCTCGGGCCTGTCCCCGATCATCACCCGCAGGTTGCAGAACTGCCCGGCCCGGTAGCAGAAGGTGCCGGCCAGCGCCCCGGGCACCTCGAGGACGACCGACACGGCCTCGGGGGTCTCCCGCACGACCCTGGCCACCCGAAGGGGATGGAAGCCGTGGTCACGCAGGGGCCGCGAGGCGCTCAGCACCGGCTCCGGGCGGCCCATGGGCGCCACGATAATGGCATTCTCGGGAAATGCCAACGAGGCTCGCATCCAGGACGGTGGCCGTGCCATAGTGCCGTCCTGAGCCCGGCGAGGAGGAGACGGTTGGGACGCAGGAGCTCGGCGGCCGGCGAGGGGTGGGGGATGCGCAGCGTCCCCGCCGAGCTGGCGGAGCGTTACCGGCGCCAGGGTTGGTGGACCGAGCAGTCCCTGGGGACCATGGTGGGCGAGGGGCTCGGGCGCATGGCGGGCGCCGGGTTCCGGGTGCACTCGGCGCTGCGGCCCTGGTGCGGGACCATGGCCCAGGTGGACGGTGCCGCCCGGGCCCTGGCCGGCTCGCTGCGCCGGCGCGGCGTGGGGGCCGGGGACGTGGTGGTGTTCCAGCTCCCCAACTGGGCCGAGGCGGGCGTCACCTTCTGGGCTGCCGCTTACCTGGGCGCCGTCGTGGTCCCCGTGGTGCACTTCTACGGCGCCAGGGAGGTGGGCTACAT
>JBJKRZ010000038.1:0-3188 GCA_046704365.1 Acidimicrobiales bacterium | reverse complement strand
CTGTTGAGCGACAGTCTCGCTGAGCATCAGCGAGGCGTTCTGCGGCATTCACCGCGGTGACGGTTCGGCTGGAGTCCTGTGGTTGCGCTGTCGGTTCGGTGACGACAGCGTGGGGACGTCCAAACGCGCAAGGACCTCCCCGCTGACCTTGATCGAGACCACGGGGAGGTCCTCCACGAACACCCCGGAGGGCATCCGTGGTCATCGTAGAGAGCGACGGCGAGGCCGTCGAGAAGTCCCTGGCTGCCGGCCACCTGCGGTGCCCGGCCGGCGACGGCGAGCTGCGGCCCTGGGGTTGGGCCCGGCCCCGGATGCTGCGCCATGGCGGGGAAGAGACCCGCATCACCGTGCGCCGGGGCCGGTGCCTGGGGTGCAGAAAGACCCAGGTCCTGCTGCCTGAAGCCTGCTTGCTGCGCCGGCGCGACAGCGTCCACAGCATCGGCCGGGCGCTGGCGGCCAAGGCGGCCGGCACCCCCACGGCCGCCATCGCCGGAGACCTCGGGGTCCCCTTCGACACGGTGCGGGGGTGGTTCCGCCGCCTGCGGGCCCGAACCGAGGAGCTGCGCGCCGCGCTGTGGGCCAGAGCGCACGGTCTCGATCCCGACCTGGAGCCGATCGCTGCGACCGGCTCTGCCTTCGTCGACGTCGTCGAAGCCCTCGGGGTCGCCATGCGCGCCGCTGTCCGCCGGCTCGGGCCCCGCCCGGGGTGGGCCTGGGCGTCGGTGCTCACCGGCGGGCTGCTGCTTGGCAACACGAACTGCACCTACCGGCCGCACTGACCTGGCGAGCAGCCTTCGCTGCGAGCCCGAAGAGGGCGACGACGACGGAGGAATGCCATGGAGGACAGAGCCACTGACGTGGCGCTGTTTCGCTACAGCCTGGTGCGCGCACTCGCGGACGAGCAGCTATCCAAGGCCGAACGGGGCCGGCGCGTCCGAGAGCTGGCCACCCGGACCCATCCCGGCCCGGGCGGCACCGCGATACGTGTGTCGCGCGGCACCATCGACCGCTGGATCCGCCAGCTGCGCGCCGGTGGCTTCGATGCGCTGAAGCCTCCGCCGCGCGCGGCGAACCCCCGCACGCCGATCGAAGTGCTCGAGCTGGCCGAGCGCCTGCGCAGGGAGCGCCCCGAGCGCACCGCCGCGCACATCTGCGAGCTGCTTTCGACCGTGAACGGCTGGGCGCCCGACGAGCGCACGATCCAGCGACACTTCAACCGCCTCGGGTTGAGCCGCCGCATCAGCCAGCCGGCGGTGGCCTTCGGCCGCTTCGAGGCAGGAGCCAGAAACGAGCTGTGGACCGGCGACGCCCTGCACGGCCCGGTGGTGGGAGGCCGAAAGACGTACCTGTTCTGCTTCATCGACGACTACAGCCGGGCCTTCACCGGATACCGGTGGGGACACGTCGAGGACACGCTTCGCCTCGAAGCCGCCTTTCGTGCCGGCATCGAGCGCCGGGGATGCCCGTCGCGGACCTACCTCGACAACGGAAGCGCCATGGTGTCCAAGCAGCTGCTGCGGGCCTGCGCCGTGCTCGGGGTGGTCCTCGTGCACTCGAAGCCCGGGCGCCCCGAAGGCAGAGGGAAGATCGAGCGCGCTTTTCAGACGGTGAGACACCAGTTCCTCGTGGAGCTCGACACGACCAAGGTCACCGATCTCGTGACGCTGAACCGGCTCTTTTCGGCCTGGGTGGAGACCGTCTACCACCGACGTCGCCACAGCGAGACCGGCGTGGCCCCCATCGAACGGTTCTTGGAAGCCGGGCCACCTGTCCCGCCGAGCGCGCAGAAGCTCCGCGAGGCGTTTCTGTGGGCCGAGCGTCGGGGGGTGACGAAGACCGGGATGGTGACGCTGTTCGGCAACAGCTACGAGGTCGACCCCGCGCTCGTCGGCCGGCGCGTGGAGCTCGTCTTCGACCCCTTCGACCTCACCCGCATCGCCGTGCGCTACGAGGGGCACGACATGGGCGAGGCCGTCCCCCACGTCACCCGGCGCCACAGCCACCCCCGGCTGTCCGAGGTCCCGGCCGCGCCCGAGCCGACCGGCATCGACTACCTGGGCATCGTCGAGGCCCGTCACCGGGCCGAGCTGGCCCGGCCCATCTCCTTCACCGGGCTCGACGGCGCCGCCTCGGACGAAGCCGCCGTGCACGAGGACGGCGAGGACCCCGACGCCGAGGCGATCACGCACAGACCGGCGTGCTGGGACATCGGTGCCGACCAGCCACTGTTCGAGCTCGACGAGGAGGAGGACGGGTGAGCATCGAGCGGCTGCGTGCCCACTACGGGTTCTCCAAGATGCCCTTCGGCAAAGACGTCGCCCCCGGGGCGCTGCACCGTCAAAGTTCCCAGCAAGAGGCGGTGGCGCGCATCGGGTTCCTCGTGGCCGAAGGTGCGGCCGGGGTGCTCACCGGCGAGGTCGGGGCGGGCAAGACCGTGGCACTGCGCGCGGCTGTCTCCTCCCTGGATGCCTCGCGCCACAGCGTCATCTACCTGGCGAATCCGACCGTCGGGGTCCGCGGCATGCACGCGGCGATCGTGAACGCGCTCGGCGGTGTGCCGAAGTTCCACGCCGCCGCGCTCGTGCCCCAGACAGCCGACCTGCTCGCCACCGAGGCGGCTGAGCGTGGCAAGAAGGTGGTCCTCGCTTTGGACGAGGCGCATCTTCTGTCCCCCGAGCAGCTCGAGGCGATCCGGCTCCTCATGAACCAGGACCTCGATTCGGTGAGCCCCTTCGCCTTGGTGCTGTGCGGTCAGCCCACCCTGCGTCGACGGATCCGGCTAGGGACCTTCGCCGCGCTCGACCAGCGCATTGCCCTGCGATATCACCTCCAGGGGATGACGGCCAAGGAGACCGGCGACTACATCACCCACCACCTGGCCCTGGCCGGGCGCTCGGACACCCTGTTCTCCGACGACGCCATCGGCCTCATCTACCAGGTGAGCCGAGGGCTTCCCCGGGCGGTCAACAATCTGGCGGTCCAGTCCCTCGTCGCCGCCTTTGCCCAGAAGAAAGCGATCGTCGACGAGTCTTCGGCACACACGGCCGTCGCGGAGATCACCGGCGAATGACAGCGACAGCCTGAGCATCACCGGCGGCACGGTGAACACGTGCAGCGCCGGCGCGCCGATCAGCCATGGTCAACGTGAGCGCCGCTCACGTGTTCATCGTGACCGTCGGGCAACAGCG
>JBJKRZ010000037.1:0-2547 GCA_046704365.1 Acidimicrobiales bacterium | reverse complement strand
GGACTCCTCCTCGGCGCTCCAGCCGGCGGGCTGGACGTCGCCGGCGAAGCCGATGGCCCTCCATCCAGCCAGTTCACGGTTGCCCCCGTACTCGGGAGCGCCGTACATGCCCTCGCAGCAGTGCTCGTAGAGCAGCTCGGTGAACTGCGCGGCGGCGCGCAACCGAGCGTCCTGCTCCTCGCCGGGGAGGTCGGGGAAATCGGCACCCAGCTCCGCCAGGCCGGAGCGGTAGCGCTCCTGGAACCCCACCACCGGCCCGTTGAACTCGCGCTCGGGCCGTCCCCCGGATCCCTCGATCCGCATCCGCCAGGCCAGCTCCTCGAGCGGGCCGAGCGAGGTCAAGGACGCGAAGCAAGCCGCCCCTCCCCGGCGGCCCGACGTGGGCCCGCCGGCCCAGATGCGGGGCGGGCTCGCCAAGAAGGCGCCGAGCAGCCCGTCGATGTACTCGGGCACGCCCGCGTCGACAGCGCCAGGCGTGTCGCCCGGTGGTATCAACCGATCGCAGGCCGCCGACAGCGTCCGGTGCTCGACGTCGGTGAGCCAGACCGGCACCGGGGCGACGGTAGCAGCGGGCACCGGGGATGGGGCCGTCGGTACGCTCCGGGCGTGCACGTGGCCGCTCTGGAGGTCGAGCTGCACATCGGGGCGAGCGGCTCGCTCAAGGAGAAGCGGGCCGTGGTGCGCCACATCGTGGAGGTGGCCCGGAGGCGCTTCGGGGTGTCGGCGTCGGAGGTCTCCCACCACGACCGCTGGCAGCGCGCCGGCATCGGCTTCGCCTTCGTGGCGCCCAGCGCCGGGCGGGTAGAGGAGGTGCTCGACCGCGTCGAGCGCTTCGTGTGGTCCCATCCCGAGGTGTCGGTGCTGTCGGTGAGCCGGCGATGGTTGGATCCCGAGCCATGAGGGCCGGACCGGGTGGGGCGGCGGCGTGGCTGGCCCAGCGACTCCGAGCCCGCTTCGGCCTGGCCCGTCCCGGCGTCGAGGTGCTGGCGGCGCTCACCTTGCTGGCCATCGCCGTGCCCGAGCAGCTGGCCACCTCGCGCCTGGCAGGCATGCCTCCCATCACCGGCCTGTACGCCTTCGTTGCGGGCACGCTGGGCTTCGCCCTGCTCGGTTCCAACCCGCAGATGTCGGTCGGGGCGGACTCGACGATCGCCCCGCTGTTCGCCGTGGCCCTCGCCCACCAGGCGTCGGCCGCCTCCCCCCGCTACGTCGCCCTGGCGGGCCTCGTCGCCGTGGTGGTGGGGGTGCTCGTGGCCCTGGTGGGTCTGCTGCGGCTGGGGTGGATCGCCGAATTCCTGTCGGTCCCCATCATCACCGGCTTCCTGGCCGGGGTGGCCGTCATCATCGTGGTGCACCAGCTGCCCGACGTGCTCGGGGTCCCGGCGCCCAGCGGGAGCACGCTGTCGCGCCTGGGGTCGGTGCTGTCGCACCTCGACCGGGCCAACGGGTGGACGATGGCCATTGCCGCCGGAGTGCTCGCCCTCGTCGTGGTCTCCGAGCGCGTCGACCGGCGCCTGCCGGGCGCCTTGGTGGGGCTGGTGGGCTCGACCGTGCTCGTCTACGGCGCCCACCTGGCGAGCCACGGGGTGGCGGTGCTGGGCACGGTGGCCCACGGGGCGCCCAGCCTGGGGCTGCACCAGCTGTCGTGGTCGGCGCTGCGCCAGGTCTTCCCCGTCTCCGCCGTGGTGGCGCTGGTGGTGCTGAGCCAGTCGGCGGCCACGTCCCGGGCCTTCGCCGACCTCGGCGACTACCAGGTGGACATGGCGAGCGACTTCGTCGGCGTGGGTGCCGGCAGCATCCTGGCCGGGCTGAGCGGATCCTTCGCCGTCGACGCCAGTCCGCCCCGGACGGCGGCGGTGGCCAGCGCCGGGGGGCGCACGCCGTGGACGGGCCTGGGGGCCGCTGCCGCCGTCGTCGTCCTCATCCCCGCCGCCGGGGTGCTCGAGTACGTCCCGGTGGCCACGCTGGGCGCCGTGCTCATCTTCATCGCGGCGCGCATCTTCCACGTGCGCGACCTGGGGACGGTGCTGCGCTTCGACCTCTTCGAGTTCGCCCTGGCCGTCGTCACCCTGCTCACCGTGGCCCTGGTGGGAGTGGAGCAGGGCATCGCCGTGGCCGTGGCCCTCGCCATCTTGGACCGCACACGCCTGAGCGCCTCGCCCAGCGTGCACGTGATGGGGCGGATACCGAGCACCACGAGCTGGGAGCCGCTGTCCGGCGGGCGGGGAGCAGCCGAGGTCCCTGGCGTCGTCGCCCTGCTCTTCGCCACGCCGCTGTACTACGCCAACGCCGAGAACTTCCGGTCCCAGGTGGACCGGGCCCTGGCCCGGGGCCCGGCGCCCGGCGCCCTGGTGCTCGACGTGGTTGGCATGCACGACGTCGACTTCACCGGCAGCCGTGTGCTCGGCCGCCTGCTCGACGAGCTGGGCCACCGCCATGTCGCCGTGGGCCTGGCGCGCGCCGGGGAGCACGCCAAGGACAACCTGCGCCGAAGCGGCCTTCTCGAGCGCATCGGCGAGGACCACTTCTACGAGACGGTGGACGAGG
>JBJKRZ010000036.1:0-10491 GCA_046704365.1 Acidimicrobiales bacterium | reverse complement strand
CGTAGTCCTCGTCGGAGAGCGTCCGCAGCCGGACGCGCCATCCCACCAGCTCCAAGGGCGCCGTCCGGGCCGTGCGGCCGATCATCGCTCGAGCACCTCGGCCAGAGCGGCCAGCAGGAGCGTGACGTTCTTGGGCCGCGCCGTGTTGCCCATGCAGCCGATGCGCCACACGGCACCGGCCAGGGGGCCCACGCCGGCACCGATCTCGATGTCGTAGCGTTCGAGCAGCCGGCGCCTGACGCCCGCCTCGTCCAGCCCGGCGGGCAGGTCGTGGGGCACCCGAACCGTGGTGAGCTGCGGCAGGCGGTGGCCCTTGGGGGCGAGCAGCTCGAGTCCCATGGCCTCGAGCCCGTCCTGGAGCATCTGCCCGCAGCTCCGATGGCGCTCGAGGGAGCGCTCGTGCCCCTCCTCGAGGAGCACCCCCAGGCCGGCGTGCAAGGCGAAGATCATGCTGACAGGAGCCGTGTGGTGATAGGTGCGGCCGCCCTGTCCCTCGACGTACTGGGCGATCAGGCCGATGTCGAAGTACCACGACGACGGGCGATCCACCCTGCGGGCTGCGGCCCGCTCCCCCACGCTGAGCGGGGCCAGGCCGGGTGGCACGCCCAGGCACTTCTGGGTGGCGCTGTAGGCGACATCGACCCCCCAGCCGTCCACGTCGACCTCGATGCCTCCCAGAGAGGTCACCGTGTCGAGGACCAACAGGGCTTCTCCCTTGGCGCTGCCCAGCGCCTCCACGTCGTTGCGCACACCGGTGGAGGTCTCGGCGTGCACCAGGGCGATCACCTTGGGACCCGGGTGGGCGCCGAGCACGGCGTCAGGGTCCAGTGGCTCGCCCCACGGGGCGGGAACCTCGACCACCTCCCCGCCACAACGGCGGGCCACCTCGGCGAGACGGGCGCCGAACAAGCCGTTCACGCCGACCACCACCACGTCGCCCTCGCCCACCACGTTGACGAGGGCGGCCTCCATGCCGGCCGACCCTGTGCCGCTCACCGGAAGGGTGAGCCGATTCGCCGTCTTGAACACGGCGCGCAAGCGATCACAGGTCTCGTCGAGCACGGCGAGGAACTCGGGGTCCAGATGTCCGAGCAGGGGCCTGGTCATGGCGGCGGTGACCTCGGGGTACACGTTGCACGGCCCGGGCCCCATGAGGAGGCGCTCGTCGATCGCCATAGTCGATGCTAGGCACGGATGGCCGTGGCTCCGCCAGCCTGTCTGGGCTGTGTCGGGGCCCGGTAGTGTGCCCGCTCGTGCTCGACCTCTCGGCGGCGGACTCGGGCCGGCGTGCACACGACGAATCGTCCTCCTCGGCCGATGAGCGCGTCTCGGGCACCTGGGCCCGACGGGTCCTGGACAGCGCACGCGCCGTGCTGTCGGGGCACCTCGCCGGCCTGCTCGCCATCCTCTGGTTCCTGGTGGTCGGCCTGGCATTCCTCGCCCCCGCCCTGTGGCGCGGCGTGCACCTCGGGCCCTACGACCTGCTGGGCACCTTCGGGTTGGGCACCATTGCCGGCACCCAGCCCCACAACGTGGTCTCGAGCGACCAGATCGACCAGATGGCCCCGTGGGCCACCTTGGCCTGGCATCAGGTGCACAGCGGGCACCTGCCCCTGTGGAACCCCTACAACGCCATGGGCCTGCCCTTGGCCTTCAATTTCCAGTCGGCCACCTTCAGCCTCCCGCTCCTCGTGGGCTACCTCTTTCCCTCCGGCGTCGTCTACACCGTGGCGCTGGTCGTGAAGCTGGTCATCGCCGGAACGGGCGTCTTCTTCCTCTCCCGCGTGCTCGGCACGGGTGCCGGGGCGGCCACGTTCGCCGGAACGGTGTTCGAGCTGAGCGGGGCGTTCACGGGCTGGTTGGGCTGGCCGCAATCGGGGACGTTCTGCTGGTTGGGCTGGCTCCTCGGCGCCGGCATCCTCGTGCTGAGGACACGACGGTGGTCAGTTATGGCCCTCTTCGCCGTGTCGCTGGCCTTCGCCACCTACGGCGGCCATCCCGAAGCCCTGGCCATCTCCCTCGTCGTGGTGGGGATCGTGCTCGCCGCCGTGTTGGTGTCGAACATCGTCACCTCTCGCAACTGGCGGCCAATTCGGTCCATCGGCAACATGGCCGTGGCCTCGCTGCTGGGTCTGGCCCTGGCCAGCCCGCTTCTCCTCCCCGGCGCGCAACTCATCTCCCGCTCGGTCCGCAGCGGGAGCGGAGGGTCCTACGTGCTGCCCACGGGTAGTGCCCTCAACTTCGCCTTCGCCGGGTACTACGGATTCCCCATCCTCCACAGCCAGTACTTCGGGCCCTTCAACTACTACGAGAGCGCCTGCTACGTGGGGCTCATCGTCCTGGTGCTGGCCCTGGTGGCCCTGTGGTACCGGTGGCGGCGCATCGAGGTCACGGCCATGGCGGCGCTCACCGTGGGACTGGGACTGATCGTCTTCACCATCCCCGGCGCCAAGTGGGTGGTGACGCTCCCCGGTCTTCACCAGATCATCTGGACGAGGGCGGTCGTACCCATGGACGCCTTACTCGCCGTGCTGGCCGGTTTCGGCCTGCAGGCCGTGCTCGACGACGGAGGGCGGAGACGGCTGCAGTGGCGGCTGGTGGTGGTGGTGGGATTGGCGGCGGTGGCGATGGGCGTGGTCTACCTGCACAGCCACAGCCAGTCGCTCTCGGCTGCCCAGGCAGCCATACGTCGACACAGCTTCTTGTGGCCCTCGCTGTCGGCGCTGGCGTTGGTGGTGGTGGCGCTGGCGCTCCCGCTGGCCACCCGGGCCCGGGGGCGGGGGCGACACACGGAGGGCCGCAACGGACGCGCCGTGGTGGTGGCCGCCGCCGGGCTGCTGGCCGGGGTGGAATTGGCCTTCCTCCTCACCGCCTCCCCGCAGCTGGAGTCCTCCAGCTCGAGCGGCTTCGTACCCACCGCCGCCGAGACCCGGCTGCTGCAAATCGTGGGGACGGCACGGGTCGGGTTCTCCTCGTGCACCTCGCTCACGGCTCCGCCCTCGCTCGGCATCCTGCCCGAGGCCAACGCCGCCTACGGCCTCGCCGAGGTGGCGGCCTACGATCCCATCCTCCCCAAGAAGTACCTGTCGACATGGTCGCGTGCCTCGGGTGTCGCCTCGGTGCCCACCGAAGGCGGGTTCTGCCCATCGATGTCGAGCGGCAGCCTGGCACGGCAGTTCGGCGTCTCCTACCTGCTCACCCCGGCCGGCGCCCCGGCCCCCTCGGGCACCACGCTGGTGGGGACCGTCGGGGGGGAGGGCCTGTACCGGGTCCCCGGAGCCGGGATCGTCACCGTCGTCCCCGACACAGCAGGACCGGCCACGACGGGGTCAGCGGTGCCCATCGGTTACGCCGGCACCGGCACGATCACCTTCGCCGTCGACGCCACAGGACCCTCGACGCTGCGCATCCACGTCACAGACCTTCCGGGCTGGTCGGCCACCGTCGACGGCCATCCCCTGGCGCTCCACAACTTCAACGACATCATGATGGCGGCGACGGTGGGACCCGGTCACCACCAGATCACCTTGCGCTACTGGCCCAGAGCGTTCACGGTGGGACTCGTCCTGGCCGCCCTCGCCCTGTGCGTGGTGGTGCTGGGACTGCTGCTCGAGCGACGGCGATCCCAGCACTGACGGCCACGAGCGAAGTTCGGTCGGAGCCTTCGCCGGAGGTCCGTTCAAGGTTGCGGCCAGGGGCCCCATCGGGGTCCGGCCGGCGACCCGGACGCACGGGCTCGGCGAGAGCAGCGTGGTAGGGTGGCGCCGAATGATCCCGGCTGCCTCCGCCTGAGCGAACATTCCGCCTCCAGCTCGTCTCCCTCGATGGCCACGTATCTCGACTCGAGGTCGCTGAGGATCCAGTCAGTGCTGTTCCACCAGTCCCCTCAGGAGCTCGAGCGGCTGGTGCGAAGCCTCGTGAACACGATCCGTCGCACCCGGGCCGAGTGCGAGCTCGGTCGGGCGAGCCTGCATCTCGGTGACTGCTCACCGGTGGCGGTGCTCGCCGACGAGCAGCTGGCCTCGCTCGACGCCGCAGCGGGCGAGGTTGGCCTCGACATCGAGTACCGCCACTTCGCCCAGAACCTGGGACACGCCGGTGGCCAGAACCGGCTCCTCGAGGGCGCCGACGAAGACCTGGTGCTCTTCGTCAACCCTGACGCCTACACCAGCCCCGATCTCCTTCTCCAGCTGTCGCTTCCCCTGGGCAACCCCCGGGGCGGGATCATCGAGTCACGGCAGATCCCACTCGAACACCCCAAGGGCTTCGACTCCATGACGGGGGCCACCAGTTGGGCCTGCATGGCGGGTGCACTGGTGACGCGGGCCGCCATCGACGCCGTTCGGGCCTTCGACAGCGAATCGTTCTTCTTGTACTGCGACGACGTGGACTTCAGCTGGCGAGTCAAGCTGGCGGGACTGGACGTGGTCCATCAGCCCACGGCGCTCATCTTCCACGACAAGCGTCTCGACACCGAGGGCAGGATCGTGGTCAGCGACGCCGAGGTGTACTACGCCGCCGAAGCAGCCATGATGCTGGCCTGGAAGTACTCCCGGGAGGACCTTGCTGCCACCTGGTCGGCGCAGTTCACGTCGTCGGCGCTCCCCCTCGAGCGCCAGGCGGCCGACTCCTTCAAGCACCGCCAGGAACAGGGTTCTCTGCCCCCCCAGCTCGACGGGGAGAGGCGGGTCGCCCAGTTCCACGGCACCGACTTCGCCCTGCACCGGTTCTCCTACGATGACTGAGCGCCGCCCGTGACGACCGAGCGCTACCGCTTCTGCTTCGGGGACGACACGGTCTACGGCCGAGTGGTGGCCCTCGTCGAGGAGTTCAACGCCGGTGCCGGCTCGACGATCGTCGACCTCGGCTGCGGGTACGGCGCCTTGGCAGAGCGCGTGCAGGAGCTCGGGTTCAATTATCTGGGGCTGGACGCCGAGGACGACGCCATCTTGGACCTGAAGGCCCGTGGCTTCGAAGCCGCCAAGACCGACCTCCACGACGTCGACCGCACCGTGGCTCAGTTGGCCGAGCATCTCCAAGGACGGCGCCTGGGCGCTCTGCTCATGATCGACAGCCTCGAGCACCTCACCAACGGCGCTGAGCTGCTGCGCGAGCTGGCGTCGTTGTCCGCAGGGGCAGGAGGCGCCCCCCTCGTCCTGTCGGTCCCCAACGTGACCCACGTGGACGTGGCGGCCAAGCTGCTCATGGGTCGCTGGGACGTCACCAAGACAGGGCTGCTGGACGAGACACACGTGGCCTTCTTCTCCGAGCGACGCCTGGAGGAGTGCACCCGCCAGGCGGGATGGGTGCGAATCGGGGAGTCGGACTTCGTCCTTCCCGAGAGCGACCAGCACTTCCCCGAGCACGCCCCCACCCTCGAGTCGGGCACGCCGCTGCGGGAGTTCCTCATGCAGCTGCGCTTTGAGTCCTCCTCGGGGGCCCTGGTCAACCAGTTCGTCCGCGCCTATGCCCCCATTCCCCGCCCAGCTGAGGCCGTCGGGCCCCCGCTGGGCACCGCCCCGAGCGGACAGCGAGCCGAGCCCTTTTTGAGCGTCCTGGTGAGGACCCAGGGGACGCGCCCCACCACGCTCAACGAGACCCTCCTCTCACTCGCCGCTCAGCGGGACCAGGACTTCGAGGTCGTCCTGCTCGCCCACAACATGCCCCGAGAACGAACGGCCGAGCTGCGTTACCTGGCGCAGGGATACGGCGAGGACTTCTCCCGTCGCGTGGAGGTGGTGCCCGTCGACGGCGGGGGACGCTCACGCCCGCTCAACGTGGGCGTGTCGGTGGCGAGCGGCTCCTACGTGGCCATCCTCGACGACGACGACGTGGTCTTCGGCCACTGGGTGGAGACCTTCAAGGCAGCGGCGGCCAAGACCCCGGGGCGGGTGCTGCGGACCGTCCCCGCCGAGCAGGACATCTCGCCCATCACCTGGGCGGGCACCGTTCCCGGGTACCAGATCGCCGGCCGGCCCCGGTGCCCGTGGCCCAAGACCTTCGACGCTCTGGGGCACATCTTCGAGAACGGTTCCCCGCCATGCTGCTACGCCCTGCCTCGCAGCGCCTTCTCGGACCTCGGGTTGCGCTTCGACGAGTCGTTGCCGGTCATGGAGGACTGGGACGTCTTCATCCGTGTCGCCCTGTTGGCCGGTGTGGCCGACGCCGAGCAGGTGACCTCTCTGTGGCGGCGTTGGCGCCGGGGAGGCGATTCGTCGCTCCACGTCCACACCGTCACGGAATGGCAGAGAGCGCGCTCGGCCATCGCCGCCAAGTTGGACGCGGGGCCGCTGCTCCTGCCCGGCCGCTCGGCTTCGACGATCCAAGAGATGACACAACGAAACCGGGAGTTGCAATCGGAGGTGGAGGTGCTCGAGCGGACCTGCCGGGAGCTCGGCCAGTCGGCGCACGACGCCACGCGCACGGTCGAGGACATGCGGCGGTCCACCAGCTGGAAGCTCTCGGCACCGATCAGGATGGCGAGCCGACTGGCGCGCAGGATCGCCTCGAAAACCTGACGCCGTCTCATCGGGCCGGCCCGGAGGGGTGCACTACGCTGGGACTCCGTGAGCGGAGCCGTTTCTCTTCGGGTACAGACCGTTCTGTACCAGACCGATCCCTCGCAGCTGCGACGCTTCGTGCAGTCGATGTCGGCGGCATGTGCCCGTGCCCGGCGCGAGGCGGCCATCGGCCCGGTCGTGCTGGCCGTGGGTGACTGCTCGCCCAGCGCCGTGCTACCCGACGAGGGCGCGCTGCGCGACGAGGGGGCGCTTCGCGCCTGGGCCGGACCGCAATGCTTCGAGCGGCTGGACTACGAGTTCTTCGAGGCCAACCTGGGCTCTGCGGGGGGCCACAACCGGCTCTTTGCCCAGCTGGAGCAGGATCTCGTCCTCGTCGTGAACCCCGACACCTACGCCTCGCCGCGCCTGGTGACCGAGCTGGTGGCGGCCCTGGCCGACGACACCGTGGGGGTGGCCGAGGCGCGTCAGCTGCCGCTCGAGCACCCCAAGGGCCACGACCACACCACGGGCGACACGAGCTGGGCCTCGGGGTCGTGCTTCATGGCCAGGGCCCAGGTGATCCGGGACACCGGAGGCTTCGACCCCGAGCTGTTCTTCTTGTACTGCGACGACGTGGACTTCTCCTGGCGCGCCCGACTGCACGGATGGCGCGTGGTCCACCGCCCTTCGGCGCGGGTGTTCCACGACAAGCGGCTCTCGGGGGAGGGCAAGGTGTTGGCCGGGGATGCCGAGCACCGCTACTCGGCCGAGGCGGCCGTGCTGTTGGCCTGGCGCTACAGCCGCCCCGACCTGGCCCTCGAGACCCTGGCCTCGCTGGAGGGCTCCTCGGAGGCCACTCACCGGGAGGTGGCCGCCTCGTTGCGGCAACGGCTCGAGGGACCGGGCCGGCCCGAGCCGATCGACGCCCGGCACGAAGTGGGGCAGTTCGTGGACGGGGAGTACGCCGTGCACCGCTTCAGCTACAGCGACTCCTGAGCTGTTTCCGAGGGAGGCTCTGCACACGCTGTGACCTACGACTTCGGATACGGCCCGGACACCCCCTACGCCCGAGCGGTCTCCCTCCTCGGCCGTCACCACCGCTGCGCCGGCGGGGTGGTGGTGGACCTCGGGTGCGGCTTCGGTGCCATCGCCGAGCCCGTGGCGGAAATGGGCTTCGGCTATCTCGGGGTGGACGTGGATCCCGCCGCCCTCAAAGCGCTGTCGGCCCGCGGCTTCGAGCACGTCGAAGGCGACCTCCGCGCCTCGGCCGACGTGCTCGCCCGGGTCGAGGGGGCGCTGGGCGGGCGGGCGGTGGCGGCCGTCGCCATGCTGGACGTGATCGAGCACCTGGCCGACGCCGAGGTGGTCCTGGAGGCGGTGGGCGACTTCGCCCGGCGGGCGGGCCTGGCGCCGCTCGTGGTGAGCATCCCCAACGTGACCCATCTGGACCTCGCCGTGAAGCTCCTCATGGGGCGCTGGGACGTGACGCCCACCGGGCTGCTCGACTCCACCCACGTCCGCTTCTTCTCCGAAGCTCACCTGGCGCGCACCATGGAGTCCTCGGGCTGGCACCAGGTCGCCAGCGACGACTTCGAACAACTCTTCTCGGACCAGTGGTTCCCCGCAGACGCCGTCCCGCTGCAGCGAGGGACGGCACTGGGCGCCCTGCTGGCCCAGCTCCGGCACATGTCGGGACAGGGCGCACTGGTCAACCAATTCGTCCGTGCCTATGTCCCGGCCGACCGCTCCGTCCCGGCCGCTGCCGCGGACCCGCTTCGGCACAGCGCCGCCGAGACACGCCATGGGCCGGCCCCGTTCCTGTCGGTGCTGGTGCGGACGAAGGCCAACCGGCCCGCCACCTTGCAGGAGTCGCTCCTCGCCCTGGCCGCTCAGACCTCGGAGGACTTCGAGGTCCTGGTGCTGGCCCACGACGTCGACGAAGAGCTCCGGGGCGGCCTGGAGGAGCTGGTGGGGGAATTCCACGAGGCGTTCTCCAGCCGGGTGCGCATCGTTCCCGTGGCCGGGGGCGGGCGGGCGCGCCCCATCAACGTCGGCGCCGAACAGGCGCGGGGCAGGTACCTGGCCATGCTCGACGACGACGACCTCGTGCTCGCCCACTGGGTGGAGGAGCTCGCCGCAGCCGAAGGGCGGGCCCCGGGCCACGTGCTGCGCATCGGCGTGGCCGTGCAGGACGTCGTGGCCCGTCCCGGTGCCTGGGACGGCCAAGACGGCTACGACGTCGTGAGCCGGCCCCGCATCCCCTTCCCACTCGAGTTCGACTTCGCCGAGCACTGTTTCGAGAATTGGACGCCCAACAACGGCTACGCCGTGCCGCGCTCGCTCGTCACCGACCTGCACCAGCAATGGGACGAGTCGCTCGAGGTCCTCGAGGACTGGGACTACCTGCTGCGTGCCGCTTTCCTGTGCGGGGTGGAGTCGGTCCCCACCTTCGGGGCGCTGGTGCGGTCGTGGGCCAACGCCGAGAACTCCATCACGGCGCACTCCGACGAGGCGTGGCAGGAGTCACGCCGGAGGATCGTGGCCAAGCTGGACGGGGCCCCCTTCGTCCTCGACCAGGGAGCCCTGGGGCAGATCAGGAGGGTCGTGCAGTCCGAACGAGACGCCTGGGCCTCCGAAGCAGACGCCCGCTTCGTCCAACGGAGCCTCGAGAAGTGGGTGGGCGAGCTCCAGGAGTCACAGCAGTCGCTGGCGGCCGAGGTGGCGGCGCTGCACGCCCGTCTCGAGGCGGCCACGGCCGCCCTGGTGGCCTCGGAACAGGCGCATCAGGACACCCGGGCGCGCCTGGGAGAAGTGCTCGAGTCCACGAGCTGGCGCATGACGCGCCTGTTGCGCCTCGCCACCGGCACCCTGCGCAGGACCGGCGGTGGCATCTCGCAGCGGCCCGGAGGACCAGAGGACCAGCAGGCTCGCTAACGCAAGCTGGCCGCCAGCCCGTCGAGGATGTCGTCCTCGGACACCAGGCAGCTCGAGCAGGCGAAGACAGCCATGCACAGCGACAGGATGAGCACGCCCCCCACGATGACGTCGGCTCTGCCCTCCACCATGCCCGGGCGGGCCAGGCGGGCGGCGACGTCCTCGGCGGCCAGTCGGTCCAGCCAGGCGTCGACCTGGGCGCGCCGCAGCACGACGTGGTGCAGCTGGGCCCGGTCGTAGACCTCCAGGGACTGCTCGAGGGCGGCCAGGGTGGAGACGGTGCCGGCCAACCCGATCAACCCTCCCCCGGGGTCGAGGGCGGGGAGTCGCCTGCCGGCCTCGCCCACGACACGGCCGACGTGGTCCTTGGCGGCGCCCATCTCCGCCGCCGTGGGCGGGTCGTGGGCGAAGAAGCGCTCGGCCACCCGGACGCAGCCCACGTCGAGGGACATGGCCTGCACCTGGGCGGGAGAGTCGGGACGTCCCACCACCAGCTCCGTGGAGCCACCACCCACGTCCACCACCAGGACGGGGCGACGCCGTGGGAACAGCGCCGGCAGCGAGGCCGTGGCCCCGGCGAACGACAGCCGGCCTTCCTCCTCACCGGAGAGCAGCTCGGGGCGCAAGCCGGTGGCGTGGCGGGCAGCCTCGAAGAACTCCTCGGCGTTGCCGGCGTCGCGGGCGGCCGAGGTGGCGACCAACCTGGCCCGCGCCACGCCCAGCTCCTCCATGCGTCGCCGGTAGTCCACCAGGACCTCGACCGTGCGCTGCACCGCCGCCGGGTCCAGGCGCCCCGTGGCGTCGACTCCCTGGCCCAACCTCGTGATGCGCATCTGGCGGTCGAGGGTGCGCCCGGCGGCGTCCACCACGAGCAAGCGGGTGGAGTTCGTGCCGCAGTCGAGGGCCGCCACGGTGGCGCCGGGGCCGTCGGTCGTGGCGGGGCCGTCGGGGATCACGGCTCGACGGTCGCCACGAAGCCGGCGCGCTCGACGCCGAGCTGGCCCGCCGTCCAGCTGCCCACGGGGTCGTCGCCGCCCGCCAGCCACCAGGCCAAGTG
>JBJKRZ010000035.1:0-2520 GCA_046704365.1 Acidimicrobiales bacterium | reverse complement strand
CTGCCGCCCCCACCCCGCCCCCTCCGCCGCCGCCGGCACCCGCCCCCGCACCCGCCCCGGCGCGGCTCGGCATCCTGCCGCCCAACGAGCCCCCGGCGAACATCCCGCCGTCGCCCAACTTCCTGAGCGACTGCCAGGGAACGCAGTACGACGACTCGAGCGGATGCGTGAACGCCACGCTGAGCGCCATCGACAACGCCCGTGCCAAAGAAGGGCTCCCGGGCATGACCTTGCCCTCGAACTGGTACCAGCTCTCGGTCACCGAGCAGCTGTTCGTGTCCACCAACCTCGAGCGCACGGCGCGGGGCCTGCCCCCCCTGCAGGCCATGGCCACCCAGCTCGACCAGGCCGCCGCTCAGGGGGCGGCGCAGGACACCGACCCCTCGGCCCCCAGCGGCTTCCCCTTCACGCAGTGGGGCTCGAACTGGGCCGGGGCCGTGGGCAACCCGCTCGAGGCCATCTACTACTGGATGTACGACGACGGACTGGGCTCCAGCAACGTCGACTGCACCCAGAGCAACCAGAGCGGCTGCTGGGGACACCGCGACAACGTCCTCATGAACCTGTCCTGCAACATGTGCGTGATGGGCACCGGCTACCAGCCCACGGCCTACAACGGCGATCCCAGCCTGGCCGAGATCCTGGTCGACAGCTCCGGGCAGCCCCAGGTGGACTTCACCTGGGCACAGGAGCAGCCCTACCTCTGAGCAGGCTCCCGAGTTCGGGCCCGGTTCACGCCACGCCCCGGTCCCTGCCCTCCCAGTAGCGCTTGCGCAACTCGCGCTTGAGGGGCTTGAAGGCACCTGACAGGGGCAGCGGTCCCTCGCGGAACTCCACGGACTTGGGGACCTTGAAGCCGGCCAGCAGCTTGCGGGCGTGCTCGATGAGCTCCTCGGCCGTGGCCCGCATCCCTTGTTGGAGGACCACTATGGCGTGGACGGCTTCGCCCCAGGCGTCGCTCGGGATCCCGATCACGGCCACCTCGCGTACGGCGGGATGGGTGGACAGGACGTTCTCCACCTCTGTGGAGTAGACGTTCTCCCCGCCTGTCACGATCATGTCCTTGGCCCGATCGGTCAGGTGCAGAAATCCCTCGTCGTCGACGAATCCCACGTCGCCCGTTCGGTACCAGCCGTGACGGAAGGCTTCTTCGGTCTCCTCGGGCTTGTTCCAGTACCGGAGCATGAGGTTTCCCGCCCGGGCACACACCTCGCCGGTCTCGCCGCGCCCCAGGTGGTTGCCCAGAGAGTCGGTGACGGCCAGCTCCACCCCGAACACGGGTGCGCCCGCCGACTCCAGCTTCCCGGCGCGGTGCTCAGCCGGGCCCAGCATGGTGAGAACCGACGCCGCCTCCGTCATGCCGTACCCCTGGTAGAAGTCGGTGTCGGGCAGGTACCCGAGCCACCGCTCCAGCAGCGACGGGCTGGCCGGCGCCGCCCCGTAGACGAGCTGGCGGAGGTTCGAAAGGCGCTTGGGGTCGAAGTCGGCGTGCTTCTCCAGCATCGACAGCATCACGGGGACGACCATCGTGGTGTCCACATCCTCCTCTTGCACGACGCGCATCACGAGAGCGGGGTCGAAGAGGGGCACGCTCACCGACGTGGCACCACTGGCGGGGATCCCCACCACACCGGCGACCACGGCGGCGTGGAACATGGGTGACTGGAACAGAAAGCGGCGGTCCTCGCTCAGGCCGATCTCCAGACCGACGTGATACACGTTCAGGACCTCGGCCCTGTGGTCCAAAAGCGCCCCTTTGGGCATCCCCGTGGTGCCGCCGGTGTACATGAGCACCGCCGGGTCATCCTCCTCGGGCTCGGGCGGGAGCTTGGGCGCGGCACGCGACAGCAGCTCCTCGTAGTCGAGCGCACCCGAGCCGTCCGGTGGCGGCCCGCCGAAGACCACCACCGACTCGACCTTCGTCCCTTCGTATTGGCGGGCCTCGTGGACCAGTGAGGCGAACACCGGATCGGTGAACACCACCTTGGTGCCCGAATCGGCCAGCACGTAGCCGAGCTCGGCCGCCGTGAAGCGGATGTTGAGCGGGTTGACGATTCCGGCGCCGAACAGCGCGGCGTGATAGAGCTCGATGAATTCGTGGCCGTTCATGGCCAGCACGGCGAAGCGGTCGCCGCCCTTCACCCCGAGCTCGTCGGAAAGGGCCCCACAGAGCCTGCGCAGGCGCTCGACGTGGGTGGCGAAGGTACCGCGGTAGCGCACGCCCCCGGAGGTGACGTCCACGAAGCCCTCCTTCTGCGCGTGGCGCTCGGCACGGGGAAGGAGCAGGCGGGGATAGACGAGCTCTTTCACCACTCCCCCCGGCACGTGGTGGCGCTCACCCTCTGATGCTCGTGCCCCCATGGCGGGCCTTCCAGTGCCGGAAGTCCCGGCCCTGGGCCCAATGCGCTGGCGTCTAACCTCCGGCGCCATGCCCGAGCGCCGCCCGGGCCCGAGCGCCAGGTGCCTGGTCGTCAAGCACCACCCGAGCGAGGGGCCCGCCACCTTGGCCGGGGCTCTCGC
>JBJKRZ010000034.1:0-66954 GCA_046704365.1 Acidimicrobiales bacterium | reverse complement strand
CTCCTACGGCACCTTCGCCGGCTTCGTGGCGTGGGCACGCCGGCACGGCGGGGTGCTGGACAGCTGCGGCTGCCTGGGGAGCCCGGACACGCCGGCCACGCTCGTGCACGTGGTGGTGGACCTGGGGGTGGCCGCCGCCGCCGCCGCTGTGGTAGCGGCCGGTGGTGGGACAGGCGAGCTCGCCGGCATGCTCGGGCACCAGCCCCTCGACGGCGCGCTGCTGCTGTCCCTGGCCGCCCTGGGCACGGCCCTCGTGCTCTTGGCCATGACCTCCCTGGCGCGCCTGGGCCCGAGCCGGCTGTCGCCCAACCCATCGGGGACGAAGCACCGGTGACCACCCTCGTCGAGCGGGCGGCGGGCTTTCTCGAGGCGCGCCTGTCGCGGCGCAGCTTCTTCGTGCGCAGCGCCTTCGTCGGCTCGGCGCTGGCCGTGGGCGGCGTGGACTTCGCCCTGCGGCCGGGCACTGCCTACGGCACCATTTGCGCCTGCGGTGATCCCGCCTGCGGGTGCGGTTCCGCCTGCTGCCAGGGCTTCAGCGAGTTCTGCTGCACCATCAACGGCGGCGAGAACTACTGCCCGCCGGGGACCATCATCGGCGGCTGGTGGCGGGCGGACGGGTCGGTGTACTGCGACGGCCCGCGCTACTACATGGACTGCAACGCCGTGTGCCAGTGCGACAACGGCTGCGGCGGCGGCTACCCCTTCTGCGACACGGGCTGCGACGGGCTGTCCTGCGGCTGCGGCCAGGGCAACTGCGCCAACTGGGCGGTGGGCTGCTTCCAGTTCCGTTACGGCCAGTGCAACCAGGACGTGACCTGCATGGGACGCATCTTGTGCCGGACCGTGTCGTGCGTGCCGCCCTGGGAGTTCGACGCCTCGTGCACGACGGCCAACGCCGAGGACGACGGCACCGCTGACATGAACGTCCCGTGCAACACGGGCGTCCCCTACCCCTGCAACTCCCCCGCCACCCGCTGTGCCGTGGTGGGGATGGCCGCCACCCCCGACGGCCAGGGGTACTGGATCGTGACGAGCTTCGGCGCCCTCTTCGCCTACGGCGACGCCGCCCACGAGGGCGACGCCTCGTCGCTGTCGCTGTCGGCGCCTGTGGTCGGCATGGCCGCCACCCCCACCGGCAAGGGCTACTGGCTGGTGGGATCCGACGGGGGGATCTTCGCCTTCGGCGACGCCGGGTTCTTCGGCTCCATGGGGGGCCAGGCGCTGTCGCGGCCCATGGTGGGGATGGCCGCCGTGCCCACCAGCACCGGGTACTGGACGGTGGCCCAGGACGGCGGCGTCTTCTCCTTCGACGCCGCCTACTACGGATCGGCGTCGTGACCGCCCGCCCGCCGTTCCCGAGGAGGAATCAGTGCACACGCTGCTGAGCGTCCTAGCCCTCGCCGGCGCCCTCGTCGCCGGCGTCCGCGCCAGCTGGTCGCCTTGCGGCCGGTCGATGCTCTCCACCATCACACCCCTGGGCGAGCGGGGCCGGCGAGGTTCCTTCGGTGCCACGGCCGCCTGGTTCATGGCGGGGGCCCTGGTGGGTGGGGCCTGCCTGGGTGCCCTTGTGTGGGCGGGCGCCGTCGCCGTGGCGGCGGCGTACCCGTCGGCGACGGTCGTCGGAGTGCTGGCGCTGGCGGCTTCGCTGGTGGCGAGCGCCTCGGACAGCCCACTGCTCTTTACGCTTCCCTTCCATCGCCGCCAGGTGAACGAACTGTGGCTCGACCGCTTCCGCCCCTGGGTGTACGGCGCCGGGTTCGGCTGGCAGATCGGCAGCGGCTTCGCCACCTACATCGTGGGTGCCACCTTGTACCTCACCGTGGCACTGGCCGTACTGAGCGGCAACGGCATCGTGGCGTTCGGGTCGGGACTCGCCTTCAGCGCCGTGCGCGGTCTCGCCGTGCTGGCCGGCCGGCGCATCAGCGAGCCGGGGGCGCTGGTGCGCTTTCATCGCCGCTTCGACGCTCTGGAACGCCCGGTACGCCGGGCCGCCCTGTTGTGCGAGCTGGCGATGTCGTCAGCGCTGTTGGGAGCCGTGGTGGGAGCCGAGTCCGGGGCGCTGCCTGGTGCGCTGTCGTCGACCGCCGTGGCCATAACCGTCGCCGTAATCGCCTACGCCTTCATCCCACACCGGCGCATCCGCCCGTCACCTCGCCAGGTGGCCATGACCAACGGGTTGGCCGAGCACGCCACTCCGTGACTTCGAGCCACGACCTCTCGACTATGTCAGCTCCACACTTCCGCGATGCGCCCTATCGGGATGGGTGAGGAGAACGGTCTTTCGGCAAGAGCCAACAAGTCGGCCAATGTCGGCTCCCTTGCACATTCCCGCGACACGAGTAAAGCAATGCTGAATCCGCACATGCGCCCTTGACACCATCCCATGCCCGGGCGAGCCATCATCTTGACGGTCCGAGCATCAGTTGCACCCCAGTCCCGCACTGCTCGGCGGACTGCCCCGGCATCGATCTCCTCGCAGCGGCACACAAGCACTTCATCCCGTAGCTCGTCGACCATGAACTGTGGGAGGCCGTAAACGGCGTGAATTGCAGCAGCGAATCGCTGCAACTTCTTTCGACGATGCCTCAGCCGCAGCGGGACCACACCACCAGCCGCAGCGCGGCCAGCGATGTCGCCTTCGACCAGCGCCAAATCGGCCCCACCGATACCGGTGGACTCGCCAGCGGCCCAGACCGTCCCGACGCTCGTGCGCTGATCCTCGTCTACCAAAACCACGAGGCTTCCATCTGCACCTATGGTGGTCGCGCAGCCGAGCTGCAAAGGTAGCTCCAACTGCGGGGTGAAGCCCCACCCGACAGCGAGAGTGTCGCACTCGAGCTGAGTCCTCGATCCCTCCACCGGGCGACCAAGGCGATCGTGGCGGACGATCTCCACAGCCTCAACTCGATCCTCACCCAGGACGTCAGCCACCGCCCAGCCTGTTAGGTACCTGGTCCGAGACACGGCCAACCGCATGCCGTACTGGATCGCCTCGGCAGCCTTGGACGGAACAGCCGCCAACCGCCACAGATGTCTAGCGGCCGTCGCCGGCGGCGAGGCTTCCACCACGGCCTCCACGTGCGCCCCACCAGTGATCAGGCCGGTGGCAACGGGAAGCAGGAAGGGCCCGGTACCCGCAACGACTATGCGTGTTCCTGCCATGACCCCGCTGCCCTTGAGCAGGGCCTGAACACCTCCTGCCGTCATCACCCCGGGCAAATCCCAACCGGGAAACGGCACCTGGCGATCGTAAGCACCCGTAGCGATCACCAGGCGCCGACCGCGGACCATTGACACACTCATGTCCACGCTCGATCCGCAACCCACAAGGCAACGCGCCACCCATTCCCTGTCTGAAGGCGACACGGCGTGTACCTGGTGGCCCTGTAGCTGGACGACTCCAGCCCGCCGCAAGCGCTCTTGAAGCCTGACGAATGTCGCCCAGCTCCGAGAAAGACCCTTGCGTCGTTCGGCGGAACTGCCGCGCCAGTACTGGCCGCCGCAATGCATAGCACCGTCCAGCAGTGCCACAGAGGCGCCGGCTTCACCGGCAGCAGCAGAGGCAGCCAGACCAGCTGGGCCAGCGCCCAGCACGAGAACATCAAAGGTCGACCGCAGGCTGTCCTTTGGCGCAGTCATCAAAGATCATCCACGCTGCGTGTTGACGACATCTCCCGGTCGGGCAAGCAGCAGGCAGGCGCGCTGTGATGCTCGACCGTTCACTGTTACCAGGCAATCGAAACACAGGCCGATCCCACAGAACAATCCCCTGGGGCGGCCCAAATGCCGGGTCGTCCGCCAAGAGCGGATTCCTGACGCCATCAGGGCCGCGCCTACTGTCCAGCCCTCGCGACAATCGACCGTACGCCCGTCGAAGGTGATGGTGAAGTCACTCATGGGGCCCCTCGAACCGCTCCGGACGAAACGGCCTCAGCGGCAGCGATGCCGGCAACCCCTGAAGGCTCTCTGCAATCAGCCGACCGGTTGCAGCCGACAGACCGATCCCCGCACCCTCATGGCCGCACGCGTGCCACAACCCCGGGGCTCGGCTATCGGGCCCGATGACCGGAAGATGATCCGGACAATACGGGCGGAACCCGCGGTAGGCACGGATAGCTGCCACGTCTGCCAAAAAAGGGAAGAGGCGGGTCGCGCCGGCGGCGAGGCTCCGTAGTGCGTACGGAGACAACGTCCGATCGAAGCTCACGCGTTCGCGGGTAGCGCCGATGAGAATCGGCCCGGAGGCCGTACCCTCCACCACGGCAGACGCCTGCAGGACGGGACTGTCGCTGGCAACGTCAGATACGTAGTCGGAAAAGTACACTTTATGATGCACGACCTGGGGCAGAGGTTCAGTGACGAGGACGAAGCCACGTCGAGGGGAGATCGGCAAGTTCACGCTGGCAAGCTGTGCGACCTCACCCGCCCAGGCCCCTGCGGCATTGACAACGGCACCTGAAAAGCGCCTATGCGCCGCTGTCTGAACTCCGACGATACGGCCACCACGTTGCAGCAAGCCTGTTACGCGCTCTCCGCTGTGCACCTGGGCGCCGTGACGACGAGCCATTCGCAGTAGCATTGCGGTGGCGCGCATCGGCTGGATTTGCATGTCTTGTGGGTAGAAGAAGCCACCGGCGAGGTCCGACGCAATGTTCGGTTCGTAGGATCTCAGTTGGCGGGCATCCACCGAAATAGACTCGACATTCGCCACGCGTTGCTCCTGACTCAACTCCTCCAGAGCGCGCATGGCGTCGTCGGTTGAAGCTACGACCAGGCTACCCTTTGCCTCCATCTCTATCAGAGCAGCCACTGAAGTCTCCTCGAAGGGCATGTCAGCCAGTCCTTGCCAAAGTTCGTTCGACATGGTGGCGAGCTCGAGCTCGGGGCCGGGCTGCTTGTCGGACACGAGCAAATTGCCTTCGCCGGCGCTCGTCGTGCCACCAGCAATCGCCCCACTGTCAACGACACAGACCGACAGTCCCTCAGCGGCCGCAAAATAGGCGCAGGCGGCACCCACGATGCCTGCGCCGATCACGACGACGTCGACACTCACCGACTCTCTCCCACGTACTCGTGCAACAGGCTCTCACCCAGCAGTGCCGGCGCGTAGCCGCCTCCAGCGTCGCTCGAAAGCCTTCCGGCTCCTCCCCGGTCGGTTGACGAGGGTAGTACCATATGACATTGTACTGATCGTATCATTCGCCTCACACACAATTAATAAGGAGCAGATTCCACGATGCCTGAACGTGAACCGTGGAATGGCGTGCTCGTGGCGACCGCCCTGCCGATGCGCGTCGACCACACCATCGACTTCGACCTCTACGCCGACCACGTGGCATGGCTGGCGGCAGAGGGTGTGGACGGCGTCACGCCCAATGGCTCATTGGGCGAGTACCAGACACTCACCAGCGAGGAGCGCTCCCGTGTCGTTCGCACCGCCATCGAAGCGGCACCGAATGGCTTCACCGTGATGCCCGGTGTCGGTGCTTATGGATCAGATGAAGCAACCCGTTGGGCCGAAGACGCTGCCACCGCCGGATGCGCAGCCGTCATGCTCCTGCCACCCAACGCCTATCGAGCCGACGCACTCACCGTGCTTGAACACTACCGTGCCGTGTCCTCGGTCGGACTCCCGGTCATAGCGTACAACAACCCTATCGACACCAAGGTAGACCTCACTCCAGAGCTGCTGGCTCGCCTGTACGGAGAGGGGCTCATCGTCGCGGTCAAAGAGTTCTCTGGCGACGTCAGGCGCGCCTACCAGATCACCGAGATGGCACCCGGCCTCAACATCCTGGCCGGCGCAGACGATGTCTTGCTGGAGCTCATTCTCGCCGGAGCAACCGGTTGGGTGGCGGGCTACCCCAACGCCTTTCCCCGCACCTGCAAGGAACTCTATGCTTCTGCTTCAGCCGGGGATCTGGGAACTGCGCTTCCCCTTTACCGGACGCTTCACCCCCTGTTGCGTTGGGACTCACGAACCGAGTTCGTGCAAGCGATAAAGCTCTCGATGGACATCGTGGGTCGTCATGGCGGCCCATGTCGTCCTCCTCGGCTCCCTCTTGCCAGCGAATTCGCGGAGGCAGTACGAGCAGCAACGAAGACGGTCGTCGCTGCCGGCTGCTGCTGAGGCCGAGATCTCTGCATGCGCACGGACCGAGTTGTCTTCGCTGTTGATTCACACACGGAGGGTATGCCCACACGCGTCATCACTGGCGGGATAGGAGTGATTCCGGGCCAGACGATGGCACAACGGCGTGAGTATTTCCAGGATCACCTCGACGACATTCGCACACTACTGATGTACGAACCCCGAGGCCACGGAGCAATGAGCGGGGCGATTTTGCAGCCGCCTACCAGGCCTGACGCCGACTGGGGCGTCCTATTCATCGAAGTCAGCGGCTGCCTGCCGATGTGCGGGCACGGAACCATTGGTGTGGCAACCGTTCTCGTTGAGACGGGAATGGTAACGGTGAACGAGCCCGTCACCCAGATCTCGCTTGATACCCCGGCTGGGCTCGTCCTCGCCGAGGTTCATGTTGTTGACGGCAGTGCCGTCGGCGTAACGCTTCGCAACGTCCCTTCTTTCGCCTATGGGCTGGACCTGGCGATCGACGCGGTTGGAATCGGGGCCATCAACGTCGACGTGGCGTTCGGCGGCAACTTTTGCGCCATTGTCGATACCGAACAACTCAGCCTGCCGTTCGCGCCCAGCGACGTGACTGCCAGGCAGCAGATGCTCCAGGCCGGCTTGTCGATAATGAGCGCCGTGACGGATCAAGTCGCCCCAACACACCCCGAGCACAGTGAGATATCGGGCTGTCGTCATGTCTACATGGCTGCCCCCGGATCGAACTCGACTCGTTCTCGGCACGCCATGGTCATCCACCCAGGCTGGTTCGACAGGTCGCCCTGTGGCACCGGCACGTCAGCGCGGATGGCGCAACTCTACGCACGGGGGACACTGCCACTCGAGGCGGAGTTCGTCAACGAGTCCCTCATCGGAAGCCAATTTGTAGGGCGCATCGTCGGTACCACAACAGTTGGCGATTTGCCGGCAGTGATCCCGACTATCACGGGACGAGCGTGGATTACGGGCATGGGCCAGTACGTGCTCGACCCGACTGATCCCTTTCCCACCGGTTTCTTGCTCTAAGGCCATGCCGACGACCGCTTCGCGACCAGAAAGGAACGAAAGTACGTGAACCTTGTCGAGTCGATCTCTCCTCAGCAGCCCCTCGACATCGTCTGCTCCGTTGCGGAATCGACCCTGTCAGACGTTCACAAGGCCGCTCGTGCGGCTCGGGCTGCTCAGCGCGCCTGGGCTGCCGCCCTCCCGAGTGAGCGCTCCGCCGCTCTGGGAGGAGCCGCTGACACGGTGGCTTCGGCCTCCGAAGATCTAGTCGCCTTGGTCATTCGTGAGGTCGGCAAACCTCGCAGCGAGGCTGAAGGTGAGGTTTCCCGGGCCGTCAGTATTCTGCGCTACTTCGCTCAGCAAGTTTACGATCCCATCGGCGCTGTTCACATGCCGAGTGCCGCGAGCGGCCTGGCCTTTACTCGTCGCCGGCCGCGTGGTGTCGCAGGTCTGATCACACCCTGGAACTTCCCCTTGGCGATCCCCCTTTGGAAAGCGGCACCCGCATTGGCATTCGGCAACGCCGTCCTTCTCAAACCTGCCCCTCAATCGTCGGCATGCGCGCTACGGCTGCAGGAACTGCTTGCTGTCCACTTTCCCCCAGGACTGCTTCAGGTACTCGCCGGGGGTGCAGCAGTCGGGAGCGCGTTGATCGAGGTGGCAGATGTGTTGTCCTTCACTGGATCAGCCGCTGTTGGCTCTCAGATTGCTGCTGCTGCTGCCGGCCGTGGCATCCCGGTACAGTGTGAAATGGGTGGGCAAAACCCCGCAATCGTCCTTCCGGACGCCAACGTTGGCGCGGCAGCGAAACAGATTGCGCTGGCTGCATACGGCTTCGCTGGCCAGAAGTGTACAGCCACCAAGCGGATCGTGGTTGTCGGACAGGCTTCGGAGTTCGTCCACGCCTTCATCGCCGAGACCGAGGGCCTCAAGGTTGCCGACCCTTCGGAGCCAGGCACCACCGTTGGACCAGTGATCGACGAACGCGCCCGGGATCGCGTGAGAGATGCCATCGCCGGGGCCAAGAACAGCGGAGGACGCATACTGACGGGTGGCGACGCCGAAATACCTATCGACGGGTGGTATGTGAGGCCCACGGCAGTTGACGGCTTGCCCCCCAGTCACGAGCTCCTGCAGGAGGAGGTCTTCGGGCCTATATGCGCTATCGTATCCGTCGACACCGTCGACCAGGCGCTCGAAGTCGCCAACGAGACTGGCTACGGCCTCGCTGCATCGGTCCACAGCAACGACCTCGACTCTGCCCTACTCGTCAGTGAGCTCCTCAATGCCGGGCAGATCAAGCTGAACGCGCCGACAACTGGCGTAGATTTCTTCTTGCCGTTCGGCGGCGAGGGGAAATCGAGCTACGGGCAGCGTGAGCAGGGAAAGGCAGCGCTCGAGTTCTACACATCGCTTCATACGGTGACGATGCTGCCGTCCAAATGAGCGCTGACTCTTTGTGGCTCGGATCTAGCGAGGCCCTGCCTCGAGGCGGCCTGCCCATGCTCCTCGGACATGGTCGATATGACGTTCGACAAGGAGCTCCAACGCCGGCCCATCGCCGGCCTCGATGAGGTCCACCATCTCGACATGTTCCCGGGCCGAGTGAACCAGCTCACCACCGCTCGCCAGCTGCCGCAAACCGAACAGCCTCGAGCGAGCGCGAAGCCCGCTAACGAGCGAAACAAGCTGCTCGTTCCCCACGATGCCGAGGAGGGTGAGATGAAACCGACTGTCGTCGTCGACGTATCCGATCAAGTCCCCGTCATTGGCCCTTGTCACGATGTTCTGGGCCAGGCGCCGGAGCTCCAACACGTCAGTGTCCGTGGCAAGTCCAACTGCTCGCAGCACCGTCGGGATCTCTACAAGCCGGCGAAGTTCGGAAATTTCGTCAAGCTCGCGATCCGAGAGTTGGCGAACCCGAAAGCCCTTGTTCCTCACTACGGATACGAGCCCCTCCTTGACCAGATCCAGCATCGCTTCTCGAACCGGGGTCGACGACACGCCAAACCGCGTGGCAAGCAATGGTGCAGAGTAAATCTCACCAGGACGCATTTCGCCGGCAATCAACGCTGCACGAACCGCAGATGCAATCTCTTCGCGAACACTCCGCCGTTCTCCTATCGGCATGAGTGCCGGAGGCTGAGCCACGCAGTTACTTTATACCAATTTCGATCCAGAACGTTGAGCCGAGTCGACGACTTTGCCTCTCTGACCGACGTCCATTACCTTCGGGTCCAATGGGCTCGCTCGACGGAAGGGTCGCAATCATCACTGGCGCCGGGCGCGGCATTGGCAGAGAGCATGCTCGATTCTTCGCTGCTCAAGGTGCACGAGTGGTCGTCAACGACCCGGGAGGCACCGTCGATGGTTTCGGCGACGACCGCGGGGCCGCACAGCGCGTCGTAGACGAGATCCGGGATCAGGGGGGAGAGGCACTCGCCAACACTGAGGATGTAACCGACTTTGCCGGGGCAGGGCGACTGCTCGACTCAGCAGTGCAGGAATTTGGAGATCTCCACGTTCTCGTGAACAATGCCGGCATCCTCCGTGACCGGATGCTCGTATCGATGAGTGAGGAAGAGTGGGACTCCGTAATTCGCGTCCACCTGAAAGGCCACTTTGCGCCGACGTATCATTGTGCGAGGTATTGGCGTGCACGCTTCGAGGACGGCCACCAGGTTCGGGCGTCTGTTGTGAACACAACCTCCCTCTCCGGGCTACTCGGGCGCGTGGGACAAGGCAACTATGGAGCGGCCAAGGCCGGCATTGCCACCTTTACGCTCATCGCTGCGGCGGAGCTTTCGCCCTATGGTGTCAAAGTGAACGCCGTTGCACCAGCCGCCCGAACTCGGATGACTGATGACACCCCCGAGGTCCGCGAGCTGCGCAAGGCTCCTGTAGATGGGCGCACATTCGACGAGTGGCACCCGGCGAACATCTCCCCGCTCGTGGCGTACCTGGCAACTGAGAGTTGCCCCATGAGCGGCAAGATCCTGTTTGCACAGGGTGGCAGAGTTGGGTTGTTCCAGCCCTGGAGGCCGGTCGATCTCCTGCAGGGTGACCGACGCTGGACCGTCGACGAACTGGCTCTCAGCTTGCCCGGGCTGATCGACCACGTCTGAAGCTCCGCCGTAGCTCTCGAGATCTGAGACGAGCGTTGCGAGCGGGCACGTTCTGCACTAACTCGGTAGGAGTGAGTCCAGCAGGTTTGCCACCGCTGTCGGCTGGTCGATGTTCATGAAGTGGCCGGCACCGGTGATTGCATGAAAGGTGGCATCGGGCAGATGAGCCACCAATATGTCTGCGGCCTTTTGCGGGCAGAAAGTGTCCCGATCGGCACCGACGACGTCCACATGGCAAGTCACCCGTGCCAATTCCGGCGTGAGCGGCTGATCATGTAGGGACCGCATCGCCCTGGCGGCGTTCAAGTACCCACCCCCGTCGCCGACGGCGGAGGCACGGTAGGTGGCGACGGCCGCCACATCGATGCCGCTTCCTGCGATCGACCTTGAGGTGTCTTCCAGCAACCCCTGGGCGATCTCAGCAGGAGATCCGGACTCGATCTGAGCTATGCGCTCCGAATAGTAGGCGGCGGCGGATCTTCCGACCACAGAGGACGTGCCCAGGACGATGCAACGAGGAACGAGCTCTGGGTGGCGGACAGCAGCACCCAGGACAATCGTGCCGCCCAGTGAGAAGCCGACGCAGGTGGCTGGGCCAGTGACACGTTCGAGGAACTTCGCCAAGTCGTCGGCCAACTGCTCGAGCGTTCCCATGGCGGTGCCAGTGCTCGTCGACCCATGGCCTCTCACGTCATAGCAAACAATCCGTCGCGACTCAGACAGAAGGCGGACGACCTGGTCCCACGAACGCCTGTCTTCGGCCAGTCCGTGGACAAGGACGACTGGATCACCCTTGCCCACGTCGTCATAGCTGACCGAAATGTCACTGATGTCGATGTTCATCGGCCGTCTGTCCCAGGCCGTCGCTCGCACATATCCCCGGCTCACCCCTTGTCGCCCGCCAGCGAGTATGCGGAACGAGCAGGGCGGAGGGGCCGCATGAGCCAATAGGGCCGGCGCGTCCCGTCTGGACTGACCGAGCCCGCCGGTCTGGACGTGGCGAGCCAACGCTTGTAGACGTCGTGCGCCTTGGCGCCGTCCACCACGATGTCCCCGTCGCGGTCCGCCTCACCAGCGGGGCGGACGTGCACGGCCTGGTGCCAGCAGTGCATCCCCGAAATGGGGTCAGGATGCACTGGAAAGGTGAGATTCTGGTGCACGCCCACATCGCTCCACCAGATTCGGGAGGTGTCAGGGTCTTCCGACTCGTACGGTGAGACTCCCGCTGTACGGCGCATCCTCCAAGCCTCCTGGTCTCGCTCCAGGGCCACAGTCGCCATCATCTGTCGCTGGCTGGGCTGACCTTCGGTGCGCCAGCGGCCCATGTGGTGGCTGCACGCCACGACACCGGGGAGGATTCCCTCCGTCACCCAGGCCTTCAGCACAAAGTACCCGATCTCGGTCTCGACGCGAACCAGGTCGCCACTGCGCTTTATGTTGAGGCGATCGGCGTCGGAGGGGTGCACCCACAGCGGGTTGGTGTGGGCGAGCTCGTCGAGCCACTTGGCGTTGACCGAGCGCGTGTGAATCTGAGTGGGCAGCCGGAAAGTGGATATGAGCACCATCTGGCCCCCTTCGAGTTCGGAGGGGTGGATGTGGCTCTCGATGTACCCAGGTAGCGCATGCTCGTCCCAGCCCCAGCCGGCCAAGGTAGAGGACCACAATTCGAGCTTGCCGGAGGGGGTGGGGAACCCCCGACGCACGACACCGTCGATCAACACACCCACGGCGCGACGCCCCTCAGCATCGGGGTCTGGGCTGCCCATTGGTGCAATGTTGGTCGTGGCGGGCGGAGCCCCTCTTGCATAGACGCGACCGTGAGGTCCGACGGCCATGTCCTCGAGCTCCTCGGGGTGGACTTCCTGCTCATGGCGGGGTCCGACCTTCCGGGTGATCTCGAAAGCCCCATAGCGGCGCATGTACTCGATCGGGGTCAGGTTCTCCTCTCCGGCACGTTCGGGCAGGCCGGGAACCGAGTGCTCGAACATCCAGGAGTAGTACTCGTCCACGCTCAGCTTGGTACCTGGATCGGCACGGGACTCGTGGTACTGGCGGATGCCGAGGCTGCCGTCGGGGTCGATTCGCCAAGACAGCTCGATCCAGAGCTCGTTCTCCTCCCACACTTCCCCCGGGTTCACCTGCCGGGTGTCGGAAACCTCTTCACCGAGCCGCTCCCTCGCCGCTCTCAGGACCGGCTGGCGGAGGGCTATCCACTGCGCGTCGTACTGCTCGTACGACGTGGTGTCGTGACGCTCAGGGGAGAGCCCGACAGGGAGCACGTAGTCGGCGAAGTAGGCGGTCTCCGACCAGGTAGGGGTGAGCGCAACGTGGCATCCCACCTTGGACTCGTCGCTCAGGACCTCCACCCAAGTCATGCCGTCGGGGTTCGTCCACACCGGATTGTAGACACGGGTGAAGTACACCGACAGGTTCCCGCGGCCTTCCTTCAGGAAGTGAGGCAGGAGAAAGGAGAGCTCGTTCTGAGCGAGGGGGTATTCCTCGGGCCAGGAGAGGTCGTTCCACACCCCTGGGTGCGGGGGAACGTGTATGGGCTTCGGGACGAACTTGTTCCACGCATTGGGGAATGTCCCTCCCTCTGTGGCGACGGCTCCGAGCAGGGCACTCAGGAGGAACAAGGTGCGGCTCACCTGCCAACCACCCAAATTGCCCGCCGCGGCCGATCGCCATGTGTGCGCGGAAAGGCGATGCCCGGCCCCTGCGACGACTTCGGCCACCTCGGCGATGGTCTCGGCGGGCACCCGAGATTCTGCTGCGGCGAACTCGAAGGTGAACTGTCCCCACACCCCTTCGAGTACCTTCTCGAATTCTTCGAATGTCTGCGGCGCCTTCGGGTGGCAGGTCTCCATGTACTGCTCCCAGTTCCACCACCTTCGAACGAACTCGCGGTCGTAACGCTTGGTCTTTATGATGTGGTTGGCGATCGCCAGGTTCACGGCCGCTTCTGATCCCGGGAATGTCGCCAACCAATAGTCGGCGTGGGTGGCCGTGTTCGAGAGGCGGGTGTCCAACACAATCACCTTGGCGCCATTTTGACGGGCCTCCGTGATTCGCTGGGCATGGGGGTTGAAATAGTGACCGGCCTCGAGATGCGAGCTGATGAGGTAGATCACCTCGGCGTTGGCGTGGTCGGGGCTGGGCCTGTCGACGCCCATCCAAAACTGGTAGCCCGTGCGCCCGCCCGCCGAGCAGATGTTCGTGTGCGAATTGTGGCCGTCCACCCCCCAACTCGCCAGTACCCGCTCTGTGAAGCCGTCTTCGCCTGGACGGCCGATGTGCACCATTATCTCGTTCTGACGCCCCTCGGTGATGGCCGAGCGCAGCCGTTTGGCGATGTCATCGAGCGCCTCATCCCAGCTCACCTGCTCCCAGCGTCCCGCGCCGCGCTCACCCACCCGGCGCAGCGGATAGAGGATGCGATCGGGATCGGTCAGCTGGTTCAGGGTCGCTGGGCCCTTGGCGCAATTGCGCCCGCGCGAGCCGGGGTGCTCCGGATTGCCCTCCAGCTTCGTTATCTGGAGGGTCTCTCTGTCGACATAGGCGAGCAGGCCGCAGGCCGACTCGCAGTTGAAGCAGGTCGTGGGCACGAGCATGCTGTGGCGCTCTTTGCGCTCTGGCCACGCTCGGCTATCGAGTTCGACCCAGTCGTCCCAGCGCTCCTTGGGCGGGAACGATGCCAAATGCACGCGCGAGGGGCCCGGATAGAAAGTCTCGCCTCTCGCTTCGGTTTCTGTGCGCGCGGCGCTGACTCGACTCGCCGCCGCCTGCAGCCTGCTAGAGCGCTCACTGTTGTTCAAGGTACTTCTCCCTCTCGTCAAGCTGCTTTCGACCTGGACTCCGTGACGGTGTCATGCCAAGGGGACCGCCTGCGCGGCCTGGACATAGGAATGCTCCTGCGGGAAGAGGCCGACGAGGGCGACGATCCCCGCCCACCAGCCGGCAAACGGGGCCAGGACCCCGAGGGCGATGCACAGAGCGCCCACCCAGAACCAAACGGCGAAGCGCCCGTGAGTCATTTCATGCGCGGCTAGGCGGGATTGTGCAGAAGGGTGGTGCGGCGTCAGCTCCGCGGCGCGCAGCAACAGGTGCGCAGCGGCCGATCCGGCCACGAGGACTTCCAGAGGGTGCAGCACCGAGGCTTGCATGACTACTGCGGCGGGCAGCAGCGCTCCGGCGCCCACGATCAACGCCTCGACGGCGAGATGTGGGCCGAGTACCGGACTCTGCCAGAGGTCTCGACCGCGAGCCTGGGAGAAGAGATAGGCGGTGTACAGCGACGCCATCAGCCCGATCGGTATGCCGAAACCGGCCAGAACCTCCTCGGAAAGGGTAGATCCGGCCAGGGAGACGAGGACCTGGACGACGAGCACGGCCCCGTAGAGGCCCAGGATGAGAGCCCCGCGCACCAGCCAGCTTCGCCACTGATGTCGCGTGAAAATCAGGTAGAAGCGACGTGGGTGTTTCAGGTCCCAGATGAGCAAGGCACCAGTGAGGGCCAAGAATCCGAGCCCGACGAGAGGCCCGACGTATTGGACAAGGGACGAGGACCACGCCAGGTACCCGAAGACCGCAAGCAGCACGGGCACGAGGTACGCACCTGCCGCTATGCCCTTGGTCCAGGTGTAGAGGCTCACCCGCCAACCCCAGGGAACTTGGTGGGCCACGTCGTAGGAGAGGAGAGCGGCAGCCGACGACGTGTGGGGTCCGTGCGCCTTCGGGTGACCCGAATTCACGACACCGATGCCCGAGGGCATCTGTGCCCAGGCAAAGGTGCCGCCCTCGGGGCGCTCAGCAGCCAGCGGGTCGAGCGTAGCCTGGTGCGCCCCTTTGTAGTAAAGGCCCGGCCGGGTGTGCTTCTCCGGACGGCGCACCGTCACAGGCTCGCGTTGGACGACACGAGCGACCGCCGAGCGCGGGTCGTCCAGGTTCCCGACGAGAATCGCCTCCGTGGGACAGACGACCACACAGGCGGGCTCGAGGCCGACATCGAGCCGGTGCGCACAGAAGTTGCACTTCTCCGCCGAGTGATCCTCCGGGTTGATGAAGATGGCGTCGTAGGGACATGCAGCCATGCACGCTTTGCAGCCGATGCAGATGCTCTTGTCAAAATCCACGATCCCGTCAGGCCGCCGGTACATGGCCCGCGTCGGACAAGCGGTGACGCAAGGGGCATCCTCGCACTGGTTGCAGCGTGTGACCTGGAACGCCCGACGGACCTGTGGAAACCTTCCCACGTCGACCGACTTGACATAGGTTCGGCTCACGCCGAGAGGAACGCTGTTCTCGGACTTGCACGCTGTGGTGCACGCATGACAGCCGATGCAGCGGGTCTGGTCGAGGACCTTCACCCACCGCGCAGGTTGAGCAGCTCCACGGGATTCGCTACCGATCGTATCGATTACAGCTGTCACCTGGCACACCCTCCACCCAGTTCCTCAGGCCATCCATCTGACCTGTGCGTCCGTTCATCTCGCTCACGACGTCGTCCAACAATCGCCGATACCTGCAACGCGCACTTCATGACTCGAACTCCCGTTCCCGGTCGCGCTCGCCTGATGTCACTTTCGACGCCGATTCTCCCTAGAACCGACTTCGCAGTCGATGGCCTCGTTGTCGGCGCCTATCTCAGGCGCCAAGTCCCGGATCTCGCCGGGCTCTTTCGACAGCTTGATCGGCATACCTGGTTGCAACGCATCGCGGCCATCTTCTGTGGTCCCCAGTTTGACGACCATCTCCCGGAACAGAAGCTGTGGGTCATGGAGCGTCTCCTCCAGGGACAGGACTTTTCCCGCTGGCACGCCTCCCTTTGCCAGCAATTCGAACCAGTCGTCGCGCCCTCGTGTTCGGAACATCACGTCCAGCTCCTCGCCTGCCCGAACTTGTATCGCCGTCGGGGACCCCGCAATGTCCTCGACCTGGGGGCCCGCCTCGATCAGGTCCGGCCGTTCCACCACTTCGCAGAAGCGCTCCCAGAGCCAGGGCTCCGAACAGCCGAGTGAGATCGATGCCTCATCCCGAGTTGCATAGACGCGGTAATAGGGGAACCGTCCGCCGAAGAGCCCGTCGCCGCGGCGAGGACGCACACCTGACCGAAAATGCTCCCTCATGACGAGGCTGGCGCTCAACAGTGAGAACGTGGCGTCGGTGTACGACACATCTACGTACTGACCTTTACCGGTCTTCTCACGCGAGTAGAGGGCGATCAGGATTCCCGCAAGGGCATGCATGGCTCCACCCCCCAGATCGGCCACGAGGTTCAGCGGGAACGTTGCTTGCTCCTCGGTTCCCATCAGGTCCAGGGCGCCCCCGAACGACAAGTAATTCGCATCATGGCCGGCGTAATCCCGATACGGTCCCGATTGCCCATATCCCGAGAGGGAGCAGTAGACAATTGCCGGGTTCACCCTACTGACGGCCTCGTAATCACATCCGAGTCGGGCAACCACTCCCGGGCGGTACCCTTCAACCACGACAGAGGCGCGTTCCGCGAGTGCAAGAAACGTGTCCAGACCCTCTGGCGATTTCAAATCAAGTTCCACGCTCCGCTTGTTGCGGTTCAACGAGTCGGCCATTCTCTCGTCGAGCGTGGCGGCACGTCTCGTGCCGGGAGCAACGCCCCTCCCGTAGTGCCTCGGCTCCTCGACCTTGATGACCTCCGCACCCATGTCCGCCAGGAGTCGGGTGCAATAGGCGACCGGACTCACGCGCGCCAGCTCGATGACCCGAAGTCCGTCTAGCGCAGCCATCTCAGGCCTTCAACCTCTGTCGAGACCCTGTCGCCGAAAGACTGGCGGCTCGGATGCGAGATCCCTCGGTACCCGAGAGCGCCCAGCGGGAAAGGACGATCAACCCCACCTGTCTCAGCCATTCTGCACATCCGGACCAGGCGCTGGACCGGCGCCATCCTCAGCAAAGACAACCGCACCTGACTTCCTAAGCCGATCGATCCGGTCGTTGTCGTATCCCATGACCTCGCTCAAGACGAACAGGCTGTCCTGACCTACCTCATTCGGCCCGGACCACCGGATTCTTCCCGGCGTATCGCTGAGCTTCGGTGTGACGGCCACGAATTGCGCGTTCTCACCTTCCACGGGAACGACACTGTTCCGCTCCTTGACATGCGGATCAGTCAAAATCTCGTCAGGGGAATACACCAGAGCAGCCACAGCGTTCGCCCCCGTGAATTCCTCGACGATCTCCGCCGCGCCTCGCTCATGGCACCACGCACCAACGAGTGCATCGATCTCGTCCAGATGATCACGCATCGTCTCGAGCGTCGAAAACCGGGCTTCCGCCGCCACTTCCGGCCCGGCGACCAACTCGACAACGCGCCTTGCAACCTCCGCCGAAGCAGCGGAGTACACGATCCACCGGTCGTCCTTCGACCGCACGATGCCAGATGGGGCAAAGCTCATCGGCTGGCGGTTCCCGTTGCGCTCCAGCTCGATTGAACTTCCCGAAGCCACCGGTACGACGTAATCCATCAGTCGCAGGATCGTCTCGTACAACGCCACGTCGACCGTCTGTCCGCGCGAAAGGCCCCGCGTCCGCCCCATCCACGCCAGGGCGACGCCGAATGCTCCCATCAAGCCACTGCACATGTCGGCGATCGCAAAACCCACGTACACGGGTGGCCCGTCCGGGAATCCCGTCATGTGCAGAAGACCGGCAAACGCTTCCGCCGCTTTGCCGAATCCCGGGCGCTCCCGATAGGGCCCCGTCTGGCCATAGCCGGACGTTCTCAAGAGCACCAGCTCTGGATTCCACTCACGAAGCACGTCGGGCCCGTATCCCAGACGCTCCAGGACGCCAGGGCGATAGCTTTCAACCAGCGCATCCGCTTTCGTCACCAGGTCCTTCATCAGGGCACGGCTCTCTGGATTGGCAAGATCGACGGCAATAGAGCGCTTTCCCCTCGCCATCGACCGCCACCAAACCCCGCCAGCGGGGTCCACCTGGCGCATGAAATCGCCGTTCCCAGGACGCTCGACTTTGATCACGTCGGCGCCGAAGTCGGCAAGAAGAGTGCTCGTGAACGGCCCTGCTAGTCCATGGGCGAGGTCGATCACCAACATGCCGCTGAGGGGGCCGTCGCCAACACCGTTATCGCCAGTCATCACAGCTTCTCTGCTTTCATCATCCTCATCTGCATCGGTGCAACGGGACCAACCGTTTCCTCCGACGTTCTTGTGTTACACGACAGCACCCTAGCAAACACAATTCTCCCTACCTCTGTCCTTGCGTCCCTTCGTGTGCATCATCGGGCCAAAATGGCCACCAGGTCTGCTGCGCCCAATACGCCGGCGGCACCGCTGAGAAACACGATGGCAGCGGCGATGACCCGTGCCGCTGAACCATGGACCTTCCTGACCACGGGCCTCGACACGAGATCGCCCACCAGCACAGCCGGGATCAACAGCGCGGCGATCAGTCCGTCAGTGCCGTTCACCGATGCCATCGCGAAACGAATCGCGAAGGTCACCACGCTGATCGTACCGAAATAGAAGAAGAGCGTTCCCCGTATTTCGTCTGAATTCCAACCCTGGTTGTACGCAAACAGGGCGAAAGGCGGGCCGGCCAGGCTGGTCGTCATGGACAAGGCACCGCAAAGTGCGCCGACAACGAGAAGGCCCGCCTCCTCATGCTTCACGGCCCGCGGGCGGAGGGACAGCGCCACGGAAGCGACGATGGCGAGGGACCCGATGACGAATTCCAATCCCCGCTCGCTCGCCACATGCAGCACGAGCAAGCCCGCCCCTATCCCGACAGACGACGGCACGACCATGCCCCTCAACCGGCCCCATCCGATCGTGCGGCGGAAGCGCCAAGCCCCGGAAAAGGCAACGGAGATGGACAAGATCTGCATCGAGGGGATCGCTGTCCGGGCGCCGAGGGCGATCGTGAATATCGGCAACGCAAATACCCCAAAGCCGAACCCAGAAATCCGCTGAATAATGACCGAGACGACGACTATCCCAGCTAAAAAGAGGACGGTGGTGTCGTTCAAGTGCCATTGGCTTTCACGGATCCGTGGTCCTGTCTCTGTCTACGCGATCCACCAGCTCTCTCTGGCGCAACTTGACGAATCGGCTACCTCCGTTGATCTGCTCGATCGGCAATAGTTCAACGCGGCTGACGTTGACCCACCATGGCGCATCAATGGAATACAGGATCGCTCCTACTACATCGGATGCCCTCAAAAGATGGTCCGCTGCCTCCAGCGCGCGTTGCTCAGCATCCTCGCCGAGGGATGCTCGTATGAATTCCGTCGCAACCCTGCCAGGACAGATTTCCGTGACCCTTATCCGGGTTCCCCGGAGTTCGGCCCGGAGATTGGAACTGAACATGTGAATAGCGGCCTTGGTCGCTCCGTACAGTGCGGAATGCGTTGGATATAGGCCGTTCACCGAGCCTACGTTGATTATGTGACCGACATCCCGCTCGATCATCCGAGGGAGCACGGCTCGCGTGAAGTGAAGCGCTGATTCGACATTTGTCGAAATGGCCGTGGAGATCGCATCTGCCTGCAGATCGACCAAGCCACCGCGATCTGTGCCAAGGCCAACGCCCGCGTTATTGACCAATATGTCGATGCGCTTGTCGGCGAGCAAGCGGTAGACCGCGTCCGAGTCTCGCACGTCCAAGACCACGGGCACGCAGCCCGTCTCGTCCGAAAGTTTTTGAAGCCGTTCCGATCTCCTGGCGACAGCGTGAACTTCGAAGCCCCTCTGGGAGAGCGCGACGACCGTCTCACTGCCAATGCCACTGCTGGCTCCCGTAACTACCGCAATGCCTTGGGCCACGATCAGCGCACCCCGTTGTTCCAGCGCACTGCAGGAACCACCTCTTCGACGATCCGGGAGATCTGTGTCGCCACGTGATCACTCGCACACTCTGGCTGCAGGACCAACACATCAGGTGCGTGCTCGAGATAACTCGAGAGCTTCTCGACGCAGGCTTCGGCGGGACCGAGGGCATGGTAGTAACGCCCTGGCCCCTCTTCGTACCCATACAGCCCGTACATCCCCGCTCTGACGTTGGCTGCCTCCTGGGCGGCCTCGGCCACGCTCTTTGCCACGTTGACCCGAACTACCACGGCGGCGTCGAATGAACGTCCTGGCACAAGGAGCTTACGGATTCCATCCAAAGTCTCCCCGAACCTCTTTGCCGAGACCCATGATGCATACCAGCCGTCACCCAGTCGCGCCGAGCGTTCGACTGACCTGGTGCTCCGCGCACGATGCGCGATCCAGATCGGGATCGAGGCGTCGAACTTTGCTCTGTCGGGATCCTGGGTGAGACACACCGACGGATCCCCATTCGTCAGCAGCCTCCGAAGGGTGGCGAGATTGTCCTCGAAGGTCTTCACCCGGTCTTCCACCCTCTGATTTGCCACCCCGAACTCTGCTGGATAGTCACCACCCAAGGCGCTGCAGAGAATCAGCCTTCCCGCCGAGAGCTGAGCCAGGGACGCCAGCTGCTTTGCCAGGATGAGCGGCTGCCGCAGGGGGAGCACGATTGTCGCTACTACTCGCACCGTGGTGGTGGCGGCGAGCATCAGCGCCGACACGACGATGGGGTCGTGAGCCTGCAGCGGCCCGGCCGGGCGGTCGGGAAGGACCAGGTATTCCAGCCCCGCCGCCTCGAGCGATCGGGCCAGCTCCTGAATGGCGTCGAAGTCCGTTACGGGCCCCAGAGTTGCCAGGGACAGCCCAAGACCCACATGCGCAGGAGCTGGCCCGCACGTCGTCGCCCCATTCGTCATGACCCAACCACTACTGTCGGGGCGTCGACACGGTTAGAGTGCCGGGCTCACGCCACGACACGTTGCGCCCTCAGGTTGGCTATGTCGGTCGAGCTCAATCCCAGGAACTCGCCAAGGACCGCATCCGTGTCCTCCCCCAAGCGTGGCGCGCGCCGGCGTATGCTGCCCGGACTCTTCTCGAGGCGTGGAATAACGGATGGAACAGCCACCTCTCCGATGAGCTCGTCCTCGACACGCACGATGTTCTCTCGGGCGGCAATGTGAGGATCCCCGAAGACATCCTCGATGTTGTAGACGAGCGCTGCGACCGCCCCTGCTCGGGCGAACTCTTCCACGACCTGATCAGCATCGTGCCCAGCGATCCATACTGCAATGGCTTTGTCCACCTCCTCGAAATGCTCGAGGATGTCGTCCATCGACTTCAGCTCGAGCATTTCGAAGGATGCATCTCCCCCTACTGCATCCAGGATCTTCTTGGCAGCGGTAAATGTTGCGCCGTTGATGCTGACCCAGCGTCCGTCCTGCGCACGATACGTATTGCAGAACGCCTTTAAGGCAGGCTGGCGATTCCCAGCGCGTCGCGGCACAAGTTTCAGCTTGTCGTATTCAGGAATCAAGCTGCTGATCATTCGCAAAGGTGTCTCATAAATTCCCAAATCGATGATCTCTCCCGTGTCGCTTCCGCTGCCCTTGGCGTCCCTCCCGTACAGAGCCAGCATGACCGCAAAGGCACCCATGACTGCTGTAGAGACATCGGCCATCGGAAAGCCTGCGTGCACAGGAGGCCCGTCGGCGAACCCGCTCAGGTCGACCACGCCTGCCAGCGCCTCGACAGCTTTCCCGAATCCAGGCCGGCCCGAGTACGGGCCGGTCTGGCCGTAGCCCGACACTCTCGCCAGGATGAGGCGGCCATTGGCAGCGAACATCCTCTCCGGGCCGATGCCCATGCGCTCGAGCACCCCAGGCCGAAAGTTCTCGATCACCACATCGGAGACGCCAACAAGGTCCAGGAGCAGATCTCGGCCGGCATCGGTGCGCAGGTCGATGACGATCGACCGTTTGTTGCGCGCTTCAGCCGCCCACCACAGAGGAACTGAATCCACACTGCTCGACAGGACCCTCAGCGGGTCGCCACCTGGGGGTTCTACCTTGATCACATCCGCGCCGAAGTCGCCGAGGAAGGTCGCCACGAGCGGACCCGCGAGGACATGACCTATGTCGAGGACCCGGATTCCGCTCAACACGCTCCGGCGCGCGTCCGGCACGTCAGTCATCTCCGCAACGATCGCCTCCCGCCGACCCGCTACTGCGCCGTCCACACAGGCGGTCGCTTCTCCAGAAAGGCCTTCAAGCCTTCCGCTGCGTCGTCACTCTTCATAACACCGGCAAAGAGCTCGTTCACGACTGGATATGCCTCGTGCTTCGCCCCCGGTCGCGTCCTCAGGATCGCTTCCTTCGTCGCCCGGACAGCCAACGGAGCGCTCAACAAGATCCGGTCCAGCACGCCCGTCACTTCCTGCTCGAGCGCCGTCCCCGGGACGACGCGGTTGATCAGACCGAGCTCGTAGGCCGTCGTCGCGGAGAACAACTCTCCCGTGAAGAGGATCTCGAAAGCGCGGTTCAGTGGAACAGCACCCGCCAACAGCGTCGACCCGCTGATCGAGAAGATGCCGCGCCTCACTTGTGGCCACCCGAACTGCGTGCCCTCGCTGGCGATGCGAATGTCGCAGTTCAAGGCGATCCCGCACCCCTGTGCGAGGCACAAGCCGTTAATGGCGGCAATCGTCGGCTTGTAGATCGACTGGAGTTGCACATAGAGCTCTTCAACAGCCGGAGGTGACGCAGCCACGTCGTCGGAGAGGTCGAATCCCGACGAGAACACGTCGTCGACGCCGGTGATCACACAGGCCCATATCTCGTCGTTCTTCTCCACCTCCTTCAACGACTCCATCATCTGGTCCCGCATCTCGAGCGAGATGGCGTTCTTCTTCTCGGGTCGATTCATCTTGATGCGCGCTACCCGGTCCTTCACAGAGAAATCAATCATTGTTTCTGGCTTCCCTTTCGATTACTTCGTGCACCGTTTCCATTACAGCTGACTACCCCGGGTTCGAGCTCCCCGTTGATCAAGTTCGCGCCTCACTCATGCGCTCCGAAATCCCCTGAGCTCGATGTAGTGCCACCGCAACAAGCGCCGTTGCAGGGCATGCACCAGGGACGTGAGAATGGTCGTGACGATCGCCAAGATGATCAGCGCAGCGAAGAACTGGTTCATCTGGAACACCGACGCGTCGTAATTGAGCAGAACCCCGAGCCCCGCTTTGGCGCCGATAATCTCACCGGACACGACGCCCAAGAAGCTGAATATGAGCCCCAGCTCGATGGCGGCACCGATCACCGGAATAGCGGCTGGCAGGACGAAATGTCTGATGCGCTGACGCTCCGTTGCGCCCAAGCTCGATGCGAGCAGCAGAAGATCTCGATCGGTGCTCGTCAGCCCCACCAGGGTGTTGCTCAGGACGATGAAGAACACCAGGCTGACAGACAGGGCGATCTTCGAAAGCTGCCCAAGCCCGAACCAGACGATGAACAATGGCGCCAAAGCGATGCGGGGCACGCTGTTGATGGCGGTCATGATCGGGTTCAAGGCTTTGCTGATCACTTGGTACCGTGCGAAGAGAAACCCGACGACAAAGCCGGCCGCGGCTCCCACGATCCAGCCGATGAGCGTCTCCTCCAGGGTGATGACCAGGTCGTTCCGGATGGATGACGACCGGACTGCATCGCCGAATGCGCGCCCTATGAGCGTGGGAGTGCCGGCAAAGGTCGGGTTCACCCATCGCTCGACCGAGGCCAACTGCCATGCCCCGACTACCACTGCGAGAAACAGAATCCTCACAGCCCAGACTTGGACGACGGACCTCCAGCCCGCCCTTTTCTTTCCTTCCGGCTCGGCAAGACTTCCCAGGTCTTCCATCTCCACTTCGGCAACGGTCATCGGCTTACCTCTCGGCGGTCCCGGCCAGAGAGCCCGCGCCGGCCCCGACCGCCTCCTCGAGGTGCCTCCACACCTGAGAGCACATCGCCAAATATCGCTCATCGGCCATGAGGTGGGTCACGACCCGCGGTCGGGGGAGGTCCACCTTGAGGACGTCGCCATGGAGCCGACCCGGCCGTGTGGACATCAACAGGATCCGGTCCGACAAGGCGACGGCTTCACCGATGTCGTGGGTGACGAAGAGCACGCTTGCACCCAGGTCGACCACAAGTCGTGAAAGTTCCTCCTGTAACCGGAGTCGAGTTTGTGCGTCCAGCGCGGCGAACGGTTCGTCCATCAGCAGGATCGTCGGATGTCGCACAAGGGTCCTGGCGAGTGCAACCCGCTGGCGCATCCCTTGGGAGAGCTGGGCACGGTAGGCATGGAGATTGTCCCCCAACCCCACCCGGCGCAATTCTTCTTCCGCCCTCCTCTCTGCCTCCTTCTTCCCGACTCCCTCGAGCTCGAGCGCCAGCGCGACGTTTCCCAGCGCCGTGCGCCAAGGCAGGAGCGCATCCCGAGCGAAGGCGTAGCCGACATTGTCGCGGCGCTCCTGGATCAGACGCCCTGGCACGATGGGAACCCCGTCGACCGTGACGCGGCCCCTCTGTAGAGACTCCAGGCCGGCCGCGATGTTCAGCAGTGTCGTCTTGCCGCACCCGCTCGGTCCGACGAGAGCGACGAACTCCCCCCGCCTGACGCTGAACGACACATCATCGACGATGAGCGACGTTCCGAAGCTGTGTCTGACGTTCTCGAAGGCGATGACCGACTCCGCGGACCTGAGCGGCGCGCCCGTCTGGGTATTTGTCGCTTGTGACATCGTCCTGACACCTCCACCGGGGGGTGGCTTCGTCTTCAGGAGCGTCGGAGAACCCCTTCTCACCCTGCAAGGCTCCTGGCGGCGCTGAATGAGCTGGGCACGGCTGGGTTGATCAACGACGCCGTCGACACTTCCGAGCTGATCAGTTTCGCCTTGACGTCGAACAGGTCCCAACTCTTCAACGTGGCGAGACTATACGCCGGGTCGGCAAGCTTGATGATGCTAGTGGTGTACGACGAGAGGTCTGCGGAAGTCACCTGGCCTCCAGCGTTGTCATTGGCGAGGGTCTCCATCTTCTTGAAGTTCGCCTTGTCTGTCATCCACACGTAGGCTTGGCTCTGCGCCTTGTTGATCGCCTTGATCGCCGCCTGGTGCGAGCTCGCCCAGCTCTTGGTCGCCCACAGGCCGACGTAGTCGCAGCAGTGGATGTAGCTGGGCAGTCCTACGCCGTCGCGCAAGTCCAAGAGCACGCGCGCTTTGCCGCTGCTCGTGGCCGTGTACACCGTCGATTGGAACGACATCGTGGCTTGGATCTCGCCACTCTCGAGCGCTGCAACCGTCGGAGCCGGCGCTCCGGTTCCGACCCAGTTGATGGACGTCGCCGGGACACCCGCCTGGGCCATGATGCCCTGCGCGAAGTACTCGCCACTGGAGCCGATTGCCGTGACGCCGAAGGTCTTGCCCTTGAGGGCCTGGAGGTTCGTAGGGTAGCTCCCTGGAGTCTTGACCGAATTGCTCACGAGAAGCTCCCAGATGATCGTCGACTGTCCACCGATGAGCTCGAGGGGTTGGCCCTTCTCGATGAGTGGCAGGACCGCTTCAGGGGACGCCGCGACTATGTCGATGCTCCCCCCGGCAAGGGCAGCCAACTGACCCGCTGACGAGGGGATCTGGGTCAGCTGCATGTTGATCCCGTTCTTCGAGAAGAAGCCCTCTTGCTGCGTCACGTACGGTAGGACCGACGTGGCGTTGCCCGCTCCGTAGTAGCCCATGTCGACGGATACGGGTGCGGCCGTGGACGAACTACCTGAACCACTGCTGCTCCCACTACTCGGCCCGCTGCTGCAGGCTGCTGTAGTCAAGGCCAGAGCGCCGACAAGGACACCTGCCCTGAGGTAACCAACGCTGAATTTGAATTGACGCATTGTTCCGTCCTCTTCCTCCACGATTCGGACACGCTTCTTGCTGTTCACGTTTCCCCTACAGGTCGAGTCCCGACGATCCTGGCAAGACCACCTTCGGACCATTCACTAGATTGCTGATCAGGTTGCTACGCTTTCGTATACTTCCTCGAGGCAGCCAGCATCGAACCTCTGCCCTTGCCTCAGCTTTGCCCGCTCAGTCGGATGCCGGAAAAGACCGCGTGCCGAACTCGACGAAGGTCCCCTCCATTTGTTGCGTCCCCCCTCAGCCAAACGCACTCATACCCCCTGATTCAATGGTGCGATGGGAAGCAGACAATCTGACATTTCCTCAACGACCCTGTCAAGATTTTCAGCCTCGCAAAGTGGAGCAAGAATGATGTGTTCTGCACCGGCTTCGAAGAACTCCGTCATTCGGTTCGCGCACGACTTGGCGTCTCCGACCAAGCAATACCGATCAACCAGTTTGTCGAACGGCTGAAGATACCTGGCCTCCAGAAATTGCAGCGCCTTCTCCTTTGCCTCTCTGTACGCGCCCATGGACACGAACAGCAGATGGCCGAGAAACAGCTCGTCGGGCGCCGGGTGGGTCGAGACCAATGCCTTTCTCACTTCGGAAAGCCGTTCGGGTGAGAGCAGATATCCCACCCAACCGTCATAGCGGGACGCTCTTCTCACCGCAGCGTCCGAGCGACCACCGATGATGACCGGCGGGCCGCCAGGCTGTTCGGGGGCTGGGGCGATCGTAGTGTCCTCGAACGACCAGAACTTTCCCTTGTGAGATGCATTTGGCGAGGCCCAAAGCTTACGAAGCATCACCAAGCCTTCGTCGACCCTTGCCCCTCTCTCTGACCTCTGCACCCCGCAAGCGGCCCATTCCCCTTCGCGCTCACCCCCGACGCCTACGCCGAACACGACCCGTCCCCTGCTCAGGTAGTCGAGCGACGCCACCGCCTTTGCCACAACCACGGGATTTCGCAATCCCAACAGGAAAACTGCCGTGCCGATGGTTACTCGCTCCGTCACTGCTGCCATGGCGCTGAGCAGGGTGAGCGAGTCGAGGTTGGGGCAGTGCGCCGCGACATGGTCGCCGCTCCAAAGTCCGGTGAATCCCAGCTTCTCCGCCTTGACAGCCGTCCTCAGGATGTCGTCTGGGCGCGGGCAACCGAACGGCCAGCTGCCGCCGATGTTCAATCCCACCCCACTTTTGTCTTTCGTCAACCCCATGCTTTTCACCGATCAGGCGTTTCTACGCAAGCCGACTTTCCGATCCGGTCAGCCGCTCATCGTCAGACCGCCGCTTACCGACAGGACCTGGCCCGTGATGTAGGAGGCCTTTTCTGAGGCCAAAAAGCCCACCGCTTGGGCGATGTCTTCGGGCATGGCCACCCGGCGGAAAGGAATTGCCCGCTCCAGCGCCTGCTGCATCTTCTCAGGCTGGCGCCGGAACAGGGGGGTGTCGGCAGGGCCGGGACACACACAATTCACGTTGATCTTGTAGCGGGCCACCTCGCGGGCGAGAGACTTGGTGAAGGCGATAATGCCGCCTTTTGCGCCGGCGTACACCGTCTCACCAGTGCTCCCGACGCGCCCGGCATCGCTTGCGATGTTGACGATACTTCCTTGTCCCCGCTGCGCCATCCCCGTGACGAAAGCATGCGTAATCTCGACGGGGCCGTGCAAGTTGATCTCCAGCACCTTGCGACGAAAGGCGGCGTCGGTCTCGAGGAATGGCTGAATGATGTCCCAGCCTGCATTGTTGACCAGCACGTCCGGATCGCCGAAGGAACCAACGGTCCAGTCGCGAAAACTCGCCACTTGCTCGGCGCTGCTGATGTCGACCTGATACGAGTTCGCCACGCCACCGAACTCGCTGAGTTGCCGCTCTGTTTCCTTGGCGCCATCGAGATCCATGTCGCCGATCACGACCGTCATACCGGCCCGAGCAAGTTCCGCAGCAATGGCACGACCGATACCTGATCCAGCACCGGTGACCACAGCGAGCTTCTGTCCATTGCCTGTCATGATTTCTTCTCCGTCTTGACTTTTCGAGTGCCCAAGAAGGCGCGGACACCCTCTATTGCTTCCTCTGTTGCCATCAGCGTCCGGGTGGCCTGGCGCTCCCTCTCGTAGCCGTTTGGGGTGGCGGCCGCCTCGATGCATTGCTTGGCCTCAGCCAGCGCGAAGGGGGAAACCTCCGCCAGCTCCTTGGCCAGTTGATGCCAACGGTCTTCGAACTCCGACTCGTCCACAGACCATTGGACAAGTCCAAGTCTCTCAGCTTCCTTTGCGTCGACGAGCTCGGCCCCCAAGATGAGTCTGAGCGCAGTGGCACGGCCCGCCACTTTGGTGAGGCGCTGGGTGCCTCCGCCACCTGGTATCAGGCCAAGCCGAACTTCGGGCAGCCCGAGACGCGCCGTGCTCGTTGCTAGCCGCAAGTCACATGCCAACGCCACCTCGAGGCCCCCACCAGTCGCCGCACCACGAATTGCGGCCAAGGTCGGGGCGGGAAAGTCCTCGATTTGTTGACACACATGCTGCAGGGTGGCCGTGAATGCGACCATGTCCTCCCGGCCGCTGGCGGAGGCAAACCGCTCCGAGATCATGTCGATGTCGGCACCTGCACTGAAGAGCCGCCCCGCGCCGGTGATCACCAGCACGCGCGGTTTGGCCTCTTTTGCGTCGCTCAGCGCCTGAGCAAGATCCTCGACGTGCTGGTCGTCGATCGCGTTTACGGGTGGGCGGTCGAGTGTGACGACCACCACACCGTCGTAGGGCTGTTCCGAACGAATCATCGCGTCGCGTCTCCAACCTTTACGTATTCGGAGGCCACTTCTACCTTGCCGTTTCTCTTGCGAGTTGACCTTCCGCAGTCCCTGTCAATACCTGCTCTCCTGCGCTGTCTCGGCACTCTACGTCGAGGTAAAACACAGATTGTGCGCCGCCAGACTCCTTGGTACGTACGGTCGCAAACGCTTGGAGAACATCACCGTCCGGTACGGGCTTCCTCAGACGGACGTGCATCTTGCCGTGGCTGAGCCATGACTCACCGAATATCTCAACCATCAGCTGAGCGACGTAACCCTCGAACTGGGTCCCCGATATGGCGATGCCATCGAGCCCATCCCTGTTGGCGGCAGCAGGATCGGTATGAATATTGCGTCTCGGCCATCCGTCGATGGCGAATGGCCCACCTGAGAAGGCCCACACGCGTGGCATCGATATTGCCTTTGGAGCTCCGCTGTAGGTTTGGCCGATCGCCGCTGAATCAGTGATCATCAGGAGGCGCTCCTCTTGTCAACGCTGGGGGTCGGATCGGCCATGGCGGTCATGCGCCTTTTGAGAATTTCGTCTCCGGCCTGATTCGTAACGGAAATCTGCGTGACGTGCCAGATGCGACCCCGCTTCTCATCCCTTCCAACGACCTTCCACGTCACCGTGAGTCGGTCCCCGACATGTGCCGGTCGGCAAAATTCCACCTCGTCTTCGGCGTGAAGCTCGAGGACACCGGGGGGAAGCTGATAGCTCGGGCTTCTTGTGTAGTTGCTCATGTTCAACAGGAGTCCGGGGTGGACGATACCGGCTACTTCTTCTGAGCCATCAGCGAGATAGATGGGCGAATAATCCTGCTCGGCATAGAGGTACTGCTCGTTCAACTCCGGGGTCACGAGGAACTCGAGAGGCTCATATTCGTCGCCGACCGAAACGGTCATTGAACTTTGTTTCACATCCATCGCTTTCTCCTTGACTCGCAAGCACTGAAGCCAGGGGCTCTTCTCGGTCCGTAGTAGGTCACGGGCAAGAGCACTAGACACGCTCCTTTTGCCCGCCGGGCCCGGCCTCCGAGGAGAGCGTTAACTTGGGTGCCAGCGCCTCGCTGATCCAGTGAAGCTGCTCGAGAGGTGCAGGTCCGATGAGGTTGAAGACGACATCGGAGACACCGGCCTCGACGTACGAGGAGACGAATTCCAGCACAGAGTCGGGAGGCCCGTATCCGACGTAGGGCTCGAACTTCTCAAACGGAATCCGATACGCATTCTCCATATGGCGCGCAACGACCTCACGGGCGGCCTCGCGAGAATCCGCCAGCACTGCAAAGAGGTTCAGGCCTACGGCAAACTCCGAGATGCCTCTGGCACTGAGCCATTCTCGGGCCTGAGCGATGCGTCGAGGACTGACCCAGATTGGGAACCATCCTTGGCCAACTCTGACGGCGCGCTCCAGTGACGCCTCGGATCGTCCGCCGATCCAGATGGGTACCGTCGGTTGCTTTGCCGGGGGAGCGATCCTCGCGTTCTGGAACGTTGCATATTCACCGGCGGCAGCCAGGGAGGACCCTGCCATCAGTTTTTGCAGAAGGGATAGGTATTCATCCGCTCGCTTGCCCCGGTTCTTGGGCGAAAGTCCGACGGCTTCGTAATCGTCCGGTGGCTCGCCTCCGAGCCCGACCCCGACGATGAGCCTGCCTCCCGAAAGAACGTCCAAGGAGCTGAATGCCTTGGCAGCAACCACGGGGTGGCGCAGGGGAAGAAGGTACACACCGGTGCCGAGTCGCACCTTCGACGTGACAGCTGCTGCAAAGCTGAGGACCTCGATCGGAGAAAGGATTCCGGTATTCCAGCTGATGTGATCAGCAGCCCAGATGTGCGAAAAGCCGAGCGATTCCGCCTCCTGGGCCGCTCGGAGTATCGATGTGCGCCCGTCACCTAGGCCCTCTCCAAATGTCGGTAGGAAGCACCCCACTCTCGCGCTTGCCATCAGCGCAGCTCCTTCACCGACCGCACTCGGTCACCCGTCGCCATGGCGGGCAGGAGGACGCTGCACCCACCGGCCCCTTCCGGCCACAGTCCGATCGGCGCCGCGACAGGCGTCGACCGGGGAGCCCCCCGGCCGACACGTGCCCCTGAGCTTGACCCCCACCCATGACGTTTGCAGGCCTCCGAGATGACATGTACGGTGTAAGACACTGATTATGTCTGACAGAACAAGGGGAGTCAAGAGCGGCCGAGGCCCGGTGCGCACAGCCGGACCGGGATTCGGAGCCCTGCCTCTACGCATCGTCCCAGAGGGGCGACGCAACGTGGCCGCGGGGGAAGGGCGGGCCCGGTCCCGATCGACGAAAAATCGACCCTCTCCAGCGCCAACCCCCGAGATTCGCTGACTGTCAACCACAATTAGAGGAGAGCCTCAACAGATGAAGAACGAATACGACGATATTCGCTACGAGGTGGACGGATCGACAGCCATCGTCACGATCAATCGCCCAGACCGATACAACGCGTTTCGCGGGCGCACGGTCGAGGAGCTTGTCTCAGCCTTTCGCCGCTCATGGGCAGATTCGCGGGTTCGAGCTGTCATCCTCACGGGCGAGGGGTCCAAGGCCTTCTGTTCCGGTGGTGACGTCAAACAGCGTGCGGAGACGGGCGATTACGGGCCGACAGAAAGCGGCCTCTTCGAGATCGACTACCTCCACCGCCTGATTCGCGACATGCCCAAGCCAGTCATTGCGGCGGTAAACGGGCTGGCGATCGGTGGTGGGCATGTTCTTCATGTCGTCTGCGATCTCAGCATCGCTGCTGACACCGCTCGCTTCGGTCAGGCCGGCCCCCGGGTGGGATCGTTCGATGCGGGTTTCGGTACCTGCTATCTGGCGCGCATAGTAGGTGAAAAGCGAGCTCGTGAGATCTGGTACCTCTGCCGGCAATACGATGCTCACACGGCGGAAAAGTGGGGCCTCGTCAACGCCGTCGTACCCGCCGCGGAGCTGCTCGACGAAGCCAAGCGCTGGGCCAGCGAAATTGCAGCCATGAGCCCAACGGCGATCAGGTTTCTCAAGCATTCCTTCAACACTGACACCGAGCAGCAGGCCGCCGTCGCAAACATGGCCACGGCGGGCCTGGAATTGTTCGTCAAGACTCCCGAGGGTGAAGAAGGTGCCAAGGCCTTTGCCGAGAAGCGCCAGCCCGACTTCTCCCGCTATTTGTGACGGTTCACCCGTCCTTCGTTCCGCACGACTGCTCTACGGAAACGACACACCACCGTTCACACTCATAATCGCCCCAGTCACCTTGCTCGAAGAGGGCGCCGCCAAGAACCAGGCACATTCAGCCACGTCCTGGCTCGACGCTAAGCCGAGGGCGGCCTTTTGCTCTATCCTCGCCAGGACCCGCTGGAATGTGGGGTCTTCGTGCGCGCTTCGTTCGAACCGCTCATATTGCTCGGTACCTCGAGTAAGTGTGACAGCGATCGCATTCACACGTATCTGGAACCGCGCCAACTCCAAGGCCAGCACCCGGGTGGCGAAAAGAGTCGCCGCAGAGCTTGCACCTGTCAACACCTGCGATGGGGTCGGCGTACGCCCCGCATCAGAGGTGATAAACACTATTGAGCCGCCTCCCGCTCGCCGCATATGTTGCGCTGCGTGCCATACCACGAATAGCCGTGACACGCTGGCCTCGCGAAAGTGCTCTATGAAGGTGCCAGGCGGCGCTTCGAGGAAGGGGGCAGGATGCGTCGATCTGGGGCGCCCACTTACGATCACGGCATCGAGTCCCCCGAGCAGGCCGACGGCACCTTCCATGACGAGGCCAATCGACTCCTCGGATGTCATATCGCCCGGCACGAACGCTGCGCTCTGGCCTGAGCTCCTCAGTCTTTCGAGGAGCGTTTCGACATTGGCCGATCTGCTCCGGCCGTTCACAGCCACTGTGGCGCCCTTTGTCGCGGCAAGGTAGGCGACTTCAGCTCCAATGCCGGCGGTTCCCCCCACTACCAGGACCCGGAGACCAGTCGAATCTGGACTCATTCTCGCTCTCCATCATCTTCGTACGAGGAAGCACGTCCATGAAGCGCATCGGATGCCAACCTCGTTGCGATCGTCTCATTGAGCGACAGCAAGGTTCGCCGGCCTGAACCGTCGGCGAGCACCCGGCTAATACTCGCATGTGCCGGTGCAGTCCAAATCGGCCGGTCCATGCCGATGATGCCGCCTACATACAAGTTGATGACTCCCGAATGCGTGAAGACTGCGACAGTCTCTCCCGCGTGCTCCGCAACGACCGTGTCGATTGCCCTGGTGATCCGGGCTCTTAGCTCTTCTGCACTAACCGGACAGTCGTAGATCTCGCCGCGGACCAACGCTTGCCAGCGCGGGTCGTTCCGAAGGCGCAATTCCCCGACCGACAGGTACTCACTCGACCCGTAATTGAACTCTGCGAACTCAATCCGTGTCAGGATCTGCGCATGTACGAGCTTAGCCAGTGGTTGCGCCGTAGCAACGGCTCTGCGAGCTGGGCTGGAGAAGATAGCGGCAATAGATTCGGCCCTCAAGAAGGCGGCCACTCTCTCCGCCTCGACCTCTCCCAGTGACGTCAGGTCCGGATCTGCAATTCCGCGAGGGCTCGAGTGATTGTGAGGCTCGGCGTGGCGGACGAAGATCAGCTGCATTGTGATTCACCCTCTGTCCTTCCACCGACGATCGGAGCGCCCATCAGTATTCACTTCTCGTACAGAAAGAACCCCTTGCCCACCTTCCGGCCGAGCTCCCCGGCAGCCACCTTCGCCTTGAGCAGGTCAGGAGGAGCGAAGCGGTCACCGAGGTGACGTTGGAGGTACTCTGAAATGCCCAGCCGAACGTCTAGACCGACCAGGTCTGTCAGGTGAAGGGGCCCCATCGGGTGCCGATATCCGAGGCACATTACTCGATCGATGTCGGCAGCGCTGGCGACATCCTCTTCCAGCATTCGGATGGCTTCGAGCCCCAGAAGAACACCGAGTCGGCTACTTGCGAATCCGGGGGAATCGCGCACGATGACAGATTCCTTTCCGATGGAATCTATCGCCGCCTCTGCCAAACCGACTATGGGCGCCTTCGTTGCCTCGCCCAGCACGATTTCAACCACCAGACTTGCGGGCACGGGGTTGAAGAAGTGCATGCCGACAAAGTTCCCCGGTCTTTCCAGAGCGTTCGCCAGCTCATTTATGGATATGCTGCTCGTGTTCGACGCTATTGCGGTATCGTGGCCGACTTCCCGCTCTGCCGCGGTGAGGACAGCGACTTTGAGGTCGACGGTCTCCGGCACAGCCTCGATTACCAGGTGCGATTCCGATAGCTCCGTCAATTGGGTTCGGAGCGACAGGTTTGCCATGAGTGTGTCGACCGCCGACGGGCTAATCTCTCCCTTTCTTGCGCGCCGTTCGAACATCTCACGGATGTGATTACCAACACGGCTTCTTCTTGTGTCGTCGACTTCGATCAGGGTGACGTCCCACTCGGCACCGAGGAATGCATGCGCGATTCCTGCCCCCATCACACCTGCTCCGATAATTGCGACTCGCTTCCGGGATTCGCCGGCCATCGAAGTGGTCATGGTGACGGTGCCTCGAAGAGAGCAGCGAGCCCTTGGCCTCCGCCTATGCACATGGTGGCGAGGCCATATCTGGCTTCCCTTCGGTCCATCTCGTGCAGCAACGTCGTGAGGAGCCGCATCCCCGTGGCACCAACAGGATGGCCGATTGAGATGCCCGAGCCATTCACGTTCATGCGTGTGAAGTCGCTCTTCCCGAACTTCCATTCTTTGGTAACTGCTAGCACCTGTGCTGCAAAGGCTTCATTCAATTCGATCAGGTCCACTTCCTCGAGGCGGAGGTCTGCTCGCTCGAGAGCCCGCCTGGTTGCAGGCACCGGTCCCAGTCCCATCATCTGCGGCGATACGCCGGCGCAGGCCCAAGAGCGGAGACGACCAAAGGAACGCAGTCCCAGCTGTTGCGCTCGCTCCGCCGAAGTGACGATACACAGTGCGGCGGCATCGTTTTGCCCACTTGCGTTTCCAGCCGTGACGGTCGCCTCGGGGTCGATGCCGGCCAAAATTGGGCGCAGTTTTCCCAGCTGCTCTATTGAGGTGTCCGAGCGAGGGTGCTCGTCGCGTTCCACGATTACTTCACCATTACGTGATGGAGCCGCGACGGAGACGATCTCCTCCTCGAAGCGGCCCTGGTTCTGCGCCGCTACGGCCCTTTGGTGCGATTCCAACGCCAAGGCGTCCTGGTCGTAGCGAGTGATCGAGTATTCACGACGGAGATTCTCGGCCGTTTCGAGCATTCCGCCGGCAATAGGAAAGTTGACACCTCCCGCCGTAACTCGAGCGCGTGCGAGACGATCATGCAACACGACGGCCTCACCCTTCAGGTTCCTCAGACCTACCCCGTAGTGTTCCACCTGGCTCATGCTTTCGACACCACCGGCAAGGATCACATCTGCCACTCCGGTCTGGATCTGCATGGCGGCGTCGAGAACCGCCTGCAAACCCGATCCACACCTTCGATCCAATTGGAACCCTGGGACATGGATCGGTAGCCCCGCGTCCAGAGCAGCGACCCGTCCTATGGCAGGTGCCTCGCCGTTGGGGTAGGCCTGCCCCAAAATGACGTCGTCGATCTGATCGGGATCGAGATTGGCGCGCTGGAGCACAGCGCCAACCAATCGGGCGACGAGTGCGGCGGCCGTTACCTCGCGAAGGACCCCGCCCATTCTGCCGACAGGCGTCCTGACTGGTTCACAGATGACTGCCTCATGCATAGTTCGACCCTCTTGATTCGGCTACTCGGGATGGATGGCGTTATATGGTCGTCTCACTCATCGCCGAGAATCCCCAATCGCCGCAACTCCTGTACGTCGTGGCACCCGAAGCCAAGGCTTGCCAGGATCTCTCTTGTGGAGTCACCCAGCGATGGGGCAGCCCTTGCAACTGAGTCTGGCTTGGCAGACGACAGGCGCCACGGCGGCGCCACCACTGTGTGGATTCCGGCTGTCGGGTGATGCAACTCCCATAGCGACCTTCGGGCGGCGATTTGAGGATCGCTGACCACCGAAGCTAGAAATTGGACCCGCGAGCAGGGAACCCGAGCGCTCCGAAGGCGCTCGATCCATTCTGCTGCGGTTCGTTCGCTCAATCGGCTCTGCAGCTCTTGAATGAGCACGGGGCGGTTCTCACGCCGGCCGGCATTGGTCGACAAGTCGGCACGTTCAGCGAGATCTGGTCGGTCAATCGCCGAACAGAATCGTTTCCAGGTGGAGTCGTTGCCGACCGCCACGACGATCGGATCGTCACCCGTTTCGAATCTCTGATATATGGCGATGACCGAGTCCGTGGCCCCACTGGGTTGGGGTTCTTCCTCTCCGGCAAGGAAGCTCGACAGGCGTGGAGATACCAGTGCCAGTGCAGCATCGAGCAGGGATATGTCGATCAAGTCGCCCACCCCGTCTCGTTCTTGCCTTCTCAGTGCCGCCGTGATGGCAAGAGCACCTATGATCCCGGTGACGATGTCAGAGAGAGCAGTGCTCACTCGCTCGGGGTGGCCTCCTTGTGGACCGGTCAGGCTCATCAAGCCGGAGCGCGCTTGGGCTATGAGGTCGTATCCGGGCTGATCGGCTTCTGGGCCGTCCAGCCCAAACGCCGAGATTGCGCAATAGACGATGCGAGGAAACGTTTTCAGGATTTGAGACGGTTCGATTCCGAGCTGGGCCAACTTCGAGGGGTTGAAGCTCTCGACGAAAACATCAGCATGCTCCAGCATACGCATCAGTACGCGATGACCCTCCGGCCGGCGGAAATCGAGTGCGATGCTTTGCTTGTTGCGATTGGCGGCCAGAAACCACGCCGACTCTCCGTTGACGAACGGAGGTCCCCAATGTCGGGCGTCGTCGCCACGACCGGGTCTTTCGACCTTGATCACGTCAGCGCCCAAGTCGGCCAGATACATCGACGCGACGGGTCCTGCGTAGGATGTCGAAACGTCGATGACGCGTACGCCTCTCAGGGGTCCCTCGCCGTTCACCGGACCCGCCCGGTCGTCATTCGTCAGACCATTCGGCCAGGAGAACGCTCATTTCATTTCAAAGTTGCCCGAGTAGGGCTGACTCTCCACGGATGGACCTTCCCGTGTCGCTAGGGTCTTTCCTTATCTACCTGCTCTTATGGATCTCGACTTGACTCCTTGACCTGGTGTGCACCAATATCATCGTCAGACGTTATCATGTCTGACACTTCTGGACAATGGGGCCCGGGGTTCCTGCCGGACCACACTTGACCGCCGTCGTGTCCAACGGGGAAGGGGGGTCGGTCGCCGCTGGGACAGTGGGGGAGCCGTAGGTGGCGGCAGCTGCCCTTCGTTCCGCCGCCTCACAGCCCTGACCACACCGCAAGGCCACGGCCATCTGGCACGACCATGTGGGCTGAGGCGCAAGCGAACGCGTGGGTTTCGCCAAACATGCCTTGGCTGTGGCCGTATCCCAGCTGCTGGGGATCCAGGCGTTTCGCCGTGGCTCCGACGAACTGCCGCTCGGTTTTGGCGACAAGGTCGGCCTCTTCAGGGTCACCGTAACGCAGTCGTTCCCATGCCATGTAGCGCTCTCAAGGCGCCGAGCCTTCGTAGGTAGCAGTTCGAGGGCGCAGTGATCTTTCCAAGGCTTCGGAGCGATCCTGCGGTAGGCTCACTGCTGCTAGCTTTCGCGCCGCTTCGAGTGAAAAGAGTATGATCGTCAGTCGGCAGAGCGGGTAGATAGGAACGCGACATGGGGCCTAATCCTCGATCGGAAGAGCGTGAACCGACGTTTGACGGGCCCAATCTCAGCCTCAAGCCGATTCAGCGTCCGCGTGAGCAGATCGAACAGCAGCTCTTCGATGCCGTTCTGTCGGGTCACATGCCTCCAGGGACTCAGCTGCCTGGCGAGCTGGCTTTGGCCAAGGAATTCGGCGTAGGCCGTTCGACAATCCGGGAGGCACTTCAATCGCTCGTCTCCCGGGGCATTGTTCGTCGCATGCCGGGGCGACGAGGGACCTACGTTGCCGATCATGATTTCGGACACCTTGTGAGCTCACTTCAACAGTCGCTGAATCTCTCACTCACTCTGGGCACGATCAGCTTCAGCGAGATAACAACAGTACGAGAGTATTTGGAGGTACCGGCTGCTGGGCTGGCGGCCGTGCACGCATCGGACTCCGATATTGCTCTCCTCGAAGGATTCATCGAGCGTGAAAAGGCAACGGATGTTCACGATGCGTCAGTACCCCATCTCGACGTGGGGTTTCACGTCCATGTGGCGGCGGCGGGTCAGAATCGGCTGCTCACTGTGTTGGTCGAGGCCATCCACACTGTCACGGATCCCGTCACCCGGATCAAGCTTACCCCTGAGGTCGGAAGGGCGACCGTCCGCCAACACCTAGAGATCGCTCGAGCCATCCGCAATCGTCAACCTGAAGAGGCTCAGCACGCTACGCGCCAGCATCTTGCTTATCTTCATAAGGTCGCCGAAGGACAACGCAAGAAATAGGCGTCGTTCAACGGAACGTAAGGGACATCAATTCGTCGGCAAAGAACACATCTCCCTCGAAGGCCCGCGCTACGTCGACGACGGCGTGCTCTCGTCCGCCAGGCCGCGATATGTTCGGACCGGTGTGAGTCACTATCAACGTCCCCACGCCTGCCGCAGCTGCCATCTCCGCAGCACCCCGCGTTCCACAAGTACCGATCGTCTCTCCGCCCGCTTCCATCGCCTCTTGAATATCCCAGCACATGCAGATCAGGACGTCGGCCCCCCTGGCCAACTCGACGATCTCGGCACAGGGCTGCGTGTCGCCGGTAAAGACGATCGACCCCAAATCGGTCTCTAGACGGTACGCAAGGGAGTCCAGGAAAGGCTGAGCGTGTTGAGCGACTCCCGTGCGCATGGTCCACCGGCCGGTCCCCACCGTATCGCCCACACCGATGTCCCTCACACCCACCTTTGGTGGCTTGCGGGGCAGCACCCCACCTCTGTTCACGAAGACGGCCTGGCTCGCTGGATGGCCCACCCTGGCTCGCCAGTCGTGAGCAAAAACACCATCCTCGCCAATCAGGCGTTCGGTGAGCTCTGCCGTAGGAGCTGGCCCGTAGACTTGCAGCTCTGGCTCCCGGCCGATGCTTTGGTCCCAACGACACAGCAGCAGGCACGGATAATCGACATCGTGGTCAAAGTGATGGTGGGTGAAGAACAGGTGCCCGACGTCGAGGGGCCATAGGCCGACCTTGACGAGCTTGTGCGTAGCGGCCGGACCGCAATCGACCATGATCAGGTCCTCTCCGTAGCCCACGACGAACGAGCTACCGAACCGATCCGGACTCGGAGTGGGCGTGCCGCTGCCAAGTATGTGCAGCCTCAGGCTCGGCCGCCCGTCTCCCGTCACGGCCTCACGCGGCTTGACGATTTTCATGTCCCCGGCTCCCTAGCTCTCACGCCCCTGTAGCTACTGAACGCCACACCGAGGAGGGTACCACCTATGTATACTTGACGCATGTCTGACAATGCGTCGGATTCGGCTTCTTCGGCGGTCATCCGGCAGAACGGCGTCGTAGTGACCGGTGGCAGCCGTGGAATCGGGGCAGCGACAGCGATAGAGCTCGCGCACCGGGGTTATCTGGTCGCTTGTTTGAGCCGCAGTGGTGAAATTCCCGAGGGCGCCGGCGCTGGGCGCAATCTCATCGGTTACTCCTGTGACGTCACCGATGCTCGGGTTGTGCGCGACACCGTCGACGCTTTTGCCAACCTGGCCGGCGGGATCCACGGTCTCGTCAATGGTGCTGGTATTCACGAGGAGATGCCGGCTGAAACGGTCGAGCTCGAGCAGGTTAGGGCGCTTTTCGAGACAAACGTCCTTTCTGCCCTCACCGTCGCGCAGTCTGTCTACCCATACATGAAGGGCAAAGGTGGGATCATCATAGCGATTGGATCCTTCTTCGATAAGCTCGGTGTTCCAGGAAGCCTTGCCTACTCCGCCTCCAAGGCTGCCCTCGCAAGCCTTCACAGAACGCTTTCGATTGAATGGGCAGCCGACGACATCTCTGTGGCGACGGTCGCCCCCGGCTTCGTCCTCACTGATCTGAACCGCGCTGCTTTCGCTGATCCGACTGCTCGCTCGCGCCTCGAACGGCGCATCCCGATCGGGCGTTTGGGGGAAGCGACAGAGATAGGCCGACTTGTCGCCGCTTTGTTCGAGAACAGAGTGGCGTTCCTTACCGGTGAAACCCTCTACGTCGACGGCGGTCACGGTATCCGCTTATGACTCATCAGGTCTTTCAGCGAATCATAGACGGAGCGGCACTTTCGGACGACGAGCGCTCGATGCTGACAGTCCTGCGCGACCTCGTGGCCAATCGAATCGCCGGTCGTGCCGAGCTTCACGATCAGAATGCCGACTTCCCCTGGGACAACATTCACGACCTGATGGAGCTCGATCTCAATCTCGCCTTCCTTCCCGTTGACGCCGGGGGGCTCGACGTCTCCTATACCTGCTTCCTGCTCCTCGTAGAAGAGCTGGCGATCGGCTGCCCGGCTACTGCCGTGACGTGGGCCACCACCTATCATGCCCTCGCGCCCCTGCTCGAGTTCGGCACTTCCGACCAGAAGGCCCGCCTGTTGCCCACCATAGCCCGAGGCGGACTCGCCGCACTGGCGATCACAGAAGCAAGTGGCGGATCGGACGCCACGGCCATGTCCACGAAGTTCACCACCGACGGGAATCAGATCCGAATCGATGGCGAGAAGATCTTCATCACGAACGGAGACGTCGCCGACGTCTACCTGGTTTTCGGCAAGTGGAGCCAGCCTGACAGCTCACCGGCGAGCATGAGCGCACTTCTCGTCGAACGCGATGCACCAGGGTTGGAGGTCGGACCGAGATTGGCAAAGCTCGGCCACAGAGCCTCTTCCACGGTCCCTCTTCATTTCGATGGCTGCGTCGTTCCCGCCGACAACCTCCTGCTTGGTCCGGGCGACGGCCGGCGAATACTTCTTTCCGCATTGAACCGGTCGCGGCCCAGCATTGCAGCACACGCGCTCGGGATCGCAAGAGCTTCCTTTGACGAAGCCGTAACGTATGCAAACCAGCGTCAGCAGTTCAACACGGACCTCCTTGGCTTTCAGGGCATCCAGTTCATGATTGCGGACATGGCAACGCAGTTGGCCATGACCCAGGCGTGGCTCTTCCATGTGGCTGACCTTGTGGAGCGCGGCCACCAGGTGGCCACTGAGGCATCGATGCTCAAGCTTGCCGCGTCGGATCTTGCCATGACCATAGCGACGAATTCCCTACAACTTCACGGTGGCTACGGATACTGCTCGGGCAACCGATCTGAGCGGCTGTTTCGTGACGCGAAGCTGACTCAGATCTGGGAAGGCACGAACGAGATCCAGCGTCAAACCATCGGCAGGGCGTTCTGGGAACGGTGATTCTCGTTCACTTGCTGCTCGTCCCCGTGATTTGCGGGATGACATACCGTTCAAACAGCCTGATGGCGTCGACCGCTTGTTGCTGCTCGCCAGGGACCCAGTCGAACCTCACGATGACACAGTCGGTATCTATGGCTTCCTGCAGCTCCTGAAGCTGTTGCGCGCACTCGTCTGGGTCGCCGACGATAAACCTGTCACGGACAAGCTCTCGGATCGGGATATCGAGCGGATCGTCCTTCGGTTGCGCCTTGTCCTGGCCCCACTGGACATAGAGGTCGTATTTCTTTCCTAGGCTTCGCTCCGCAATTTCCGTCGCACGTGCCGAGGTTTGGGCAACGCACACCTCCCGCAGGACGGGCAAGGGCACTTGTGGAAGCCCGGCATCTGCCCGTGCCGTTCTGAACAGCGCTTGCTGCCTCGCCAGTGTCGACACGAGCGCATGAGGATTCATCAACCACTTGTCGGCGCGCTCTGCAGCGGTCTTGACCATCTTGTCGTTGTTGGCCGCCATCCAGACCTCGGGACGCGGCACTTGCACCGGGGGCAGAGTGAGCCTCGCCTCGTTCAGCTCCCAGAAATCCGTCACGTCGTCCACGACTTCTCCTGCTAGCAGCCGCGTCGTGACTTCGAGGTTGGCGAGAAACCGTCTGAGTCGTACCTGCTTGTCGGTCAACCCGAACGCCCTGTATTCGACTTCGCGGTATCCCAATCCGAGCCCTACGACGATTCTTCCGTTTGACACCTGGTCGAGGGTGGCGATCTCCTCCGCCAATCTCACGGGGTTGACGAGAGCCCCCAGAATGATCCCCGACAGCAACCGCACCGACGTCGTCCTTGATGCCAGAGCTGACAAAAGGGGAACGGGCTGAAACATCCCGAGCGGTTCGGGAAGGAAGTGTTGGCCCACTGACAACAGGTCGAAACCGGCATCCTCGGCCATTGCTGCCTGGCGGAGGATGCCGGTGAGGTGCTCGCTGGCGCCCTGCGCTTCAGTCTGTGCATTGATGTTGAGGCCGAGCTTCATGAGCGGAGCCCTTGCGCATCCATTTTGAACACTCGTCTGGGGTTGAGCTCAGTCACATGGTGCCATGCATCTTGGTCGAGGCCCATGGTCTTCAACTGTGCCAGAGCCTGCGTTGGGGTCAGGAAGGGATAATTGGACCCAAAGAGCAGGCGGGACTTCAAGAACGAATTTGCCGCAGCTACAAGATCTTGCGATCCAGGAACGTTGAACCAATACATATCCGGGCACAAGAACAGGTTGTCGCGTCGAAACGCCAAATGGATCATCTGGTGGATCCAGGGCCAGCCGCCATGGCCGGCAATGATCTGAAGGCTCGGGAAGGCCGCTAGTACCCGATCCAGGTGCTCAGGATTGCTGAAGCTGAGGTCTGGACCCGCATTGCCTCCTACGAGCATCACAATGGGCCAACCCCGTGACGAACACTCGGAATAGAGAGGATAGAACTGATCGTCGCCGATGTACCGGGGGGGCACGAAATAGCCCGGCTCCAGATTGACGCCCACGAACTCCGGGTGTTCCATCCAGTTGACCACGTCGGCAACAAGGGAGTCCGGGGATAGGGCGGGATCGGGCGCTACGAGCGCCGAATACTGTGGTCTGTTGGTGCGGCAAAAGTCCAGAATTTCCTCATTGGTCACGTTCCCCTTCCCGCCACATCCATAGCGAACGGGAATGACGGCCGTGTCCATCCCCGATGCCAGCAAGGACCGGGTAAGTCCCTCTACTGAGGCCAGCTCGTCGCTCGGCGCTGGATCGAATCCCAGCGCCTTGGCGAAAGAAGCCGTTCGCGCCGAGTCGGCATACATCGAAGCTTTCACAAAACCAGGTGTCGGCGGTCTGACACGGCAATCGATCAACTTGGTGTCCTCCGTGATGCTGAGCTCCCTGGCAGCGCTGACGCTGACTCGCCTACCTGATCGTCCGGAATAAACATGTGATGAGGCCCGTTCTTGAACCAGTCGAATTCCAGCCACTTTTCACGCCACGGCGTCTGCCGCGCTGCTCGACGGAACGGGCTCTCCAACACCTCCATGTCTCTCAATTCGTGTATCGCCACTCGAGCAATCGGGTCATCGCTGTTTGCCGACGCATACCTATGGCACGACAGCCAACCGGGATCCTGCATCAGCATCGGAACGTGCTCCTCGACATACCATCGGTCTAGGTCTTCTTGCTGGTTCGAGGGGACCAAGAACCAGACGAGCATCACGAGTTGCTTCCCGCTCCATGACCCGTGTCCCCCGAGCAATCGACCGTGCCACCGACCCTCCAATGGCAGCTTCGGGTCCCGTGAGCCCGACACGGGCGGCGCGGCGGCATACAGTGCCATTTCCGTTCGGCCGTCGTCGGACATGTATTTATGATCAGGGACGGCCGGCCAGGGCGCCGGGCACTGTTCTCGAAACAGAAAGTGCACTGTCTCCATCAACATCCTCCTTTTCAGTGGTCCACTTCTTGCACCGCCCGGGGTATCGACGAGCACGTATCAACCGCCTTTTTGGTCTAAGGCGGATTGATGGGTGTTCACAACGGCGAGCGCGACAGAGGAAGCATCACTGTCGTTGAGCCCGAGGGCGGCAGCCTTGCGATAGAGCGACAGAGCGGATTCGGGAAGCGAGACTCGGATCCCGAGACTCGTTGCCAAGGTCGCAGCAAGAGTGAGGTCCTTGACTGCGGTCCGTATTGGAGCGACGCGCAGAGCTCTCTCACGAGACACGAAGTTTGGGCCGTATCGAACGAGTTGATTGCTGCCCGCCGGGCTCGCGCTCAGGATGTCCAGGAGCACATGACGGTCGATTCCGGCTCGTTCTGCAAGCACGAATCCCTCGGCATAGAGAGCAGTCATGGACTGCGAGATCGCATTCTTGATCAATTTGAGCGTGTGTCCGGATCCGGCCGGGCCGAGGTGATATATGTCTGTTGCGAGGCAGCTTAGAACGGGTCGGAGCTTCTCGACGTCGGCTTGACTCCCCCCGACGAACAGTGCCAGCGATCCACTTCGTGCCGCCTCAGGCCCCCTGTCAACTGGGGCGTCAACATAATGGATGCCCAGCGCCTCGCACCTCGCAGACAGGTCGCGGCTCAAATCAGCGTCGATGGTCGACATCTCCAAGAGCAACGAGCCAGGCCGCATCGCCTGGAGCAGTCCTGCGCTCACCACTTCGTCGGCCTCGCTCGGTCCGGGAAGCACGGTGACCACCACATCGCTTGCCCGCCCTAGAGACGGTAAATCCGGTACCTCAGTGGCTCCGCTCCCCACCATAAAGTCGACTCGCTCCTGACTCCGATGAGGTGTTACGACTACCACGTAACCCTGTTCCAGAACGCGCAGGGCCATGGGCATTCCCATGTGGCCGAGTCCGATCCATCCGAGGCGCCACGCGGTCACTGGCACGTTGCTTCGTTTAGGATGTGGAGGGGCCGCTTTCCGGCGGCGAAGAGTGCCTGGTTCGATACGATCGTGTCGATCGCTCTGCTGATCGCCTCCTCCGTCGAGCCACCGATGTGGGGGCTCAACACGACGTCGTCCCGTTTCAACAGTGGATCGTCGGGATCTGCCGGCTCGTCCCACCATACGTCAGTGGCGTATCCGCCAACTTTGCCCTGCTCCAGTCCACGAGCGATCGCATCCCGGGACACCACGGCGCCTCTTGCCAGGTTCACGATCAGTGCTCCGGGCTTGAGATGTGACATCAGCTCTGGGGCGAACATCTCTCTCGTCGCGCTATTGAGAGGTAGCGTGATCACGACGAAGTCACTCTTCTTCAAGGCCTGCGCCAGGTCGACAACCCCCAGGGCAGTGGCTCCCACAACCGACGCCTGATGTTGGTGTGGGCGGCGATTCACAGCCAAGACGTTCACGCCGAAGCCCCGGGCCTGACGAGCCAGCACTTGCCCGATGCGGCCAAACCCCACTATGCACAGTGACTTTCCCGTCAAATTCGATCCCGAATGGTGATCCCAGTTCCCGGGTGCCGATGTGCCGGTCCCAGCTCGCTTGACCCTTGGCAAGCGCAAGAAGCAGCAGAAACCCGATCTCAGCGACGCTCGTACTGTTCGCACCCGGCACGTTCGCCACAAGTACGCCCCGCTTCGACGCTTGCGCAACGTCCAGTACGTCCGTGCTCACGCCATACATCTGGATGAACCGCAACGACTTTGCGGAGGCGAGCACCTCTTCGTCGACAAACTGAAATGGCAATCCTCCATTCGACAGGATCATGCACTTCGCGTCGACGATTTCCCGCAAGAGCTGCGGCCGGTCATGAACGCGAATTGCTCCCGTCAGCCTGCCGAGCATTCGTTGGGCAACTTTCTCATAGCTGAACAACACGACTGTCTTCACGTAAGCCCACTCAGGCGTGGCCCGACCAGCTCTTCTGCATTTTCGCCAAGCACCGCTTGCCGGACCTCTGGAATACGCAACCGCGTCGTGTAGTGTTCAAGGGCTCCTGCAAGTGGCATAAATGGGTAGGACGAACCAAAGAGCATCCGGGATCTGAGGAAACCTTCCGCTGCTTCGACCCAGTGCTGGGAACCTGGCATGTTCACCATGTACTCATCCGGCGACAGCCAGACATTCGAGTGCCGGTAGGCTACTCCGATCATCTCGAGCACGAATGGCCACCCAGCGTGCGCGACAATGAACTGCAGCTTGGGGAACAGCTCGGCCATTGCGTCGATGGCGGCGAAATCCACGTATGAGATACTCGGCCCGGCACTGCCGCTTTGTGTGATCATGACGGGCAAGTCGAGATCGCAGCACCGCTCGAGGATAAGTTTCATCGCAGGGTCGTCTGGATAGTGAGGGCGAACGGCAAATCCGGGATCCAGTGCCAAGCCGACGATTCCGGGGAGAACCGCCACCCGCTCGAGCTCCGTGACGGCTTCGGGGTCGTCAACGTCCAAGGAACAGAAGGCCACCAGGCGGCCCTCCGCTTTTCGCACCATCTCGACGAGGTCGTCATTCGAGACAGATCCATACGGAGTTCGTGAGCATCTCCCTGGGACCACACCGAGGTCGATTCCGGAATCGTCGAATTCTGCGATAAACGTGCCCCAACTAGGGTCTTCCAGAATTGCAGGAGGCTCATACCCGTGACTGCGGACCTTGGCTGCAGTCCGTGCGCGCTGCTGATACATATGGGTGCTGGCCAGGGTCTTGAAGGGGGGCCGGACGCGCATGTCTATGACCACCGCGTTGCTCCTTCTAAGCCCAGAGAACTCGGCCGCCGTGGATCGGTAGGATCGATCCGGTAATGAAAGAACAGTGATCGGAGGCCAAGTAAGCGACAGAGGGTCCGATGTCGGGGGGAGCACCTAACCTGCCGAGCGGCGTCCTCGCCACCACACCTTCCCGAACTCCTGGAGCAGTCCAGCGGTCAGCGTTTATGTTCGTCGAAATCGTACCTGGGGCAATACCGTTCACCCGGATCCCATAGGGTCCGAGAGCCACCGCCAGGGCGAAAGTGAGAGTGCGTACCGCGCCCTTGCTCGTACAATACGGGATCGTGTTCGCATACACGTAATCGCTGTTGACGGAGACCATATTGACGATCGACCCGCCACGACCCTGCTCCTTTATCGCCTGCGCCGCTTTCTGAGCGCAGAAGAAATAGGCGGACACGTTTATGTCGAATACTTGCTGCCATACATCGCGGGTGACGTCAAAAATGTCCGCTCGTCTCTGGATTCCGGCGTTGTTCACCAGGATATCGAGCCCGCCGAGCTCCTCGACACAGAATTGGACTGAAGCATCAATGTCGTCTTGCCGAGTGACATCGCAGCGTCGGTGAACGGCACCTTCTGCAAGCGGCTCAGGTGGCTCACTCAGGTCCGAGCTCAGGACACTTGCTCCTGCGGCTGCCAGTGAGGCTACGACGTTACTGCCGATTCCTCCGCTGGCGCCGGTCACCCAGGCCACTTTCCCCTCGAGAGAGATTTCCATCTGTCGTTCCCTACTTTCAGATCGTTCTGTCACTTCAGGTATTTCGTCGGGCTCATTGGCAGCAGCCGGTGACTTTCGTTGGCTGGGAGCGCTAGCTTTCACCGACACGCCGGCTGAACACGCGATTCACTATTCGCAGGGCTGTGGCCGTGGCCGAGGCACCGCAATATGCACCCGCATGGATCACTGCCTCTTCGATCTCGGCGTGCGTGCACCCGTTCTTGATAGCGCCATCAACATGCAGGGCCAGCTCCTCAGCCTGATTCAACGTCGTCAACACGGCCAGAGTGATCAGGCTTCGAGTCGCCATGGACAACTCGGGACGAGCCCAGATTCCACCCCATACGTACTCGGTCACCAGCTTCTGGAAATCTCGCCCCGCAAGCTTGTCCGGCGACATCGCCTCGTCGACATATTCATCTCCTAGCACATGACGGCGAATTGCGGCTCCCTTTTCGAAGCGCTCCCGGCTCGCGTCATCGCCCTGGCTGGCCGTCGCCGGGCTCACGTCTGGATGGTCTCCTCGTTCAGAGTCACTCACAGGTAAGTGCCTTTCGCCACTCGGAAGCCCGAATCAAGGAGCCAGGTACTGTGGCGCCGCTCCACTCGGGCGCGCCGTGGGCCGCCTCGAGATCGCCACCCTGGAGGGCATGAGGGGCCTCGAGGCAAATACGACGGCTTTCGTGCCTGTCCTCGACGGGATACGAACGCCCGTCGCCCCCATGATGACTACCCATCCTCGCCCCAGCCGAAGTCCGGAAGGGGATTCGGCAGTGGCGGCAAATCCCAACTCGCGGTAGCCGGAGGCCGGTCATCGCGATCAACACGGACATCGAGCAAGTAGGGTTCGCCGGAGTCCAGGGCGCATTGCAGGTGATCGCCTATGTCCCCCGGGCTCTCGACGGTGGCGGCCTTTGCACCCATCGAGCGGGCCATTGCTGCGTAATCCGGTGAGATCAGCTCGCCCGTCTTCTTCAGCTCGAAAGAGGTGGCCAGTTCCCGTTCCTTGCCGAAGTACCCCATTTGCTGGTCGCGAATTGAGCAGTAGCCATAGTTGTTCCAGACGAGCCAGACTGCAGGAATTCCGAACTCGACAGCAGTTGCCACGACACTTGGCATCATCAGGAATCCACCATCGCCGCATATCCCCAGGACAGTGCGATCTGGCGCCGCCAACTTTGCGCCTAGGACACCTGCTACGCCAAAACCCATTGCGGCAAATCCCCAACTGTGCAGGAAGGAGCGCGGCGAGCGCGTCTCGAGCTCGCTGACGAGCCAGTTATGGTGAACTCCTACGTCGGACACGATGATCGCGTCGTCGTCGAGGACGCTCCTGATCTCGCGGATGAGCCGCTGCGGTTTGATCGGAACTGAGCCCGCCGACCTGCCCGAGACCATATGGCGCTCCCAGCGCTCACGCCAAAGGGCGATGCGTCTCCACCAGTCGTCGCGGGAAGGTGGGTCACTGCTTCTCTCTTTGAGAGCAGCTAGCATTTGCCGGAGGACCGTTCTGGCATCGCCGAGAAGTGCGACGCTGATTGGATAGTTGCGTCCGAGTTCGGCGGGGTCGATGTCGACCTGAATCAACTTTGTCGGCGGAATGCTGTAGGTGAACCCGGGAAGCCAGCTGCTCGTGGCTCGATCGTCGAACCGAGAGCCGATTGCGAGGACGACGTCAGCATTGCGAGTCGCCGCGTTTGCGGGATAGGTGCCGTTCCGGCCGGTTGGGCCCAAGCAGCGAGACCACCGCATGTCGACAACGGGCTTGGCCAGAGGTGTCGTGGCGATCGGGAGATCGAGGTGCTCTGCAAGCTCTGCCAGTTCGGCCTCTGCTCCGCTAATTTCGACTCCGTGGCCGGCGACGATCACGGGCCGTTCGGCCCCGCGGAGCAGTTGCAGTGCTCGGGTCACTGCCTGCGGCTCTGCACCTGAGCGAGGCAACGCAACGTCCTCATCCCAGGCTGTGTCGGCCGTTGCGTCGTCGACCTCCTCTACGAAGACGTTGAGCGGCACGTCGACATGAACTGGACCGGGACGCCCCGACACCATGGACCCATAGGCAAGGCGAAGAGCAAGCGGGAGCATGTCAGGGCGCGTGGGCTGAAAGCTCCGCTTGACGTATGGCCGCATAACGTTGACGAAGTCACCCTGAAAGTACTTGCCAGTTTCCTGAAATGGACCTCGATTCCATTGCGACGTCGGAACGTCGCCGGTAATCGCCATGAAAGCCGATGAATCCATAAAGGCCGAGGCCGCTGCCACCGGCAGATTCGCAGACCCCGGGCCACACGAGGTGAAAGTGGCGGCCGGCTGGTGAGACACGCGGAAATATGCGTCAGCCATGAAGCCCGCGCTTGCCTCGTGGTGAACGGAGACGACCTGCAGTTCCGTCCTGTCAAGAGCTGCGTCGAGAAAACCTAGGATGCCGTGCCCACAGAGTCCGAACGCATAGCGCATGCGCTTGCGGACCAGGAAATCAACGATGAGCTCGGCGCCTTTCACCTACGTCCTCTAGTCAGGGAGTCGCTCTACGTACAGATACATACATATGTATACCACATGTCAAATTGGCCTCTGGGCGGCCCCGATTGCATGAAGAGCCGAGCCCTCTCGACGACTGAAGCCCACCTCAATGCACGGAAAGGGTCCGCCTGAGCAGGTGTCGCCCGTAGACGATGATGCCGGCTCCAGCCATGGCGCTGGCAGCCGTGATCAACCACGCTGCGGTGTAAGAGCCGTGCGAGGCGACGGCACCGAATACCAGGGGACCCAGTGCGGCAGCGAGCCGCCCCCCGACTTGAGTGGTCGCCGTGGCTCTCGCCGGAGCCTCGAGGTGGGACCTCACGATGGCCAAGTTGAATAGACCGTTCCAGCCCCAACCAGCGCCGAACGCTATAAGCGCTCCTGCGACGAAGAGCCAATGGAGACCGGTAGCGGAGCCAGCGGCGATGCCGCCATAACCTATGACCCCGATTCCCAACAGCGAAGCTACCGCTGGTAGGTGCGCCCGCCCCCGGCGATCGGCTCGAAAGCCCGAAGTAATACGTACGACGATGGCGGTCGCACCCGCTGCCGCAGCGAGCAGCCCGGCATCCACCTTTGAAAATCCCGACGCTACGGCTGACGAGACCATGAACGCGTTAAGACTGATGGCTGAAAAAATTCCCAATCCGAAACCTACCGCCAGGACGATAAGGTATCGCGGGACGCCGGCGCGATCCCTGGCGACCCTGCTGGCTCGGTAGGCAGCCAAGCTGGTGCGCGGTTTGGAGATGATCATCGCTGTCACGATGCTCAGGGCTGAAGCAGCGACAAATGCCCACCGCCAGCCCACAGTGACAGCTAGGGCAGGGACCGCGAGTCCCCCGATAAGGGCCGCGGACGGCTGCGCGGCTTGCTTTATCCCGAATGCCGTGCCTTGCTTCGCGCTTGGCACACGGCGAGCGAGAAACAGGTTCGTAGCTGGCATAACCGCCGAGCTGATTACTCCCGCAAAGAAGAGCAAGCACCCCAACTCCAGTGATGAATGCGCGAAAGCGGCGATCGAGGCCAGGACGATCGCCGCGAACACGATCGCAATCCGCATGACACGGAGCCCGCCAACGGTCTCCGCCAGCATCCCGCACGGCAGTGACCCTGCCGCTGCTCCAGCGTAATAGATGGAAATGACTATACCGAGCGTCTTCGGTCCAAAGTCGAGCGAAGAACGAATCTGCACGGCAAGCGACCCGACGAGAAAGACCGCGAGCGAACTCCCTACGGAGACTGCAACTGCTGATACGAGGTCACGCTTCAATTTGGCTGCGTGAATGGACTCGTGACCGGGGCTTCATTACTCCGACCACCCGACCGGCACAGCCCTGGCAGGCGGGGCTCTGTGGTCGGCACTTGGCAACTTCAGCTTGCATTAGCGCGGCAGTATGCCATACGTTTAGCCCAGTCATACCGTCGCAGGCTGGCGACCTCATCCGCCGCCCAGCGGGCTCGGGCTTTCACCCACCTCCGCAGGGGCCGATCGTGATCAGGCGTTCCTCGCTCATTTCCCGGACTGCCCAATGCGGGCCTTCGCGTCCAAGGCCGCTTGCTTTCACGCCCGTATAGGGCATGACGTCGACCCTGCTACTCGAAGTTTCGTTGATGTGCACCGAGCCCATGCGCAGATCCCTCGCAGCCACGAGGGCATTGCTCAGCTTGTTCGTGAAGATCCCCGCTGCCAACCCGAATGCTGTGTCGTTCACCTCGGCAATCGCTTCATCGAGGTCGGTGAATTCTCGGATAACAACGACCGGCCCAAACACTTCATGACACATGACGTCCATATCGGCGCGGACCCCGGTCAGCACGGTCGGCTCGACGACGCTGCCCCGCGTGCCACCACCGCAGACCACCTCAGCGCCCCCTTCCACAGCGCGCTCTATCCACGAGGTCACCCGTTCCGCCTCTGCCCGGCTCACGAGCGGACCGACAAACACTTCCTCCTTCGTTGGATCACCTACCTCCTTGTTGCGAAGGACCTCGGCGAGACCGTCCAACACATCTCTCCTGATGCCTTCGTGGACGTAGAGCCGCTGAACGGAGGTGCACACCTGACCAGCCTTGCGGAATGCGGCATTGACGCACAGAGGAAGGCAGCTCGCTAGATCCGCGTCCTCACAGACGATCGTGCTCGACAGGCTTCCCATCTCCAGCTGCGTCCGCCGGAGACCCACTGTCCGGCGAACATGCTCGCCGACTGCCGTACTACCCGTAAACGCATAGAAGTCGGGGACGGAACTCTCGAGCAGCCACTGGCCGACGTCGGCACCACCACCGAAGACTACGGAAATCATCCCGGGAGGTACACCGGTCTCCAGCAGAAGGCTCACCATCCAAGCCGCAGTGAGCGGCGTCAGCGATGCGGGCTTGATGACCACCGCGTTGCCCGCTGCGAGTGCAGGCGCGACCTTGTGCAAAAGAGTGTTGAGCGGCGAGTTGAACGGGGTGATCGCGCACACCACTCCTACGGGGCGCATGATGGTGAACGCCAATCGCTGCGTACCCCCGGGGGCGGCCTGCAGGGGGACCATTTCCCCGACTATTCGTTTCGCCTCCTCGGCGGACAAGAGCAGCGTCTGAACGGCTCGATCGACTTCACGTCGAGCATCGGTGATCGTGAAGCCACTGTCCTGAACGACCAGTCTGGCCGCCTCCTCACGGCGCGCGACAAGGCTCTCGGAAGCACCTGCCAAAGCAAGGAAGCGGTCGTAGGGTTGCCAGCGAGAGGCCGATTGCGCCTCTGCCAGCGCAGCGAGGCCGGCGTCCAGCTGCGCTCGCGATGGTTGATGCACATCGGCTATGTGCTCGCCGGTGAATTTGTCGACGAAACTTGTCCGCATCTCTCCATCGACCCATTGACCAGCGATATAGGGACGCGCTGTGAGCACTTCATTCCCGCTTGTCACCTGTACCTCCCTTCTCGCTCGTCATGCTCCTGAACCTGTTGCAAGTCAACCTTTCGGTGTGTAAAAGGGCAACTCCGGCATTGCCAGCAGTCCTCGACAACGAAGCACCTGCTCCCACGTCTGCCCGGCCCGACGTGACGAGCAATCGGCTGGGCCCTATCGACGTCGGCGACCCGTCGTAGGTGCGTCCTATGGCACGAGCTGGCCGCTCCGCAGCCGCCGTCAGCACGGCCCGGTCTCAACCCTCAGAAGCAGCCCTATGCGTGAACGAGTCACGGCGGAAGCTGACTATGGCATCCGGGTCCATCGGTATCACGACTACCGACGGTCGCTCATCTGCGAGAGCCTGCTTCACGATATCCTCGATCTGGTCCGCCGCTGTCACGCGGTACCCGGCGGCGCCATAGAGCTCCGCTACCGACTCGAAGGGCGGATTCCTGAGATCGGAGCCGATGAATCGGCCCCCGAAGAAGTCGCGTTGATACGACTTTTCTGCACCCCAAATTCCATTGTCGAGGACGACGACCGTCGTGTTGATCTCCTCAGCCACGGCGGTCGACAGCTCTGACAAGGTCATTCCAAAGCCGCCGTCGCCGATCAGACTGACAACCTCGCGGTCCGGCGCTGCAAGTTTCGCCCCAAGGCCGGCGGCGAACGAAAAGCCCACCAGGCCGAAGTCCAACGGCGTGAGCAAGGAGGGCGCCGTCGCGTGCTTGAGGGCGTCGGTGGCCTGAAGGCACATCGATCCTGCATCGAGAGTCACAATCGCATTGTCGGGCAACACCCGCCGCAAGGCGGCAAACACCCTCGCCGGCTGGGCGGGCATGGTTCCCGCCAGCCCTTGCTCGTCGCGCTCGTGCCACAGATCCTGCAACGCCGACCTCAGACCTCGGGCACGAGACCTTACGGGCTCGGAAGGCTCGTGACCACTGAGCGCCTCGACAAGCTGGCCTGCCACTGTGGGTGCATCGGCCGCCATGCCGATTCGACACGGGAATTCCCTTCCGAAGACACTTGCATCCTGATCGACATGGATGACCGCAACATCGGTGCCGATCGCGTCGGGGGCGAACATCGTGCTGTTGAATCCAAGCCGGGTGCCAAGCAACAACAGGGCATCCGCCTCGGCCAATGCTTTGGTGGCAACCGGATTCCCGCGTGGTCCGACCTGCCCGAGCACCAGGGAGTGGTCTGTCGGTATCGCGTCACCGTGCCCCGCAGACGCAGCAATCGGCGACCCCAACAATTCGGCCAGCTTCATCGCCTCCTGGTTCCGGCCCCGCCACTTGATTCCGGCGCCGACCACGATGAGCGGACGCTTCGCAGAGCGGAGCAACTCGGCAGCCTCCTGGACCTGGCTCGTGGCGGCGCACGCGACTGCTGGAAGGCTCCTTTCCTGAGACGTCAGAAGCGGGGGAAGGCTGGGTGCGGTTCCCGACAAAACGTCACGAGGAAGGTTCACGTGAACCGGGCCGCTACGGGGGGTCAGAGACACGCGAAAGGCATCGCGGATGACCCGATACACCATCTCTGTTGTTGGGATGGTGTAGGTGCGCTTGGTAACTGCTGACAACAGGGCCTGCTGGTCCAGGTCCTGAAATCCTTCACGGTACTGATGACCACGCGTCAACGCGCCGCCCAGAGTCACGACTGGCGAATAGGCGCGGAATGCTTGGGCAACACCTGTGATCAGGTTGGTCACACCCGGGCCATTTTGCCCGGCTACCATCACCCCCGGCCTTCCCGAAACGCGCGCATAGCCGTCAGCCATATGCGTCCCGGTTCTTTCGTCACGGACCCCTACGTAGCGCAGATCATCTTGATCGTAAAGCGCATCCAAAAGTTCCATCGTTGCTGACCCTATGAGCCCGAAAAGAACAGAAACTCCTTCAGACCGCAAAGCGTCAACGGCAAACTGGCCGCCAGTACGCTCACTCATCCCATCTCTTCCCTTCTGCTATTTCCCGGATATGCAACGCTCAACCTGCTTCCGTTCTCTCGCCACGAGTTCTTCCATCATCGTGACGAATTCCGGCCTGACGACGTCCTTCCCCTCCAACGCGACGAGAAGAGGCTCGTGTGACGGAAGGACGAAGGCGTCGAGCTCTACGATGTAGTCCATGGTGCGCATCGCCTGAGCCATGTCGGTAGCAATGGCATTAGGCGTCGGTTCGCCGTCGTAGAAGTTCTCCCACAGCGGCACCGCATCACCGGCCAGGAGAAAACGGCGATCTCCATCGTCGACAAGAAGCCCTTGAGATCCGGGCGTATGGCCGGGGAGTGGAACCAGCGAGAGGCTCGATCCCCAGATCGGCGTCGCACTCCCGTCACCCAGAATGAGCTGTCGATAAGGGAACGAAGACGATCGCCCGATCGTGTCGTAATAATGACGTTGATCGGGCTGCGGGTTCGATGCGAATTCGACTTCCCGCTCCTGCACGTAGATCTTGGCGCTGGGAAATAGGAGCCAGTTGCCAGCATGGTCCCAGTGCAGATGGCTCATCACTACAGCGTCTATCTGATCTGGTGTGAGCCCTGCGACCTCCCACAGCCTTTGGAGAAGGCCCTCCGATTGTGAGCGCCGGTAGTGCCAATGACCGGACTGCCAGGCTGTCGAAGGATCGGGAGCCGCAGTGTCGAAGAGGAGATGACGATCATCCGAGCTGACCAACCATGTGAGGATAGGAAGCTGAGACCTCGTGCTCGGCTCACGCCGTGGATTCATACTGCATCTGTCGCTTTCGAGCCATCCGCAAACCAGCGGCTTCACGGCGGAGGTCACTGTTTCTGACCTCCAATCTTCTTCTTCAGCCGCGTCTCCCATGACTCGACTATGGAGGCGACGTCACGGTCTCCCCAACCCAACTCCTGGAGCTCGGTGTAGGAGGTCCTGGCGTGGTCCGCCGCTGCGAGGGTCACGCCCTGCGACCGGGCAAAGTCCAGGGCCAGACCGAGGTCCTTGACTGCAAGGTTGACGGAAAATCCGGGCGAATAGTTCCCGGGCTCTATGTTTGCCTTCCACCGGCGGGTGAAAATCGCACTCCCGCCACTGGAATTCTTCAACACGTCATAAACCGTCGAAGCGGGTACGTCGGCGCTGGCGGCCAGGGCGAGAGCCTCAGTAAACACAATCGTATTGCCGAGCGTCATGAGGTTGTTCAAGAGCTTGAGCAGGGACGCTGTTCTAGCGGACTCCACCACATGGATGTCGGCCCCGATCAGATGCAACATCGGTTCAATCGCATCAACAGACGGACCTGTGCCGCCGGCAATGACGGTCAATGACCCTGCCTTCGCCGCACTTTCGCCTCCGGCGACGGGTGCAGCAACATATGCGTGACCCTTCTGGCCAGCTAGACGTTCATGTTCCGCTGCCGTTTCCGGATCGATCGTCGAAGTGTCGATGACCGTGACAGGTCCGCTCGCCGCGGCCAGAATCTCGGAGAACACCGCTCGCGAAACGGGGGGACCGGGTAACGATAGAAAGATGGTGGAGCACTGCTGCACCACTTCAGCGAGCGAGTCCACCACGCGGACTTGGTCAGTTGCCAGCTCCTTGGCGGACTCTGAGACGTCGAATCCGATGACGGTGACGCCCGCTCTAGCAAGAGTGGCAGCCATTGCGCTGCCCATGACCCCGAGGCCGACAAACCCGACGGTCCTGCCTTCTACCACCCGGCGACTCCCTGACGTATGCCTGCAGATGGCGGAGCCTCCTCGGCGCCCCCAACGATGTATACCTTAGGAGGATCTGAACTGTCTATCGGCGTCAGGGCCTACCCGGGGGTAAGAAGAGCGTTGGCGAAGACAGACACGGAGGTACCCTTGCACGATTCGGCATGGTGCCCGATGAGCTCTCGACACTTGCATGCTCGTAGGCTCAGTGTGAAACCGAGTTGTTGCGCCACATTCTCGTCGCTGGCGGCGTGGAGCGGGCCTCATGCTTCCGGTGCCGCCGCCAGGTCCGGCCAGGAGCCCGCTCAAGTCGATAAGCCAAGTCTTCATGGGGTCAGAAACGGCTATCATGATTACTCGACGGAGGGTCCCAAGTCACGACGCCTGTTGCTGCCTTGGTGGCTTGTAGTGCTTCAGCGGGCCCATTGGCCCTCAACGGTCTGGCTTGGAACGTCGAGGTAGAGGGATGTCGAAAGACACGTACGAGCGGCTTCGTTCGGAGATAGTGGACCTGACACTCCCGCCTGGATCCCTGCTCGGTGAGACGGCTATCGCCGCGCGTTACGGTGTGAGTCGCACGCCAGTTCGGGAGGCGCTTCGCCGTCTCGAACATGACGGGTTGGTCGAGCGCCGGGATCGCAGCCTGGTGGTCCGCACGTGTGGACCGGAGGAGATCCTCGAGATCTACACCGTACGGATCGTACTCGAGGGACTGGCGGCTCGCTGTGCGGCTGAGAGTCGAAGCGAGCTCGACCTGGCGAACCTCGAGGAGCGTCATCTCCGCATGGAGGAGACGGACGTGACCGACGTAATGGCGATGGCCACGACAAATCGGCAGTTCCACGAGGCCCTGTGGGCGAGCAGCCACAACCACACGCTTGTCGACCTCCTCACCAGGCTGAACAGCCACCTGACCCGCTACCCCGACACGACTCTTTCGAGCGCGGGGCGATGGGAACGAGCCTTGGAAGACCACTGGGAGATGATCGAGGCGATCGGAGCGCGCGATGCGGAACGTGCTGGCAAGCTCGCCGAATCGCACATGAGTGCGGCACGCGACATCCGACTGCGGATGTACGCATCGGCCGGCATCTGACACCGAGAAGTCCCGGTACGGCGAGCGCGCCCCGGCGGCGGCGGCGGTTGTCGAAAGCTTGAAGCTGGTGTCGGATGCAGGAGGCGTTGTCACGCCCTTTCTGGTCCCGCCCGCCGTCGTCCCGAGGACAAGAAGCAGCATTGTGTCCGGCAGCATATCTTGGTATACATTGGCGGGCGACCGAGACTGTGAGAGGGCCAGAGAAACCGGTGAACTGGGCACATCATCGCAGGTCAGAGAGGTAAACGGTCGATGCCGACTGGGCCCGACGTCGTCGTGGTGGGCGGTGGCAACGCCGCCCTCTGCGCAGCGCTGGCGGCATCGGACGCCGGCGCCAGCGTGGTCGTTCTGGAGCGAGCGGCCTTCGAGGAACGGGGTGGCAACTCCGCCTTCACAGCCGGTGCGATGCGCGTGGCATATCGGGGCGTCGACGACATCCTCGACCTGGTACCGGATCTGACGCCGGAGCAAATCGCTACCACGGACTTCGGCTCCTATCCCGAGGAACAATTCCTGGCTGACATGGCACGGGTGACTGAATACCGCACCGATGCCGACCTCGCAGAGATACTCGTTCGTCGGAGCTTCGACACGCTGCGCTGGATGACCACCAAAGGTGTGCGTTTCCTCCCCATGTACGGCCGCCAGGCGTTCCGTGTGGATGGCAAGTTCACCTTTTGGGGCGGTTTGACACTCGAGACCTCCGGTGGCGGCGTCGGGCTCATCGAAACGCTGACCAATGCTGCGCAAAGATCGGGCTGCCACATCGAGTACGGAGCGCGGGCAACGTCGCTCATCACCAAGGATGGCGTCGTGGGCGGGGTCTGCTACGTCCACGGAGGCCACGAGCATGAGTTGAGAGCAGGTTCTGTCGTCCTGGCCAGTGGCGGATTCGAGGCCAATGTCGAGTGGCGCACGCGCTATCTCGGTCCCGGGTGGGACCTGGCCAAAGTGCGTGGGACCCGTCTCAACACAGGAGATGGGATCCGCATGGCTCTTGACGTCGGGGCTATGGCGTGGGGCAACTGGTCGGGTGGCCATGCCGTTGCTTGGGACCTGAACGCCCCTCCCTTTGGTGACCTCTCGGTCGGCGATGGATTTCAGAAGCACAGCTACCCCTTTGGGATCGTGGTCAACGCCAGAGGTCGGCGTTTCGTCGACGAAGGGGCGGACTTTCGCAACTACACGTATGCGAAGTACGGGAGAGCCGTCCTCGAGCAGCCCAACCAGTTCGCCTGGCAGATCTTCGACCAGAAAGTCCTCCACCTGCTTCGGGACGAGTACCGGATCCGCCAGGTCACGAAGGTTTCAGCCGATACCCTGCCTGAATTGACCGCGAAGTTGGACGGGGTGGACGCCGCGGCATGCCTCGCCACGATCGAGGAGTACAACGCCGCGGTACGCCAAGACGTCCCGTTCGACCCCAACATCAAGGACGGCCGCTGTACGTACGGCCTGCCTGTGAACAAGACGAACTGGGCAAATACCATCGACACTCCACCCTTCGAAGCGTATGCGGTCACCTGCGGACTCACATTCACCTTCGGTGGATTGCGGATCAATGCGACGTCCCAGGTGCTGGACACCGAGGAACGTCCAATTCCCGGGCTCTACGCCGCCGGCGAGATCGTCGGCGGCATCTTCTACTTCAACTACCCGGGCGGTTCAGGTCTCACCAATGGTTCTGTGTTCGGCAGGATAGCCGGCACGCAGGCGGCGAGACACGCGAGCGACTTTGCTACTCCAGAGTAACGACGCGCAACGCGGCGCGACAAGACGACGCCCAGCCCGGTGTTATCATCGCCCTGATGCGTCCCAGCTCTGCCTTCTTCTTGCTGAGAGCACCGTACAATGCGTTTGTTCGAATTGGATGTTCACCCGCGACACCTTTCAAAAGCAGGCTCGCCGGCTGATGCGAGCCTCTGCAGTGGAAGTGTGCCGAAAAGCGCGAAGCAGGAACGTTTTTCGCGTCAGCTCAGAGACTTTCATTTCGACATTTCGCCATCATCAACCAGATACCCCTGAGAGGACATTCATCACATGGACATGTCGAAGTACGAAGGTCTTGTTTTCGAGCGACGCGACAACGGCGTGCTCTTGGTGACGATCAATCGTCCCGAAAAGTACAACGCCGCCGACGAGAAGCTGCATCATGAGCTTGCCAGCGTCTGGGTGGACGTTCAGCACGACCCAGCCACAAGAGCTGTGGTCATCACCGGTGCTGGCAAGGCGTTCTCGGCCGGTGGCGATATCGAGATGGAACGCCGTGTCATGGGCAACTACTCGAGAACAGCTGAGAACCTCGAGGACGCACGCGACCTGGTCCTGAACATCGTCAACTGTGAGAAGCCCATCGTATCCGCCATCAATGGCGTGGCGGTAGGAGCGGGCTTGGCCGTCGCCTTGCTGGCTGACATCAGCATCATCGGGGAAGACGTCCGGTTCACGGATGGCCATCTGCGTATCGGCGTGGTGGCAGGGGACCACGCAACGATGATCTGGCCACTGTTGTGCGGGATGGCGAAGGCAAAGTACTACCTGCTCACCTCCGACTTCATCGACGGGCGCGAGGCGGAGAGGATCGGCCTCGTCAGCAAGTGTGTGCCGACGGGTCGGCTCCTCGAGGAAGCCCTTTCCGTAGCGGACAAGCTCGCCACGAGCTCGGCTGAGTCGATCCGCTGGACGAAGCGATCCCTCAATCACTGGCTCCGCCAGGCACAGCCGATCTTCGAGTCGTCACTGGCACTGGAGATGCTCACGTTCTTCGGTGATGACGCCCGCGAAGGCTTCGACGCCATTACGGAGAAGCGCTCACCGTCGTTCACTCGCTGACCCGGCAGTACTCGAGAGGGGAATCCGGGTGGAGAGGCGAACGCTAGGGACCGGGCTCGAGGTGTCGGCAATCGGGCTCGGGTGCATGTCCATGAGTTGGAGCTACGGCCCGCCCGGAGACAGGCAGGCGATGATCTCCCTCATTCGCCACGCCGTCGACCTCGGTGTGACCTTCTTCGACACTGCCCAGGTGTACGGGCCTTACACAAACGAGGAGCTTGTCGGCGAGGCGCTCAAGCCCGTCCGCGACCAGGTCGTGATCGCCACGAAGTTCGGGTGGGATCTTCGTGGCGTGGGGGCCGGTCAACGGGCCGCCGGCCTCGACAGCCGCCCAGAGACCATTCGCCGCACGGTGGAGGACTCGTTGCACCGGCTCGGCGTCGAGACGATCGATCTGCTCTATCAGCATCGCGTGGACGAGAACATCGCTATCGAAGACGTCGCGGAAACCGTCGGGGCCCTCATCCAACAAGGAAAGGTACGCCACTTCGGCCTTTCCGAGGCCGCCTCCCAGACCATCCGGCGTGCTCATGCCGTTCAGCCGGTATCGGTCCTCCAGAGCGAGTACTCGCTGTGGTGGCGGGACCCCGAGCAGATTATCTTTCCCACCCTCGAGCAGCTCGGCATCGGCTTCGTGGCCTATAGCCCCCTCGGTAGAGGATTTCTCACCGGGGCTATCGAGGAGAGCACCGAATTCGACAAGGCTGACGTTCGCAACACCATGCCCCGCTTCAGCCCGACTGCACGCCGGGCCAACCAGGCGTTCGTCACGCTTCTCTCGCGCATCGCCGACCGCCAAGGCGCTACACCGGCACAGGTCGCATTGGCCTGGCTGTTGGCACAGAAGCCCTGGATCGTTCCTATTCCCGGCACGACAAAGCAAGGCAGGCTCGCGGAGAACATTGCCGCCGCCGATCTCACCCTCACATCCGGCGATCTGGCCGAGCTCGACGAAGCGCACATCGTGGCGCACGGAGAGCGGTACTCGGAAAGCGCGCAGCAGATGATCGATCGCTGAAACCTGACCGAATCCCGCTAACTGGAGACTCTGTCGCCCCGATCGTCCGCCGACCCTTCGATCACCCTGGGCCCGCCAACCGGTCTTCGATCTCCATGGCGCTCTCGCCGTCCAACCAAGCGGAACCGACGAGACGTCGCAGATACTCCCGGCGATCTGGATCATCGCCCAGCGCTGCCTTCAGGTCTTCCATGCCTTCATCCCAGCGTCCTTCGTTGATCGCCTCGATACCTGTCCAGAGTCTCAACTCCCAGGATGCCGACCGGCACAGACGCACCTCGTGCCTCAACCGAGCGGCCAGATCGAACTCCCCTGCCTGGCTAGCCGACTCGGATCTCCCCAAGGCCGAATAGGCCTTTTTGAGATCGACAAGCCTGCACAGCTCATTGACGGGATCCTGGTGATCCTCGACCCTCAGGTCCACCGACTCTTGATCTGGACCGGACGCCCGGGTGCTTGACACGACGAGCAATGCCGCTGACTGGCTCCCACGGAGGTCCCCCCCTGCCTCCTCGGCGGCCGTCATGGCTCCACAGATCCGCTCGGCCAGGTCACCGTGGGCTTCTTCAAAAGCCTTTGCCATCGCTTGCCAGACCAAGGCGGATCTCATCATGTTCGCCTGCACGCTGTAACCGTCACCGGTCACGTGGCCCGCTGCTGGTATGCAGCGATCTCCTGTGTGAACCGCTATTTCTCCTTGGGCGTCCACCATGGCCACCTGGCGCCAGGCCGCGAATTGGTCGACTTGCCTAATGGCGTTCAAGGCTTCTGAAGCTCTGTAGCCCGATTCCATCAGTACGAGCCCCATCGAGCCATACCGCAGCTCGACCTTTCCGCGCCCTTTACCGCCGAGTCCCGGCGCTCTCGACTGTGTGGCGACGGCACCCACCCCTGCCTTAGCCCAGGGGACAGCCGATCCAACGTTGAATTGATGCGTCTGGACTCCGACACCCATGCACTTCGTGATCGGGTCCCACGCCACGATGGAATAGGTCATTCTCGTTCACAGCGAAAACTCGTCGGGCCTGGCAACGATGGCACCATTGACGACACCATACAGTGTGGATTTTCACTCCAACGAGCCCTCGTTGAGTGCCTGAAACGTCAGGGACGGGCGATGGCGTACACAGGCATGCCGAGCTCGTAGCCGGCGTCGGTGGGCAAGAACGGCCCGTCGGTGGTGACCGCCATCTGGCCGTCGGGCTCGGGGCCCGAGTCGCCCTCCACGGTGACGACGGCACCGTCGGGCCAGACGTCGGCCACGATGCCGGTGTGGACGGAGGTGGCGGTGCTCTGCGGTCCGGTCCCGAAGAGCACGGCGTCACCGGGCTCAGGCGGGGCGCTCGGCGGGAGGTCCTGTCCGTGGGCAGCGGCCCAGTTGTAGATATCGCCCACGAAGCCGTAGCGCGGGATGCCGTAACCCGCCGTCTGCCAGGCCCAGGTGGCGAACAGCGCGCACCACTCCTCGCACGGTCCGTAGGGGTTGCAGTAGGGGCCCTGGCCGGTGTCGGGATCAGGGCCGATCTGGCTGGCTGCCGACGCCACGATCTGGCGCCCGCCGGGGAAGTCCGGGCCCGGGGCGGGGCCAGGGCCGAAAGATATGGCCATGTCGTCGGGTTGCAACAGCCAGTAGCCCTCGGAGTCGGGCGTGGCGGCGATGGCAACGGTAGGCGAGAAGGGTGGCTCGTTGGGGCTCGGCCCGTAGAAGGTGGCGTCGCCATAGGGGAGGACGCCGGCTGTGGCGGCCGCCAGCCAGTACCCCTTGCCGTCGTGGGTGGGGGCGATGCCCGTCACCCAGGTGTTGATCTTCTGGCCCACAGCGGAGCCGTAGAACCCGGCGTCGCCGAAGGCGAAGACCCCGCCGTCCGATCCCACCAGCCAGTACCCCTTGCCGTCAGGGGTGGCGGCCATGCCCGAGATGGGCGCCTGCAACGTGGTACCGCCCATCGAGCCGTAGAACCCGGCGTCGCCGAAGGCGAAGATGCCACCGTCGGCCGCCACCAGCCAGTAGCCGCCGCCGTCGGGGGTGACGGCCATGCCCACCACGGGCTGGGACAACGGGATGCCGCCCATTGATCCGTGGAAGATGGCATCGCCGAAGGCGAAGATGCCGCCGTCCATGGCCACGAGCCAGTAGCCCTTGCTGTCGTGGGTGGCGGCCATGCCCACCACCGGTGCGTAGAGCGGCCGGCCCCCCATCGAGCCGAAGAACCCGGCGTCGCCGAAGGCGAATACCCCACCGTTGGCGGCCGCCGCCCAGTAACCGCCGCCGTCGTGGGTCGACGCCATGGCCTCGAGGGGCGAGTCGAGGGTCGTCCCGGAGAAGCCCCCGGCCGAGACGGCGTCGCCGTTGCTCACGATCCCGCTGCCGGCGAAGTACGGCGAGTCGGCCCGGACAGGTGCTTGGCTGCCCAGTTGGACGACGCCGCCCAGCACCACGCCGAGCACTGCCGCGGCGACGACCCGAGCCGTTCTCCTTCTGCCCCGCCCCACGCGCACGGGCGGGAATCCTACGATCAGCGCCACCGCCTGTGAAGGACCAAGCTCGTGCAGTGGCGGTTGCCAGCCGATGTCGCTCCTCGGCACGTAGCTCCGGACGGGAGCGGGCCGGGCCGCTACAGGCGCTCCACGACTGTCCGCGCCACCCGCCGCACGAACCGGCGAGGGCCGAGACGCGGCGAGGCCGCCAGGGCCTTGTTGAGGAGACCCGGCACGCACAGCGCCTGGTTGGCCTCGAGGGCCGCCAGCCCGGCTCTCGCCACCTCGTCGGCATCGGCCCAGGCGAAGCCGGGGATGCCCCTGGCCTCGATGCCGGCGCTGGCCTGGAAGCCGGTACGGGTGAATCCCGGGCACAAGACGCTCACCTTCACGCCGAGACTCTCGACCTCGTCGTGCACGGCCTCGGTGAACATGACCACGAACGACTTGGCCGCCGAGTAGGTGGCGCTGCCCGGGGTGGAGGCGAAGCCGGCCACCGAGGCCACGTTGAGGAGGCTCCCCGAACGCCGAGGGACCATGACAGCCAGTGCCGCCTGGCTCAGCGCCACGACGGCGGCCACGTCGACGTCGACCATGCCGAGCTCCTGCTCGGGGCTGTGGGAGACCACCGGGCCGTAGAAGCCGAATCCGGCGCTGTTGACCACGGCGTCGACGTCGCCCACAGCGATCCGCTCCCCCACCTTGCCCAGTGCCGCACGGTCAGCCAGGTCGGCTGCGAGCACCTCGACGCGCGCCCCGTGGGCGTCGGCCAGCTCGTCGCCCAGGCGCTCCATCACCTCGCCTCGGCGCGCCACGAGCACGAGGTCGCTCCCCGCTGCCGCCAGCTGCCGGGCAAAGCTCTCGCCCAGCCCCGACGAGGCACCCGTGACGAGAGCCCGACGACGCTCGGAGCTCACTGGTGACGCCTCACCGGAGCCCGAGCAGGCCCGCCAGCGCTGCCCGGTGCTCGGCGCCGGTGCCGAAGAGGGCCGCCTGTGCCTTCTGGCGCTTCACGAAAAGGTGCACGTCGTGCTCCCAGGTGTAGCCGATACCTCCGAAGCACTGGATGGCCTCCTGGGCCACGAGCTTCTGGCAGTCCGCCGTGGCGGACTTGGCCATGTGGGTGGCTTCTCTGCGCCGGGAGTCGTCCTCGTCGATGGCGGCGGCGGCGAAGTAGGTGGTCGCCCGCGCCGCCTCCAGCGCCACGTACATGTTGGCCAGCTTGTGCTTGATGGCCTGGAAGGAGCCGATCTTCACCCCGAATTGCTCGCGCTCGCACACGTAGTCCCGCACCATGTCGAAGATGGCCTGGCTGGTGCCCACCGTCTCGGCACACAACGCCACCGTGGCCCGCTGAACGATGCGTTCCAGGAGGTCGCCGGACACCGGCCCGTTCCCCAGCGCCCGGTCCGCCTCCACCTCCACCTCGTCCAGCACCACCATCGCAAGCTCCCGTGTGGCATCGAGGGAGTGCATCGGCCTGATGTCGAGGGCGGAGGCCGGCACCACGAACAGGGCGACGGCGTCGCCGGACGTACCGCCCGCCAGCCGGGCGCTCACCACCACCTCCTGCGCCCGGCCGGCGTCGAGGACGTCGTGCTTCTCCCCGCACAGGCGCCAACCCGTGGCCGTGGGGGTGGCCGTGGCGGCCACGTCGGCGATGTCGTAGCGCCCTCCTGCCTCGCCCAGGGCGACGGTCCCCACCGAGCCGCCCGCCACGGCGCCGAGAAATCGCTGGCGCTGCTCGGGCGTGCCGGCCTCCGCCACGGCGGGGACGAACTGGGTGGCCGTGGCCAACAGAGGCACCGGCGCCAGCACGCGTCCCAGCTCCTCGGCCACGAGCGCCAGCTCCACCTGGCCGAGACCGACGCCGCCGTTGTCCTCGGGCACGCCCAGCGCCGGCCAGTCCAGGCCCACCATGGCCGCCCACAAGTCGTCAGCCTGCTTTCCCTCCTCCACCACCTGGCGCACCAACGAGACGGGGCACCGGGCGGCCAGGAACTGGCGGACAGAATCGACCAACTCCACCTGCTCGGGACTGAGCTCCAGGTCCATCAGCGCATCACCACCAACCAGTCGACGCACAGCGCGCCCTTGGAGCGTACGACCACCGGGTTCAAGTCGAGCTCCGCCAGGCGCCCACCGCAGGCGCCGGCCATGCGGGCCACGGCCATGACGAGGTCCACCAAGGCCTTCTTGTCCCCCCGGGACCGTCCCCAGGCACCCGAGAACAGCTGGTCCAGGTGCGGTTGCGCCAGTAGTGGTCGTCCATGTGCTCGAGGAAGTGCGGGATCAAGCCCGCCCCGCACTCGACGGCCACCATCTGCAGGCGAGGAAGCGGTCGTAGATGCCCGAGTCGATGAAACTTGGACATGAACCCCGAGGCGTCGCCCACGGGGCCGCCCATCTCGGCCAGCCCGATCTCCCGGCCCGCCGAGGCGGCCGCCTTCTTGAACGACCCCCGCCGTGCGCTTCCCCGCCTGGCGCAGCCCGCTGTGGACGTGGACGGGCATCTGCTCTTCTTCGGCCACCTCCCAGAAGGGGTCGGCGCCGGCCGAGAGATCGGCGCTGTCTGCACGTCGACACCGGGCATCTGGGCCAGGGCCACGGAGCCGCTCGGGGTCGGCAACCATGAACTCGTCGCGCATCCGGAGGTGTTGTAGGCCTCGAGCCCGGCCAGGTGGTGGTCGTCGTCCTCCTGGGCCATGAAGGCGCCCGTGGGGCGCTGGGAGGGGAAGAGCACTTCGGTGTCCACCCCGCCGAAGTCCTGTTCCTCGAGGCGGGCCTTGCCCTCGAAGGAGCCGCGGAGGACCGAGTCGTAGGTCGATCCGTACCACTCGATCTCCCCATAGCGCTAGCAGTAGGGGACCGGCGTTTGTGACCAGTCCCAGGGGCATGGGGCGTCCCCGGCATCAGCTTCCAGCCATCGCCGCCCTTGGGTCCTTCTCCAGCTTGGGCCGGTCGTGGAGCTTTCGGGGGCAGGTACTTGCTCCACATGTCGGGGGGCTCGACCACGTGTCCGTCGCCGAGATGAGCCGATAGTCACGCGCATACGCACCGCACCTCCAGGGGCGGCCGTGGGGCGGCCCGGCCGGCGCCGCCCGGCCCCGGAGTTCTCTGACTCTCATGTCA
>JBJKRZ010000033.1:0-3912 GCA_046704365.1 Acidimicrobiales bacterium | reverse complement strand
GCCAGGGACTGGAGCACGGCTCGGAGATCCTGTTCGGGCGACACGTCGGTGCGGAGGTCGACCAGCGTGTCGCGAAGCTCCGCCAGCAGATTGCGCACGTCGTGGCGAAGCGTCATCAGGTCCTGTGCCACCGCCCTGCCGTGGTTCACCTTCACCAGCCGGTCGAGCTCGAGCCCCAGGTACATCATGGACTGGCCCACGTGGTCGTGGAGGTCCCGGGCCAGACGTGAGCGCTCCTGCTCGACGCCGAAGGTGTGGATCCGCTCCAGCCACCGGGCGTTGTCCACGGCCAGGGCAGCTGCCGAGGCCAGCCCCGCCAGCCGGCGGCGGTCGGCAGGGTCACCGGGGCGGCGGTCCCGACTCTCCACGGCCACCAGCCCGATCACCTCGCCACGGGCACGCAGGGCGGCGTACATCCCCCATGTCGAGGCGTAGTCGAGGCCCTGGTCGCCGAAGCCCAGGGCGACCGGCTCGGTCGCACGCGAGGCGATGTCCAAGGTGGGAGGCAGCTCCAGGTTGCTCCCCACCGCTCCGGGACGCAGCCCCTGCGCCGCGGAGAACCGCCACAGCTGGCTCACGGGGTCGCGCAGGACGACGGCGGCGACGTCGGGCGAAAAGGCGTCCTCGAGGCGGTCGACGACCCAAGCCGTGGCGCCGGAGAGCTCGAGGGGCATGGGGACGCGTTCGCTGGCGGCGTGCAGGTCGAGGAGCAAGGAGTTCACGTCCGACAGCTCCTGCATCTGGCGAACGAGGCCCTGGCCCACACGACCGGCGTCGTCGAGCAGGTGCCGGCTGTAGCCGCCCACCAGGCCCACCAGGAACAGCAGGGCGGCGAACTGGATGCCGTCGGTGGCATAGGCGCGGTTCTGGGCGATGGCGAAGGTGGGCACGATGACGCCGAGGCCGGCGATGGCGACCAGGCCGGGGACGATGCGCAACCCACCTTGATGGCCGGCCAGCAGCGTGGCCACGGCGAAGGAGAAGATGAACGGGGAGTGCGCCAAGCCCGTGAACTGGACGACGGCGGCGCCCAGGGACACCTCGACGAGCATCGTCCCCACGGCGAGCGGCCCGGCACGGCCCGAGTCGAAGGGCCGGGTGCTGCGCAGGAGGGCGACTGCCGCCAGGACGGCCCCGCTCACCCACACCCCCAGGGTGACCTCGCGCTGGGCAGTGGCCATGCCGAAGGCGACGACGAGGCCCGTCCACCGCAGGGTGGCGGCCAGCATCTCGGCGGCCGGGATGGGGCGACCCGGGACGTCGGAGCGGGCCACCCGGAAGTGGCGCAAGAGCCTGGTGGCACTGGGCGCCCTGGTGGCACCGGGTGCCCTGGCTGGCTCGCCTTGGGCGGACGCCGGCGCCGGGGGTTGCGGTTGGCGGACGGGGAGCTCGACCAGGGAAGCCGTCAGGGGACGACCCAGAGTGCCGTAGGCAGCTGTGCTGTCGAAGTCAGGCTGAATGGCCATAGCGAGCACCCCGCCCCACGGTGTGCCGACCGCCGCCGGCCGACATCAGTAGAGCTTGCCGGCATGACGGCCAGCACAATAAGGCCAAAAGTCCCTTTTGGCGGGATATATCTCCCACCGGCGGGCCCTCGCCTGGCGAGAAACGGCCAGCCGACCTGTACCGGCCAGGGGTCAAACGGGAGCAGGCTCCTGGACCCGGCCCCGCCTCGACAGCTGCCAGCGCCGCTTGTGCTCCACCGTGAGGTCACCCTGCGCCACGGCCCTTGCAACGGGGACGGGAGCGGGCTCGGGCCGGGCCTCGCCGCTCGAGGGGCGGGCCCGGGCGGGCGCGCCGGTACCCGAGGCAGGCTCGGCCAGGTTGGCCAGGCTCCGGGCCAGCTCGGTCACCGCCTTGGCGAACTTGGATGCGGGGGCGTGCGACACCAGGGGCACGCCGCGGGTGACCGACTCGGCCACGAGCTCCTCTCTGGGGAGCACGATGTCGGCCTTCATCTGCACGGTCTTCTCGGCGTCCACCGGCGCCAGGGGCCCGCTGGCGTTGTGGCGGTTGACCACGAACTTGATCTTCGAGAACGGGACCCCGAGGACCTGCAGGGCCTGCAGGCTCACCCTCGAGTTCTTGAGGCTCATCACGTCGAGGCCACTCACCATGACGATCTCGTCGGCCAGCTCCAGGGCGACCAAAGTGCCGTCGCTCAGGTGCGGCGAGGTGTCCACCACGACGTAGGAGCACATGTCCTTCAGCACGGTGAGGATGTTGATCAGGTCGGTGCGCTGGATCTGGTCAGCGGCGCCGGGCTCGGTGGGGGCGGCGAGCACCATGACGCCGGTGGGCTCGTGGCGAAGCATGAGGTCCTCGAGCAGATCGGCGTCGAGACGGTCGCCTGCCATGACGGCTTCGACGATGGTGTGGGTGGGGTGCAGCTGCAGCATCACGGCGTTGTCGCCGAACTGGAGGTTGGCGTCCACCAGGGCCACGGGACCGTCGGCGACGTCGGCCAGGGCGGCGGCCAGGTTGGTGGCCAGCACCGACTTGCCCACTCCACCCTTGCTCCCGAAGACGGTGACCACCCGGCCCGCCAAGGGGGTATCGGCGTGGGCGATGGCGGGGACCACCGACGCGATGAGCGCTTCCTTCTCGGCTTCCTCCAGGGTGCGCCGGACCCGGTCGGTGGCGCGGCCGATGGCGCCCAGGAGCTCGCTGTCCTCGGCATGGACGGCGACCACGTCGTCGATCCCGATGCGAAAGGCGCGCTGGACGACGTCGGGGGGGAGGTCGAAGGCCAGCAGCACGGCCCCGTAGCTTCTCTGGCGGCGCAGGAGCTCTTCCACCTTGGGGAGGGAGGTCTCGGGGTCCTCCGAGGGACCGATCACCACCACCGTGGGGGCGTTGTGGGCGGGTGCCTCGAGCATCCCCTCGAGGTCGTCATGAGCGATGGCCATCACGCCCAGCTTCTGGAGGTGGTCGACCAGCACCGAGCGCACGGTGGCATCGGTGTCCACCAGGGCGATGGCCACCCGCTCCTGGGGGGCGGCGGCCAAGCCCAGGCGAGGCTCGGCCTCTGCGGTCTCGGGGCGCGACAGCCCTGCTTCTAGGGGACTCTTGCTCGTCAGCACAGTGCATGAGGCATCGACCGAAGCCGGGCCCGAGGCGAGTCCCGGGCGGGGGTGTTGGGCGAAATTTGGCCGCCAGGCCGGCGCTAGGCGCCCGAGCCCGCTACCTGGCCCCCGGAGCCCAGGTAGCGGTAGATAAGCGAGCGATCCGACCGGCGCACCACCTGCCACTTGGGGTCATGTGACAGGTACTGCGCCAGGGGGGTGTGCGGAGCCCACAGCACGTAGCGCACGTGGTACGACTCCAGGATCGGATCGGGGTCGGTGGTGAGGTTCTGCAGCTCCAGGTACTGGTCGAACACCGGCGTGCCCGTGTAGAGCTCGGTGCGGCCGTCGATGAAGACGGGGATCCCCTTCAGGTCGAGGTAGTCGTTCCACAGGTAGCTGGAGAAGACCCTGCCGGGGTGGTGCTCGAGGTAGGAGACGGCCGCTACGGGCACGATGGCCGCCGGCCGGCCGGCCGGCACCCACGGCCCCTGGAGCATGCCCAGGGCGAGGACTCCGCCGAGAGGCCAGGTGAGGAGCGAAGGCCGCAGCTGCTCCTTGGGGATGGGCGAGGTGCGGGCGGCGAGCCCGCACCAGGCGATCACGTAGTACGGCGCGAAGCGATACGAGTCCAAAGTGGCGACGAAGAGGAACCCCGTGAGCAGCAGGTCGAGGGCGGGGAGGGGCCGCTTGGAGAACACGAGGAAGGCGACGGTCACCGCGGCGGGGACGACCACGATCACCACGGTGGCCGGGTCGTGGAAGTCGGGCGACTGCCATTCGCTGATGAAGCGCCCGATGGTCGAGTTGAAGGTGACCCCCAGGGCGGCTGTGTACACCTTGGGGC